>NZ_JBNPXF010000014.1:0-86869 GCF_050433445.1 Kroppenstedtia sanguinis | reverse complement strand
CCCATCGAGATTGTAGTGCCTGTGGCGCAAAGGTCGCTTTGGCAGCACACGACTCCCTTCCGCTGCCCATTTTCTGGTTAATCAACAGCCCTGGTCGTCTATATGTCAATCACAACGCTTTTAGAAAAGGTTTCCACACAAAGGAGAGAAAAGGGGGGATCCGGTGTGGATAAGATGATCGAGATGTTTTTGCATCCTGCCAACTACAGCATTCCAATGAATCTGGCGGTTTTGCTCGTGATCGCGTTGTATCTGTTGTTCACAGGACCGTTACGGAATCGATTTCCCGACTCGGAGCCGCCGTCGATTCGACAATTGTCTTATTTTCTGACCGGTGCGCTGATTTTTTATTTCTCCCTCGGCAGTCCCTTGGATCTGATCGGCCATGAATTATTCAGCATCCATATGGTGCAGATGTCTCTGCTGTTTATTGTGTTGCCGCCCTTTTTGTTGATGGGGTTGCCCTCTTGGTTAGTGGCTCCGGCGTTTCGTTTGAAAGGAGTGGGCAAACTTTTAAAAGTGTTGGTCCATCCTGTATTCGCGTCATTCTTTTTCAACGGAATGATCTGGATGTATCACCTCCCCTGGGTATTTGACCGAATGATGGAGGTGCCCGCGTTGCATGCGGGAGCCCGAGCTCTCCTGTTAATCGGGGGGGTGGCGATGTGGTTTTCTGTGCTCTGCCCCGTGCCGGAGATGGACAAGATGGGCGAGTTGAAAAAGATGGGCTTTCTCTATGTCAACGGAATGCTCCTCACACCGGCTTGTGTTATGATTGCTTTCTCGGATACGACATTTTTTGCCTTGTTCCATGAACAATCCCAGATGTTTCCGATCTTGTCTCCATTACATGATCAACAACTGGGTGGTGTTCTGATGAAGATCATCCAGGAAATCGTCTATGTCAGTGTGATTGTTTATATTTTCTTCTTCCAGTGGGTGCGGAAAGAGCGGGAGAGAGACCGTCTGGAAGCGGAGGAGTATGCAAGAAGTCATCCAGTTTCTCAACCAGCTACAGAATCCCTGTAAGTCGGATTCGCTTAGAAAGCGTTGTTTCCAAGAAAGGGATCTGGAATACTTTGCCTGGGGAGAGACTAGGATGGAAGATGTTCCCCACTGAAAGGCGCAGATGGTTCCTTGAATTTAGTGGAGCGCTTCTTTCTTTCCCGAGGATGACCTAGCTACTGACTTCGAAGTGGGGGCAGAGGCAATACCGCGGTGTGAACCTTTTTGATCGAAGGAGCGAATTTGGATGAGCGTAAAAAGTTGGATGGTCGGGGGACTGGCCCTGATGACGGTGTTGGGGTTGACCGCTTGTGGAACCACCCCCAAAAAAGAAAGCTCGGAGAAGCATGAGGCTCATGAGGAGGACCATCATGGGCATGAGGAGGGCCACGGCGAGGCTGCCGAGGACTTGGCCCAGGTGGAGATGAAATTGCCTGAGGACGCGCACGCTGGCAAGGAGACTGGGATCGAAGTGAAGATTACTCACGACGGCAAACCGGTCACGGATGCCGATGAGGTCAAGTTTGAGCTCTGGAAGAAGGGCGCCTCCAAGGATGAGCATGAGAAGATTGACGCCAATAAGGGCAAGGACGGAGTATACAGCATCCAACATACTTTTGCCGAGGCGGGCGAATACAAAGTGATGTATCACGTAACGGCCAAGGGTGGTCATGTGATGGAGCCGGCGGAGACCCTTACGGTCAAGCCGTAATCCGAGGTGGAGACTCTGCGTACTGTAAATCGCAGGGTCTTTTGTTTTGGGGTCAGGTCGGTGAGGGATCGCAATCCCGAAAAGCCGATTTTCCCCTTCATTCGGGAAAATTGGCTTCGCTGTCTGGCGGATCATCTGGGATTCATCCGTTGATTACCGCAAAATACGGTAAAAGAAAGATCATCATATAGATCAACTGGCAGATATAATAAGCTTAAAGCTGGTGAGAAAGATGTGGGATGATCGAAAGAAACAACTGCTCGCGTTGTTGCTCCAGGAAGAGAATTACATCTCAACGGAAACCGCCGGGAAACAACTGCACTGTTCCGAAAAAACGGTGCGGAATGATTTGAAAGCGATTCATGAATGGCTTCAGATCCATGATCCAACGGTGTCAATTCATCGAAAGCCCGGACTCGGGGTGTTATTAAAGGCTCATCCGAAGGAAAAGGAACGGTTAAAAAAATGGTTGGGAAAAATAGCATCAGAGACCGATCCCCAGTGGCAGATGCAAGTGGTTCGACTTTTGCTGAGAAGTGATGAATTTATCACCTTACGACAGTTATGTAACACTTTTTACATGAGCCGGAAGCGGATGAGGAAAATTTTAAATCAAGTGGAGCGATGGGCCCAAGGCTTCGATCTCACGTTGTTGCGCAAGCCTCACTTCGGCATCAAGATCGAAGGAAATGAAAAAGAAAAGCGTCTTGCCTTGTCCAAAACCTTTGCTCCCTCTTTTAACGGCGAGCAACCGAGTTCTGACATCGCAAAAAATGTTCGTTTTGAATTCAACGGCATTGCAGATCCACATCAGCTGACATTGATAGAAAGTAAAATCCGTCAGCTACAACAAACTTTTGGCTTTTATTTTACCGACCAGTCCATCTCCAATATGTTGATCCATATTGCGATTGCGATTCAGCGCATCAAGTTGGGAAACGAGATTTACATGCCGTTGCAAGAATTAAAATACTTGCAGAATCAATGGGAATATCAGCCGGCCTCTGCTCTTGCAACCGAGTTAGAAAAGACCTTTGCCGTCCATATACCGGAAACAGAAAGAGGTTATTTGACGCTGCATTTGCTCGGAGCTAAGTTACACTATCACATGAAGGATCTGGGGTTGAGGGAATCCATCAAACAAATGGATACAGAAGCCTTGGCTGTCGCGGAACAGTTGATTGAACAGATGAATCCATGGATCGAGGAGCCATTGAAAGAAGATACACAATTATTAATCGGATTGGCTTTGCACCTTCGTTCAACGATCCATCGGTTGCGGCATGGCCTTACTTTGTTGAACCCAATGAACGAGGAGATTAAAGTAAATTATCGCCATGTCTTTGAGCTCATTTACACTGTGATATCAGATGTGGAAAAACAGGTAGGTGTCCGCTTTCCCGAAGATGAAGTCGCTTATCTCACACTTCATGTTCAGGCTGCTTTGGAGCGACTGAAGAATGAACGGCGAGCAAGGCGAAGAGTACTCGTCGTGTGTACGACAGGCGTGGGTACATCCCTTTTGATCGTTTCTAAGCTGAAACGCTATTTTCCATCCCTTGAGGTGGCTGACTCAGTCTCTACATTTGAATTACGACAGACGATTGCAAAGGTAAAACCTGATTTTGTAATCAGTACCGTACCACTGCCCAATTTATCGTTGCCGGTGGTTACGATCTCTCCATTGCTCAACGAGGAGGAATGTGAGCAGATTCAGCGGATGATGGAGCATCCGCTGTCTCCTCCGACGGAGAAGCCAGGGCGTTATCTGGCGTTAAGACGCTATCTGCATCCCGAGCTGATCTTTCTCGATGTGGATTACCAAGATAATTTAGAGGTTATTCAATTTTTGACTGACTCACTCGTGCAAGAGCAATACGTAGAAGAAGCTTATGGAAAAAGCGTCATCGAGCGCGAACATCTGTCGCATACCTTCATTGGCGGTGGCATTGCCATTCCTCATGGAAGTCCGGAACTGATCCGAAAGTCAGGGATCGCTGTCGCCCGTTTGCAGGAACCGGTCCACTGGGGAGGCGAGGAGGTGACCTTCGTGTTTTTGTTGGCGGTTCAATGGACTGATATTCAAGCGGCTCAGCGCCTTTTTGAAGATTTGAACCGCCTTTCAGAAGACAAATCCCTGCTGAAGAGCTTAAAAGGTCAGCATACCGTGCCGGAATTTCTCTCCGTCCTATAGAGAGGGTCTACTCAATTGAGAGGGGGGATTCGATGAAAATATTGGCTGTAACTTCGTGTCCTAAAGGGATTGCCCACACCTACATGGCAGCGGAAAAATTATCAAAAACCGCTGAAAAGATAGGTGTCCAACTCAAGGTGGAGACACAAGGCTCCATTGGGATTGAAAACGAACTGACCGATCAAGAAATACTGGAAGCGGATGGTATCATCATCGCTGCAGACAAGAAAGTGGACAAAGAGCGATTTGTCGGTAAAAAATTGCTTGAAACCTCTGTCACGGAAGCGATTCACCGACCGGAAGAATTGATCAGACGGTTTGAAGTGGGGCAAGTGGATGTTTACGGAGAAAAGAAGGAGCCTATTGCGGAGCAGGTGAAATCAACGCCGGAAGAGAAGAAAAAGCATAAAAACAAGGGGAAACTGATATACAGTCACCTGATGAACGGTGTCTCCTATATGATTCCCTTTGTTGTCGTAGGCGGATTGCTGATTGCTCTCTCACTTGGATTTGGTGGTGTTCCAACGGAAAAAGGTTTTGTGATCCCTGAGGGTTCTTTTTGGCAAAAGATCAACGATATCGGCAACATTGGTTTTATCTTTATGGTGTCGATTCTTTCCGGTTTTATCGCCGTTAGCATTGCAGATCGCCCAGGTCTCGCTCCAGGGATGATTGGCGGTTATATCGCTGCGAACGGACAATTTTACGATAGCGAAGTAGGCGCGGGTTTTATTGGCGGCATTATTGTAGGGTTTCTGGCCGGTTATATCGTGAAGGCGATCAAGGCAATGAAAGTGCCGGATATGATCAAGCCGATTATGCCAGTTCTCATCATCCCGTTGGTATCCTCGGTGATTATCGGTGTTCTATTCATCTATGTCCTGGGTCGCCCGATTGCTGGCTTGATGGAAGCTTTAACAGCCGGTTTAAACAGCATGACTGGATCGAGTAAAATCATCCTCGGACTGATTCTGGGTGGGATGGTCTCCTTTGACATGGGCGGGCCTGTCAATAAGGTTGCGTTTTTGTTTGGAGCTGCGATGATCGGGGCAGGTCAGCCCACGATCATGGGAGCCATCGCTGCAGCCATTCCAGTCCCCCCACTCGGTATGGGGCTCGCCTCACTGCTCAACAAACAAAAGTATATCAAAGAAGAATTGGAAGCTGGAAAAGCGGCTTTAGCCATGGGACTGGTGGGGATCTCGGAAGGAGCCATCCCTTTTGCTGCCAGAGACCCGTTACGGGTGATTCCTAGCATTATGGCAGGTTCGATGGTGGCTGCCACGATTGCAATGGCCAGTGGCGTCACAGATAACGTACCCCACGGAGGACCGATCGTTGCTCTCTTCCAAGCGGTAGAACATGTGCCGATGTTTTTCCTTTCCATCGTCGCCGGGGTGATTGTCACCGCATTGTTGGTAAACTTCTTAAAAAAACCTGTAGACTCACTTCAGTAGCGGGGGTTATTTACAAATGAAACTGACTGACTTAATCAGTGAAGATCTCGTAAAAATGGAGTTAACCGGTACGAGTAAAGACGAAGTGATGGAAGAGATGGCAGATCTCATCGACCAAAGCGGAGCATTGAATCAGCTGGAGAGGTTTAAGAAGGATTTGTACCTTCGAGAAAAAGAAGGGAGTACTGGCATCGGATTCGGCATTGCAATTCCCCACGGTAAATCTGATGGGGTGAACACGGCGAGGGTCGCTCTGGGTATAAAACGGGAAGGTATTGAATGGAACAGTATGGATGGAGAAAAGGCTAAACTTATCTTTATGATTGCTGTTCCGGAGAAGAATGCAGGTCAGGAGCATCTGAAAATTTTGCAGATGTTGTCTCGAAAACTGATGGATGAGGCGTTCCGTACAGAACTTCTAAACTCTCAAACGAAAGAAACGACTCTAGAATTGCTGGGGAAAATAGAATAAGCCGTTCAGAATAGAAAAAGCCCGGATGCGCATCCGGATCTTTTTTTTGCTCCCCCTGAGGTCGCTTTCGGGTCCCTTCTGCCAATAAGTAAAGTAAGACCGGGGTAAAAGCGAGCCAGATCATAGAAATAACCGTCCTCCCAGGTTAATAGGATATTCTATGGAATTCTGGGATCGAAAGAAACGGCGTTTGGCCTAGGAGTAGCTGTAAATGACAAATTGGGGAGGATGTCGGGGCGGGGAAGGCGAATGGTGATGAAGGATGAAGAAAGGGAGGATGATTGAATTCGGATCGGAGAGGATTCCCATGCAAAAGACTGAGTCGAACCCCCAAACCGTTATGGAAGTACTGGGGATTGAAACCGAGGAATTGACACCGGAACGTGTCATCCTGAAGATGCCGGTGGACGGACGACACCACCAACCTTACGGGATCCTGCATGGAGGTGTTTCCGTTGTATTGGCGGAGACTGCCGCTAGTCTCGGGGCGTGGCTGAACTGTGACCAGGAAAAGGAGACCACGGTGGGATTGGAGATTAACGCCAATCATATTCGTCCCAAACGGAAGGGCACTGTTACTGCAGTGGCGGAACCCTTGCACAAAGGGAGGACCACGATGGTGTGGGAGGTTCGGATCCAGGATGAGGAAGAGCGACTCCTCTGTGTCTCTCGCTGTACGATGGCCATTCTGCCTCTGAAAGGGGAAAAAGGGAAGAAAGATTAATAATGAAACCCGGCCCACCGGAGAATCCGGCAGCCGGGTTTCATTATTTAACAAAGGCCCCCAGGTCTGTGAAAGTGGGTGGACGGGAGGAGACTTGATGAAACACTTTGGAACATGCATCTATCCAACATTTCAAGCCCTGCTATAATGAAGGAAAGTCAAGATTTGAAAGATGGGGTGGATTCCTTTGCTGCGAGTCTCTGAACTAGCAGGAAAGTACCGAATGACTAAGAAGGATCTCACAGAAAAAAGCGGGATCCGATACAATACCATTCTTGACTATTACAAGGACGATTGGGTCTCCGTGAAGCGAGACCATCTCAAGTCTCTCGCTCGAGTTTTTGATTGCTCCGTTCAAGATCTATTCGACGAATGAAATGACACCCCATCTCACCAGATATGGCGGAGAAGGGGTGTCTTCGTTTTTAAATTCGCTCCAATATCCGCTAGATCCCAGTTTCCTTCAAAAATTGGATCTTTTTCCGGTGATTTGCTGCCCTATGCGGCACTGGAGGGGACGGATATTGGAGTCCAGGCGTGTTGATTAGCCATATTTTAGGTGGGGAGATCGTGTTCTACCACGCGACCGTTGCCATCCGGCAAGGAAGTGAAAACTGGCCGCTCCAAATCTTCCGATCGGGCAGGGGCAAAGCCTTACGGAAGCAACACAGGGAAGGAATGTTGCCCCTAAACGCCCTCTCTCCAGATTCTCCGCTGAGTAGGATGGCAAAGGTCGCTTTGGCAGCACACGACTCCCTTCCGCCGCCTATTTTCTGGTTAATCAACAGCCCTGATTGGAGTCATAAGTTCGCAGGAGCTGTGGGAGCCTTTTTCAGACGGTTGATATCGGATCGAATCCAGAGGGAGATAATCAATGCGATGGTAAAGAAACCGGTAAAGAAAGTCAGACTACCTGCATAGCTCCCGGTGGTTTCATGAACCCAGGAGGTGATCGAGGGTCCGACAAGCCCCGCGGCAGACCATGCAGTCAAAATATATCCATGAATAGCACCCAATTGCTTGGTACCGAACAGATCACCGATATAAGCGGGAATGGATGCAAAACCCCCGCCGTAACAGGTCATGATCAGAAAGAGGAGAAGTTGGAACAGAAGGGAGTGAGTGATTTGCGGCAGGAAGAAAAATGCGAGTACTTGGATAACAAAGAAGGCAGTATAGGTGGCCGGTCGCCCGATATAGTCGGAAAATGATGCCCAGCCGATCCGTCCCATTCCGTTGAACAGGCCCATCAGGCCGACCATCGTGGCGGCGCTCAACGCACTCATCCCCGTAATCTCTTGGGCCACAGGGGAGGCTACGGAAATGATAGCGATTCCACAGGTGACATTGATAAACAGCATCAACCATAAAAAATAGAAACGGCGGGTCTTGATCGCTTCATTGGCTGTCAATTGAGCGATATCTTTTTTGACGTGGGCTTTGCCGGAGTCCACCTTCTCTTTGAATCCGGGGGGCAACCAATCCTTCGGGGGTGGGGCCAGATACCGGGAAGAGAAGAACATCACGATAAAGTAAATCGCACCTAAGAGATAGAACGTGTTTGCAATTCCCACGGACTCGATTAGCCGTGCCATGATTGGACTGCTGATCAGTGAAGCAAAGCCGAATCCCATGATCGCCAGACCGGTGGCCAATCCGCGCCGGTCCGGAAACCATTTGACCAAGGTGGAGACCGGTGCGATGTAACCGACCCCCAGGCCGATTCCACCCAGGACCCCATAGAAAAGATAGAGCATATACAGGGAGCCTAGGTTGACTGCGAGTCCGGAACCTATAATTCCTACACCGAAAAAAAGAGCCGCCAGGATCCCCGACTTACGCGGTCCATGCTTTTCTACGTAATGCCCCAGAAAGGCAGCTGATAAGCCTAGAAATAAAATGGCGAGGCTGAAGGCGAAGGAGATCTCACCGTCACTCCAGCCGAATTGGTCTTTCAACGGATTGTTGAACACACTCCAAGCGTAAACGGATCCGATAGAAAGGTGTATTCCGACAGCGGATGCGGCGATCAACCAACGATTTTTGCTTTTTTCCACTCAGGTGTCCCTCCTTGGAAGCATACGACGTTCTAAGTTGAGATGGGGTTTTCTTGGTTCTGATGAGCTAAAGAGGTTCCATGGGTTATTCCACCCTTCCGGGGACAGCTTTTTAAGCTGGAATCTGTTACAAATAGAACGACTAATCAAAATAATACCACGGAGGACCCTTGTGGACAAGGTTCCCGAAAAAGTCAAACATCCAGCGAACCCTGTGGATGGGTCGCCGGATGTCAGATGTCTGTTTTATTTGGATGGCAAGAGACGGAGTAATTTTCCGTCAGGGAGTCCGGGGTTATCCATCATCCGCGTCTCATGATAACGACCTTGAACCCAATCTTCTGCCTGGTCATGGTACCAAGGACTCATCACCTGTCCCGACTGTCCCGGTCCCACTACATCCCAGCTGTGACGAGGCTTTGCCAAGTCGACAACGGTCCGCCAGGAAGCCCCGTGATCCACCTCACCGGAATCGAAATTCCAACCGGCGGCCATCACCGTCATGTCACTTCCTCCGACAGGGATCGGTTGCCTATTAAACAAGAGATTCAACGGGGACACCTCGCTCAGGGGATGGCTGAAAACAACCTGATGAAATTGCCCCCATTGCCAGTGGGTCGGATCCTTCCCCTGTAAATCCTGTCCACGACGCACGGCCTCCTTAAAAGAAGAGAGGAACAGTTTTTTCAGCCCACCTTGGTTTTGGATCCACCATCCAGGCTTACCGTCGGCGGCTTGACGGAGCAGGTGGTCGGTTACTTGGGTTTTTCCTTCAAAAAGGTCCAGGGTTTTTTCATTCAAGGGTTGGTAAAGTTTCTTCTCCAATTCATTTATCCAGAGATGATGGAGGAGGGGAGCCCCCTGTTTGGGATCATCGTGGAAATTCCATTTCCGCAACAACTGAAGGGCGGCGGCCTCCTCTGCAGTCCATGTCTCTCCCTTGGCCTGTTGAAGGAGAAGAGGAGTGAGCCATTGGGCACGCAGGTTTTTGGTATCCGTCTGCAGTTTTTCCATATCGGCTACTGTGAAGCTTTTCTTTTGCTGTAGCACTTCTTTGATACGGGCAGCACGATAGGGTTCAGCCCAAGTGTGGGTGATATGGTAGGGATAATCCTCTCCGGTGATCTTGTTATTGGCGGTGGCGATCCAGCCGGAGTCCGGATTGACTACGGTAGGAAGCTCTTTCCAAGGGATGTACCCCTTCCATTCGTACTCTTTTTTCCAACCGGGGACCGGTAGTAGCCCCTCCCCTTTTTGACGAATGGGGATCCAGCCGTTAGCCCGGTAGGCAATCGTGCCATCGGTAGAGGCAAAGACAAAATTTTGGGCGGGAGCTTTGAAGTATGTCAGGGCTTTCCGAAACTCTTTCCAATTTTTCGCCCGGTTGAAGCGGAGAACGGCTTCCAGCTCCGTGGTCGGTTCCAGGGCGGTCCAACGCATGGACAAAGCGGTGTCCGGTTTTTTCATTTTTCCGTCGGGGCGGGCAAACTCGGTAACAATGGGACCGTGCCGGGTCACCATCACCTCCAGAGTTTGATCCTTTCCATCTTTGACCCGGATCTTTTCCGGGATCCGGCGAGCTTGCTCCCATTTTCCTTCGTAGAGGAATCGATCGGGATGATCCGGGTGTCGTTTTTCGATGTAGAGATCCTGCACATCGGGGCCGACATTGGTCACCCCCCAGGCGATCTGTTCATTGTGGCCTACCACGATTCCGGGCACCCCGGCAAAGGTGACACCGCTGACGTGGAGTCCAGGGCTTTTCAGCTCTGTTTGGTACCAGATAGCAGGGGTGGCGATGGAGAGATGGGGATCATTGGCGAGGAGAGGTTTGCCCGACTCGGTTTTCTTCCCAGAGACTACCCAGTTGTTGCTCCCGTTCTGCTCCCGGGGAAAGACGGCGGAGGCCAGCTGTTGCGACAGATTCAGCGAGGAAGAAGTTTCCCCGGCGATCCGCGGTCCCTCCTGAGGGTACGTGGGAAAGAGTTCAAGAGCTTGCTTTTTGGGAAACAGGCGTAACAGTTCATGGCGGAAGGCCTGCCCTCGCCAGCGGCCACCCAGGTCGTAGGCCATGTATTTTCCGATGGTGAGGGAATCCACCGGCGACCAGGGTTCTGGTTCCACTCCCAACAGGGTGAACTCCACTGGCAGTTCCCCATTTTCCGTCGCTTGTCGGATATAGGCGTTGACTCCCTGGGCATAACTTTTTAATGCGTTCAGAGCTTCACCGGAGTAGGAAGAGAGGGAGGCTTCCGCTGCTCGGCGCAGTCCAAAGGTCCGGAAGAATCGGTCCTGGTCCACAGCTTTTTCCCCGACCACCTCACTGAGGCGCCCGGAGGCCAATCGCCGGCTCATCTCCATCTGAAACAGACGATCCTGGGCCGTGACAAGCCCTTGGGCATAGTAGAGATCCTGCGGATTTTTAGCCAGGATGCGAGGGACTCCGCGGTTATCCCGGTACACATCCACTGGTTCCCGGAGACCGGAAAAGGTAAGGGTTCCCTCTGAGTCAGGCAAGGGTCGGTGGAGATACCAACCGGCGGTTAGAGTTCCACCGACAGCAAATACCAGCAGCAGAGTAAGTGTGATGTAGATGATCTTTTTCCAGTTTTTCCGCTTCTTCTTTGTGGATGATGGGGGATCGATTCCAGGTGATTCCATGGGTTGCTTCCTCCTCTAGTTGTATTCCTTTTTAAATATATACGCCCTTGAGAAGGCTAAATCCTGTGATTGGGGAGCCATCTCTTTTTCGGGAACGTATTGTCATGTATTCTGTAGATAGGTGTTCAAAAGGGGGAGAAATCCATGACTGATTATCCATCCAATTCAAAAGAAAAAGTACCGGAGGAGGGAATTTATACAGATTTTAGCGGGGAGATGACCTATGGGGACTATCTGCAGCTGAACCAGCTTTTGAACAGCCAACAACGGTTGTCAGGACACCACGATGAAATGCTGTTTATCATCATCCATCAGGTGAGTGAATTGTGGATGAAACTGATCCTCCATGAATTGGAGGGAGCAGTCACATCCGTCGGAAAGAACGAGCTGGAGCCAGCCTTCAAGATGTTGGCCCGGGTCTCCCGCATCCAGGAACAATTGATCCAATCTTGGGAAGTGCTGTCTACCCTCACCCCTTCGGAATATATGCAATTCAGGGAGAAGCTCGGCCATTCTTCTGGCTTTCAATCCTATCAAAACCGTCTGATCGAATTTGCGCTGGGGCATAAGAATCAGCGGGTGCTGGCGGTCTATCAACATGAACCGGAGTTATACCGACGGCTGAAAAAAGCCTTGAACACACCAGGCATTTACGATGTGTCGATTCAAGCCCTGGCAGTCCGGGGGCTCCCTGTGGATGCCTCCTGTTTGGAACGGGACTGGTCGAAGGATTACCAACCTCATCCCAGTGTGGAAGCCGCCTGGCTGACAGTTTACCGGGATGTGAAAAAGTATTGGGATCTGTATGAGCTGGCAGAGAAGTTGATGGATATCGAGGATCGGCAACAACAATGGCGATACAACCATATGAAAACCGTGGAAAGGATTATTGGTCATAAACAGGGGACTGGGGGTTCTGCAGGAGTCAGTTATTTGAAGCGAGTATTGGATCACCGCTTTTTTCCAGAATTATGGGGTCTTCGTACTCAACTGTAAAGGTTGGAGCTTGGGAGGGATCGTGAATGGAAGTCACCTTTGATAGAACACGGGAAACGGCGGAGAAGCTGGACCGAGCAGATGAACTGGCCCGGTTCCGAGAGGAATTTTATCTGGGAAAAGGCAGGATCTATCTCGATGGGAATTCCCTCGGACTGTTGTCCCAACCGGCGGAACAAAGCCTGTTGTCTGTTTTGGACAGCTGGCGGGAGTATGGGATCGAGGGTTGGACAGAGGGGGTCCATCCATGGTTTCATCTGTCCGAAGAGCTAGGAAAAAAAGGCGCTCCTCTGGTGGGAGCCAAGCCGGAGGAGGTGATCGTGACCGGCTCTACCACGGTGAATCTGCATCAACTCTTGGCTTCCTTTTACCGTCCAGAAGGAAAACGGAGGAAAATCCTCGCTGATGCCCTCACCTTTCCTTCTGATATTTATGCCATGCAGAGTCAACTTCGGCTTCGCGGATTGGATCCGGAACAACACCTGATCCGAGTAGGGGGCCGGGATGGGCAAACATTGGCAGAGGAGGATCTGATCGCGGCTATGACCGAAGAGGTGGCGATCATCGTTTTGCCTTCGGTATTGTATCGCAGCGGGCAAATCCTGGATATGGAGCGGTTGACTGCGGCGGCCCGGGAGCGGGGGATCCCCATCGGTTTTGATCTGTGCCATTCCATCGGGGCGATCCCTCATCAGTTGCATGAGTGGGGTGTCGATTTTGCCTTTTGGTGCAACTATAAGTACCTGAACGCCGGCCCCGGTGGCGTGGGGGGCCTGTTTGTCCATCAAAAGCATTTCGGCGAGTTGCCGGGTCTGGCAGGTTGGTTCAGTTCGGACAAATCGGTTCAGTTTGACATGGAGTACCAGCTCACTCCCGCCGGGGGTGCTGGTGCCTACCAGATCGGAACCCCACATCTGCTCAGTCTGGCTCCCCTGATCGGTTCCCTGGAGATTTTTACAGAGGCGGGAATCGGTCCGATCCGGGAGAAGTCCCTTCGCCAGACCCAGTATCTGATGCAGTTGGTGGAGGAAGAATTGGTCGGGATGGGTTTTACTATTGGTAATCCTCGCGAGGATCACCGGCGGGGTGGCCATGTGTGTCTGGTCCATCCGGAGGCGGTCCGGATCTGCAAATCCCTGAAGGAGAAGGGGGTCATCCCTGACTTCCGTGCACCTGATGTGATCCGTCTTGCCCCAGTGGCTCTCTATACGGCTTACACCGAGGTATGGGAAGCAGTACAAGTGCTGAAGTGGATCATGGAAGAGAAAGATTACGAGCGACATGAGAAAAAACGGGGGGTGGTTGCGTGAGTGGTTGGATCGATATTTCGCAACGGTTGGTGAAGGGAATTCCGGTCTGGCCTGGGGATACTCCCTTTTCCTATCAGTTAAGCTGGAGCAAGGAAGAGTCAGGCTCCGTCAATGTGGGACAGATCACTTTGAGTACTCATACCGGCACCCATATCGATGCTCCCTTCCATTTTGACGAGGAGGGAAAGCGGGTGATCGATCTGGACCTCGATCTCTACATCGGGCGGGTCCGGATTCTTCACTTGCCGGATCCGATACAGATCGGGATCGAGGAATTACAGTCGAAAAACCTGAAGGGGGTGACCCGTCTGCTCATCCGAACGGATACTTGGACCGACCGATCCACCTTTCCACGTGAGATCCCGCCGGTGGAGCCAGAGCTGGCCCCCTATCTGCAGGAAAAAGGGATCCGCCTTCTGGGACTGGATCTTCCCTCGGTGGACCCCCTGGACAGCAAGGAACTTCCTGCCCACCATGCACTCACCGATCAGGGGGTTCACATCCTGGAAGGGGCGGTGTTGGATGGGGTGGACCCCGGTGATTATCAACTGGCCGCTCTTCCGCTTCCCCTGGCGGAAGCTGACGGAAGCCCAGTTCGGGCGGCTCTGAAGCGGCTGGAGTAAGGGGGAAAGAACTATGTAGCCGTGGGGCCGGTTTTTTTACAGAGAGTAACATGTTCGGAGAACAACAACGCCCCAGGCCTTCCTGGGGCGTTGCAGAAACAAGTCAGGCGACCGACTTCACCTTTTGCAAGATTTCCAGCTCGATATCCTCATTAAGTTTGTCGATTTTCTTAATCGCAAAGATGATATCCAATAAAGGCCAGATGATCCATCCAAAGAAGATAATGAGGATGGCACGTCCGATATCACCCGTATAAAATCGTTGGTGCGGCGAAGGGGCAGAGGAAGAACCATAACAAGAAAAGGATCAACTTCAGGCGCGTTGATTAGCCATATTTTGGATGGGGAGATCGTGTTCTACCACGCGACCGTTGCCATCCGGCAAGGAAGTGAAAACTGGCCGCTCCAAATCTTCCGATCGGGCAGGGGCAAAGCCTTACGGAAGCAACACAGGGAAGAATGTTGCCCCTAAACGCCCTCTCGTAAGACTTCTCCGCTGGGTAGGATGGCTACCTTCATCTAGAGCTTCAGCTCCTTTGGATTGTAGTGCCATGGTACAAAGGTCGCTTTGGCAGCACACGACTCCCTTCCGCCGCCCATTTTCTGGTTAATCAACAGCCCTGGATCAACTTATCCTTCTTTTTCTTGTTATACTCCGAATCCGCCATAGCCAGTTGTTGGGGTGTTAATTCTTTCTTCAGCATCATGGTTGTAGTTGACATAGGTCACCTCCAAAGATTTTGAATGGTGGCGATGAACTCAAGAGTTGCATTCAAAAAAATCAAAATTGAACAGGAGAGGCAACGGCAAGTGATCCCGGCCTTTACCCTAGAGAACTCCCTGCCTGTATGGCGGGGAATTTCTTTATGGTGAATTCCTTCGACGGCTCCTGTCGATACTCTTTCTCCCGAAAGTCGGCGTCGGCAACTCCGGCTTTCACCGGGTGGAACACAATTCAGGTGAAAGTAAAATCGTGGAATAATACAATGACGGAAAAAGTACATTGACACAAACAGTAATATTGTATAATATATATTTTGAGAGGAGTGGTACCGTGGGAACCACCATTTCGACAGACTTGATTCGTGGCCATACCGATACGATCATTCTGAATGTGTTGCGCCAGGGTGACAGCTATGGATACGAGATATACAAAAAAATCGTGGAACTGAGCGGCAAGCAGTATGAATTAAAAGAGGCCACCTTGTACACTGCTTTTCGTCGTTTGGAGAGAGAAGGCTATATTCTCTCCTACTGGGGTGATGAAACTCAGGGTGGCAGACGCAAATATTACCGGATCACCCCCGAAGGAAAAGGCCACTATGAACAACGCATCAAAGATTGGAACTTTGCCAGGGAAGTGCTGGATAAACTGGTTAAAGGAGAGCTGAACCATGCTGAAGAATAAGAAAATGCTGGATGAGAAAATTGAACGGTACTTCGATGATCTTTTTGCTGGAGTGGGACAAAGTCAACAGCTGTTCGACCTGAAGGAAGAACTGTCCACCAACCTGAAAGAAAAAATTGCCGATTATCAATCCCGAGGTTTGTCCGATGAGCAGGCATTCAAAGAAGCTGTCATTTCCATGGGAGATTTGAGCGGGTTGGTGGAAGATCTACGTGAGCTGGGGCAGGATACAGCGAAACAATCGGTTTATTCCTCGATGGCAAACCGGATTTCCATCGCCGGCACCATTGCTGGGGTTTTGCTGATCCTGTTCGGAGGGTTCACGATCTCCATGCTGTTTTTCATGGGTCTCTCTTCCGTGAATGTAGTTGGCCCCGGCATCTTCATTGTCGCAGGCGGGGCGTTATTGACTTACAGTTTATTGACCAAAGAAACGCACAAAAAATATGGAATGAACAAAATTCGTGCCGCCCTTTATGCAGTTTCGACAGGGGCGATCCTGTTTGCTTTTTTCTCAGGGATCATCACCTTTTTTGCTAGTGGTGAATTGGCTACAGGGATTTCTGCAACGATGGTATTTTCTTTGGTGGGTGTCGGTTTGTTCTTGGGTTTGATCCTGACCGGAACGGATCGGTGGAAGAGCAGTAGCAATTGCGGGTGAAAAGAAGTAAGTGAGGTAAGCACTTCGGGATCAAGTGAGTTCGGGAGGCAGGGGCTACTTAGGCAGCAAGACCCCTTCGCGGAAGACTGGGATGCCTATGGCGTCAGGGTGGCGGTACTCCGCTCAACTGAAGTGGATGAGTAAAAAGAGAAAAGGGAGTGATACTGGGAGGGGAGGTGATTCACATGGCGCGGAATCAACGCCCCAATCGTAAAAGAGAGCCTCGCTTCGCCCCGGATCTCACCGATCAAGCGACTCGGGCTGACGCCACAGAGGAGGAGATCGAACGGGGGGAGTATACAGAAGTGACCCGGTTGGAACCGGCTCCCGGCAGAGACGGTGAAGACTAGAGTGTCAATTCCTTATAAAAAAACATCCCCGCCTGAATGGCAGGGGTGTTTTTTTAAGATGAAGAAGTCTTTCTCCTAGATTTCTCTGATGACTCCGATTGATACTCATGCTCCCAGAAGTCGGCGTCGGCAATCCTGGCTTTCACCGGGTCAAATACTGGATCTTTCCCTTCTTTTTTCTGCCTTTCATAGTCCTTCAATACTCGCAGTGCCGGTTTGGAGAGAAGCAGGATAGCGATAATGTTCAACCATGCCATACTGCCTACCCCGATATCCCCTAGAGTCCAGGCGAGGTCTGCATTTTTGATACAACCATATAAAACGATGGCTAAGATCCCGAATTTCAACAGATATTCCAACCAGGCTCTTTTCGCTTTGCGGTTGATATAGGCCAGGTTGGTCTCGGCCATGTAGTAGTAGGCCATGATGGTGGTGAAAGCGAAAAAGAACAGGGCGATTGCAACAAACGGCGCACCGAAGCCGGGCAGGGAGGATTCCACAGCCGCTTGCGTGAAAACGGGTCCTGCTTCTACATTTCCCAGGTTGTTCACGATAGCTTGACCCCCTTCCGGTTGCACATTGTACATCCCGGTGATCAGGATCATGAATGCGGTTGCGGTACAGACAAATAAGGTGTCGATATATACGGAAAAAGCCTGGACCAATCCTTGCTTTGCAGGATGGGAGACTTCCGCAGCCGCGGCGGCATGAGGGGCGGTACCTTGTCCGGCTTCATTGGAATAGATCCCGCGTTTGACTCCCCAGGCAATCGCGGCTCCGATGATCCCGCCAAATGCCGCATCTGAACCAAATGCACTGCTGAAAATCAATTTAAGCACGTTGGGAAGTTCGGATATATTTAAAATGATCAGGAGGAGGGCTACTAGAATATACCCCAGTGCCATAAAGGGCACAACGATTTGGGCCACATTGGCGATTCGTTTGACTCCGCCAAAAATGATAGTACCCAAGATGAGGATCAGTGCAATCCCTGTAACGAGGGGTGAGAGTCCAAAAGCATTGTCCATTGCGGAAGAGATGCTGTTCGCTTGTACACCGGGCAAAAACAGGCCGGTGGCGATCACTGTGACGATGGCAAACAAGACGGCATACCATTTCAGCTTGAGTCCTTTTTCAATGTAGTAGGCCGGTCCTCCCCGGTATTGGCCGTCCAGTTTGGTTTTATACACTTGTCCCAGTGCAGCTTCCACAAAGCCGGAGCTGGCTCCCAAAAAGGCTATCACCCACATCCAAAAGACCGCTCCGGGCCCTCCATAGAAAATTGCGGTAGCCACACCGGCAATATTCCCGGTTCCCACCCGGCCGGACAGCGCCATGGATAGTGCCTGAAAAGAGGATACCCCAGCTGTAGAACTCTTGCCCTGAAACATTAAAAGAACCATATTCTTGAGATGACGTACTTGTAAAAAGCGGGTCGCAATCGTAAAAAACAATCCTGCTCCCAAACAGAGATAGACCAATGCGTCACTCCAAATGATATCATTCAATCCATTGACAATAGATTCCAACCAAATCCCCCCTTAAATGACACAAGATAATGTGATTATAAAATATACTGTCTCTTACTACAACTAAGATCAGATTCGTAATTTGATGCAAAAGATGGAAAGAAGACCATTAGGCGTAGGATCCCTATGCCTTAAGAAAAATAAAAAATACCGGCTCTGTAGGAACGGAACCGGCGATTTTTGTGGCTGTGTGTGTCTGATCCAGTCCTAGCTAGGGGTTGGGCCTATGTGACCCGGCTCTAGAGACCTCCCTCTTCGACCAGACACGTGAAAGATTCTGTTGCATCTGAGTTCAATCTTCACACCCATTGAATCCTGAATTTTTGATGGCTACGGATCCGCGGAAGTAATGCGTGATCTTGAGGGAGGACGTGCCCCAGGACATTCACCCGTTCGTCTGCATCCAAGTCGGTGAGTGTGATCTGGATTTCTCCCTGATATCGCAAATAATTTTCATTATCCATGGTAATCGTGCCTACAGGACGTGCCACACAATTTTGAGGTGGGAAGGAGGGGAGGTCGGTTGTCACATCGCTTCTCGATTCTGCAGATCGAATAACGTCACGGGCAGGGTCCCCTCGATTTCTATGCAAGCCGCTGGCTTTTTCAATTTGTTGGTGGTTTGCATTTTTGCTTCGCTTGGCTCGCAGTAAAATTTCATCTCGCTGATACGATGCGAACTGGTCTACAGAGGATTGACTGATGCGTACGTCTCCGATCACCACTTTATCTACCCATCCCATATCTTTCATATCCAGAAAAGCGGCGAATGGAGAGAATTCTCGATGCTTCTCCAACGTTGGAAGCTTGGCGAAAAGAGGACCTCTGAAAGTTTGATCCCCTGGGACAAATGCTGCGACAGAGAAGCCTTCATCCTTTAACCACCTGTTGCGTGTTACAAAATAGGATTGATCCAATCCAGTTTCAGGTCGTGGATAAAAATTATGCCAAACCTCTGTATTCTCCAGATTTAATCCATGGTGTTTCAGCTTTTTCAATTCTTCTTTGGTGAGGGTACTCGCATTCAAGGCAATTTTTATATTATGGGAGAGTGCCGCTATACTTTGTACATCCACGCCATAGTCGATCCGCAAACCAGTCAAACCCCAAGTGCGAAGAAGATCCGCATCATACCCGCTGAGCCCGAGATTTTTTAGAGCGATGGGAGAGAGATCCGCCATCAGTTCCATATCCAGTTTCGATGCGATTCTTCCCAGCTGGGTGAGTGGCTCTTTGTACAAGGAAGAATGATCTTCCGGAATATGAAGTGATGTAAAAATAGATTGAAACCCGTTTCGGTTCATGTTTTGAATATAAGCTTCCTGGTCTGAGGTGGGTGGGTTTCCTAAATAAATCGATATACCCAGCATGACGGCTCCTCCTGTATCCAGAGTGGGGACCAAAGTCTGTGAATGATCTCTCTTTTAAAATCCGACGCCATTAAATATCTTTTGCCATTTCTTCTTTGAAACCGAACAGGTAGGTAAGCAAGAACCCCCCTGCATAGCCAACCAGCAATCCTAGGAAATACAAAAGGTATTTTCCGTCATCGATGAGGGGGATCAAAGATAATCCAGAGACTCCGATCCCTTTGGCTCCAGTTACCATCACCGCTTGGAATGCCCCTCCGATGGCTCCTCCGATACAGGCAGTGACAAAGGGACGACCCAGTGGCAGAGTAACCCCATAGAGCAAGGGTTCACCGATCCCGAGAAAACCAACTGGAAGTGCGCCTTTAATGATATTTTTCAAACGTTGGTTTTTTGTTTTTACGTAAATCGCCATAGCAGCCCCTACCTGACCGGCACCAGCCATAGCGAGAATGGTCAATAGGGAGGTGTTTCCATAGGTGTTGATCAATTCCAGGTGAATCGGTGTCAATCCGTGGTGCAATCCCACCATGACCAAGGGGAGGAAAAAGCCTGCCAAAACCGCACCTGCAATGACTCCACCCAGTTGGATCAGGGAGGTCAAACCCTGTGTGATCCCATCTGATAATACACCGGCAATCGGCATGACCGCAAATAAGGAAACAATCCCTACAATCAATAATGTAATCAAAGGTGTAAAGATGATATCTACTGCGCCGGGAACGATTCTTCGCACCCGTTTTTCAACAAAGGTCATTAGCCACGCGGCAAAAATCACTCCAAACAATCCTCCGCGACCCACGACTAATTCTTCACCAAAAATCACAATGTTCTCTAACGCCGGGTTGAAGAGGATCATGCCGGCGATCGCCCCCAGGACTGGAGTCCCGCCAAATTCCTTTGCTGTATTCCATCCCACCAAAATCGCCAAAAAGGTAAACAGGCTACTGCCGAGCAAAAGGAGTATTTGCATCCAGGCGGTTTTATCGCTTACCCCTGCATTGACCGCAAAGTTGGCGGCACCATTGATAATTCCGGAGGCAACGAGACCCGGAATCAGCGGGATAAATATATTCCCTAGGCGACGCAAAAAGCTCTTGAATGGGGTTTTGTTTTTTTGTTTGATCGATTCCTTGTTCAAAGCTGCTTTTTCTTCAAATGTCATCTGATCCACTTCCGGTTCTGCTTCTTCCCCTGCAGCGGATCCGGTTAGACGACTCATTTCGTCGGCCACTTTATTCACCGTTCCAGGACCGATCACCAGTTGCAAGGTTTCGTCATCTACGACTCCCATGACGCCTTCCACTTTTTTGAGTGCATCGTGTTGGACCTTGTGATCATCTTTTAGGGACAATCGGAGTCTGGTCATACAAAAGGCGATGTGGCGGATATTATCTTTTCCACCCACATGGAGCAAAATTTCCTGAGCCATCCGTTGTTCTTTATTCACCTCTAAACCCTCCCCTACGTTTTTCCTTTATTTGACTTCTGATTGAAGAATGGAAAACCACCTTCTCAATCAGATAGGGCTTTGCGTACGAATCCATGACTTCCCTCGATTTTTTCGATGGCTTCTTTTTTTGAGCAATCGAGTAAAAGCATAACAATGGCGGTCTTTACCTGTTGATCAGCCTTCGCAAAATAGGTGCTGGCGGTTTGGTAATCTACGTTCGTAGCCTCCATAATGATGCGCTTCGATCTTTCTTTTAATTTATTATTGGTAGGTTGTACATCCACCATCAGATTTTGATACACTTTCCCGATTCCGACCATGGCAGCTGTCGAAATCATATTCAACACCATTTTTTGTGCGGACCCGGCTTTGAGTCTTGTGGAGCCGGTCAATACTTCAGGGCCGGTTTCCACCTCGATGGCAATATCACTGTACGCACTCATTTCCGAACCTTTGTTACAGGAGATGCTTACCGTGCTGGCGCCTTGGGATTTGGCGTATGCCAATGCTCCTATCACATAGGGAGTCCGCCCGCTAGCGGCAAGACCTATGACCGTATCTCTTTCGGAAAGCTGCAGCCTCGCTAAATCTGTTTTTCCAAGCTCTTCATCGTCCTCTGCACCTTCTACAGCATCAGTAAGCGCTTTCAAACCACCGGCAATGATTCCTCTCACCATTTCCGGGGAGGCACTGAAGGTAGGGACACATTCCACGGCATCCAATATGCCCAGTCGTCCACTGGTGCCGGCACCGGTATAGATTAATCGGCCCTGATTGCGAAATGATTCCATCACCTGATGAACGGCCATCTCAATCTGAGGTAATTGGCTTTGGATTGCTTGGGGTACCCGCTGATCCTCCTCATTCATCACTTGCAAAAATTCCCGTATCGACATCTGATCTAATGCCATGGTTTTTTGGTTTCTTGTTTCGGTTTCTAATTTCTCGAGCATGGATTCAACTCCTTTCCTGTAGTCACTTTTGATTATAAGGAGGAATGAAATTAAAAGTCAATATACAAGCTATTTTAAAGGAAATAAAACTTCACTTTAGGGAAAATAAATTCCATTCCGATAACTATGAAGACCTGAACGGAGGAGATCCCAAGCGAATCTGCTTGCTCCAACTGGCTGAATCAGTCTGGGGCCGGGTGGGGTGAGGGTTTCACAGTCCATTATGATGTGGAGTTAAGAAGGGTCAGTATGAGATCTTTAGCTCGATTCATGTATTGAAAAGGGGAAGATACATTGAAACAGGCGTGTTGATTAGCCGTATTTTAGGTGAGAAATAAGATCGGGATGGTGGGACGGTTACGATCTCTTGCAAAGAGTGCAAAGGCTTTTCACCGTCCCACCCTCCCCGTCCCCTTAAGCCATATTTTACGATGGGGCAATGGGAAGGGCGAAAGGGTCAATTTTGTTTCCTCCACCTATTTATTGGTTAATCAACAGCCCTAATCTTGAAAACACGGGAGAGGGAGTGGGGGTTCGCATGGAGTAACTTTACCTCGCCAGAACTTGGGTACCGCCATATGAACCCCCATCCCGACCGCTTTTAAACACTGTACCCTGTGAAAAACAACCTGAAGTCCTGCCACGCCCTAACGGCGCAGCTTCACGACTTCTTCCCTCGCTTCCTGATATTGTTCCAGTACCTGTTTGCCAATGGTGTTAAAGAGGCTGATATATAACGTATCGATCACGGTTAACTGCGTCATTCTGGATGTAATACTACCGGAACGGAAATCCTTTTCTACCGTGGGGGTGGCCAGTCGGATCTCCGCCAGCTTATATAAGGGGGATTTACTAATATTGGTGATCGCGATCACGGTGGCTCCTTTCTTTTTGGCAAAACGAGTCAAATCGACGACATCCTTCGTTTCGCCAGACATGCTGATAGCTACAAAGACGTCCTGCTCGTTCAAATAAGGGATCAAGGAGAGCATATAATGAAAATCGGGATTGAATTCCGCCCGAAAACCGAGTTTCGTAAATTTGTACACACTGTCCATCGCCGCAATCGCGGAACCGCCTACTCCGAAGAAGAGGACTCGCCTTGCCTCCTTTAAGACACGGATGGCCTCTTCCAGTTCTTTTTTATTGAGGGAGCTAGTCAATAGCTCAATGGCCCCTCTGTTTACCTGAACGACTTTCTGGAATAAGTCATAGGGGGAATCCTTTTTATGAACGATGGAAAAATCGGAGATATACTCTTCATCTGCAACGGCGAGTTCCTGGGCGAGAGCGATTTTAAATGCTTTGAAACTGCCGATCCCGATGGATTTGGAAAAGCGAATCACCGAGGCCTCACTCACCTCAGACTTATCCGCCAGTTCCTTGGTGGTCATGTTCGGAATCAATTCGGCATGATTTAAAATATAGCGGGCAATCTTCTCCTCCGCTTTGGAAAACTGCCCCAATCGATTGCGAATCCTTTTCAACATCCTGCACACTCCTCCTTCACTTGCTTTGTTCACTTTATCATGGAATAGGGCTAAACAGATTGAAAACAATGGGGATGTAGCCAATAAATCTGAAGAATAGAGCTTTCCCATAACAGAGTCCTTTAGGCATTTCATTTTATTAAAGAAATTTGATGATGTTTGTAATTATGTCGACAAATAAAAAGAAAATGGTAGAATAATGATGTAAGTAGAAAACTTTATTATTTCATCCCAAAGTACAAAATGTCAGGTGGTAGGAAAAACCGTGGAGGTGAAGCGGTGGAACGGTTGGAGGTTACATATCGGATCCAAACGCCCCTGTTTTTGGGAGGAGTAGATCCGCATCAAGCCGAAATGCGGGTTCCCTCGATCAAAGGGGCGCTCCGTTTTTGGTATCGTGCAGTAGATCCGGCGTATACCAGGATGGAAGAGGATCTATTCGGCAGTGCACAGGCGGGGAAAGGACAGTCACGGTTTTTGATACGGATGGAAACCTCTTCTTTGAAAAGAGATGTAATCAAAAAAGAAAACAAACAGATGCTTGGGAAATTGAAGAAATTGAGTTATTTGAGCTTTTCCCTTACACCGAATAGTGGGGAAAAAGAGGGAAGGGGATATCTGGAACCCAACCAGGATCTCAAGTTTTCGATTATGCTTCGTCCACCTGCTAAAGGGGAGGAAAATCCTCCAGAAGCTTGGCGTTCTGTGCTCGCTTCAGTGTGGCTACTCGGTCACATCGGGGGCTTAGGTTCCCGTTCCCGCCGTGGGTTTGGAACCGTTACTTTGAAAAGTTGGAAATTGACAGGGAATGATAGGGCATCTCAATGGTTGCGGGAGCTTCCTATCGCTCATGGGGCCGAGAGTATGGAGAAATGGTACCAGCGATGGCTGGAGGGGCTTTCCCGGATCCAATCTTGGTTCGGTGATGTTTCAACGGCGGATCATACTGTCATCGATCGGCAAGCTTCTTTTTTCTATGGCACAAAAGGATCCAAAGGCTGGGAGCAAGCGTTATTCCAAGCCGCCGAGGACTTAAAAGATTTTCGGGAAAAGAACTCGTGGGATCGGATTGCCCTTGGGTTGCCGATGAGTTCTCAAAAACGTCATGAGCCTAAAATAGAGTACAAGCCTATAGATTTTGAACGGGTGGCGTCTCCGGTCTGGATTCGCGTCGTTCAAGCAGGAGATAAATTTTATCCCTTGTTTGTGATTCTGTCTGCTCCCTATCCGTCGCAGGTGGAGACAAAGAGGGAAGGAAAGAGGATCGGAAAGTTTCCTGCCCCTGATGTCTCATCGATTTTGCATCAGTTTGCAGACCATTTGCGACAACAGCAATACCAGGGGGAGGGTGGCCGATGAGCCGACAGAGGTTACATTTTACATTGGGACCCGTACAGGAGTTTGTCGCACAGTCCCGACGCACCCGGGATCTTTTGGCCAGTTCATTCCTTCTCTCTTATCTGTCGGGGCATGCGATGGCCAAAGTAGAAGAGACTGGGGGGAACATCCTGTTTCCTGTAGTGAAGGGTGATCCCTTGTTAAAGGCGATCACTGAAAAAAACGAGGAAGGCCCCTGGGTGGGAACACTGCCTAACCGATTTCAAGCGATACTTCCCTCTGGGGTTTCTCCTAAAACCTATGTTGACGACATTAAGAATGCGGTTGAGGATGCATGGCAACGAATTGCGGATCAGGTATGGAAGTGTGTAGTTGAAAAAGTAGCTCCGAAGGGGAAGGGTACAAAAAAGATTTGGGACCGCCAAGTGAATCACTTTTGGGAGATTACCTGGGCTGTCGGAGAGCAGGATGACTTGCTGGATCGGCGGAAAAATTGGCGAAGTCAGATTCGACCTAAAGAGCCGGGAGAAAAATGTACGCTGATCGGAAATCTGCAGGAGTTATCCGGTTACTTTCGCCATGAGGAGCAATTGGAATTTTGGGAAGCTTTGCGAGCGGCTCTCCCTAAACGTTTCTCTCGGCAAATCAGGGAGAATGAGCGCTTAAGTGCAATCGGAATCATCAAACGGTTTTTCCCTCTGATTTCCGAAGAAGCAATCGGTTGGCCCTTGCCTGAAAAGGCGACCGGATTTCCATCTACTTCCTATCTGGCAGCGTTGCCTTGGGTTCTTCGGGCGGTGGAGGAAGAACCGGAACTGGCGCAGGCTTTTTTAACCGAAGCCGATTCCTGCGACATTCCCTGTACTGAAAACGGGACTCATTTCAGCTCTGTGCAGAGGGTGATTGAGGAACAACCGAATCTAGCGAAGATCACCTACCTGGATGGGCCTAGCTTCTTTGAGTCCAATCTGACGAGCTCCAACTACTGGAAAAGCATTTATCCGAATGCCAAGGATCAAGTTGATGAGAAGCAAAAGGAAACCCTACAGAAAGCCCATAGAAACCTGACAAAATCCATTGGGTCTCCTTCTTCCTATTATGCTTTGCTACTGATGGATGGGGATCAGCTGGGACAATTGTTGCAGTCGAAAAAAGGGACGGAAAATCGAGGGGAACAAGTGAGTCTTTCTCTGGCGCAGTTTACTACGGGACTTTCAGAGCTAGTGGCAGCCCATGACGGGGTTACGGTCTATGCGGGCGGAGATGATGTCTTAGCTATGCTCCCCTTCCATCAAGCCCTTCCGGTTAGCGTGAAGCTACGTAGGAAGTACAGGGAAGCTTTTGTAAAAGAACCCAAGGCAACGATTTCAGGGGCCTTGGTTTACGCTCACCGTACAGCTCCACTCACCGGCTTGCTCCGTTATGCCCATCATTTATTAGATGATGTGGCGAAGGAAGCCTGCGGGCGAGATAGTCTGGCTGTGAGTGTCTGGAAAACAGGTGGCCCCATTCTGACCTGGTCGGCCAAGTGGGAGACTGTGATTGGTGAAGGGAGAAGCGGCGAAGATGGATCGACGGTATTGGGGCAATGGATTGGACCTCGTTCTGAAAAGGATCCGACCCTGTTCTCTTCTGGTTTTTTGTTCAAATTAAGGGAACAGTTTGCCAAGACGGCGGATTTCCCAGTGGATGACCAGCAGAAAGAGGAGATTCTTAAAACCTTTTTGCGGGCGGAATACCAGCGCAATTTGGAGCAAAAAAAGAAGATTTCCATGGATGAAGTGAAACTGCGAGTGGACCCACTGATCGATTTTTGTATGAAATCCCGCGATGGGAACGGAGATGCCAACTCGGCGGAGGCCGCCATATTTCTTCGTTTTCTCCGACAACTGGAGGGGAGACAACCATGAAAATTTGGTCATTTCGGGCGTTGGATACCCTGTTTTTTCGTGATGGAACTCCCTTTCGCCAGGGGGAAGGGGGAAACGTTCAACCAGTGGGCAGGTTTCCTCCCTTGATGTCCACTTTGCAGGGAGCGATCCGAACGACCCTGGCCCGCAGACAAGGGTGGTCACCCAATGACAAGGGTGGATTGCCCGCGGGTTTGGGTTCCTCGAAGGATCTGGGGGTTCTCCGTTTGCGCGGCCCCTATCTTCGATACAGAGGAGAACGTCTCTATCCCGCTCCTCACCTCTTCTTTGGCAAAAAGGGAGAACCGCCGGTCCGATTGGTACTGGGGGAAGAGGTGGAGTGTGATATGGGTCTGGTGCGCCTGCCTAAACTGGAGAAAAAGAGGGTGGGTAAGCGCTTATCCGGCTGGTTGACCGCTGCCGGACTGGAGGCAGCGCTTGCGGGAGGAATCCCTCCAACTGAGACATTTTTCCAGGCAGGGGATTTATGGGAGCCGGAGCATCGGGTCGGTATCGGTTGGGATTGCAAGACACGGACGGCCAAGGAGGGAGAATTGTATGGTGCCATCCACACCCGTCCAAAGTCGGAGCTACAGATCGAGGTAGAGGTGGATGGGATTCCGGAAGACAGGCATCCGGAAGGATCCTTTGGTGTCTCCCTGGGTGGGGAAGGTCGGATCGCCCATGTCACGGTTACAGAAGGAAGATCAGAACCAAGAGATCGACTTCCTTCTCCGTCCTTGACTCCTGAAGGAGATCTCCTGCGATTTACGGTGTCCTTACTGACACCGGGTTCCTATCCAAACCCTTGTCAAGTGATTCGAGAGGGTCTAGCGGAGATTCCAGGGCGTTGTGTGTCTGCCTCCATTGACAAGGTATTGCAAGTGGGGGGCTGGGATCTCGAAAAAAGACGGCCGCGTCCACTTACTTCGCTTCTTCCTCCAGGGAGCACTTGGTTTTATGAGGCGAAGAGGGAAGAGTTGGATCAAATCAAGGAGTTGCACGGAAGGTTGACGGGAAACCAGCAGGCTTACGGGATGGGAGAAGTGGTGATTGGAACATGGCAGGAGGGGACGAAATGAAGAGTTTGATGATGGGAATGTTGGCAGAAACATCGCTTCATCCAGGAAGCGGTCAAACGACTGGGGTGATCGATCTGCCTGTAGCTCGGGAGGCGACGACTCAGTATCCGGTGATCGTGGGTTCCAGCTTGAAAGGCGCCTTGCGGGACAAGGCGGAGCTGGAGAAATGGGAAACGATCACACAAATTTTCGGTAGCAAAGGTGGCGCCGGTGGAATTGCAGTGGCTGATGGACGTCTGCTGTTGTTACCCATTCGCTCCTTGACCGGTCATTATCGTTGGATTACCTGTCCGTATATATTGGAACGATTAACACGGGATTTACAGATGGTCGGTAAAGAGGGGCTCCATGTGACGCTGGAACCTCAACCGGGAGAAGTGATCGTGGCTAAGAAGGAAGAAGAGGGAGGAGAGGGAGAAGAGTTCCTCTTCCTGGAGGAGCTCTCTTTTAAAAGGTCGGAGTCGGAGAAAGTGAAAGATTTAGCAGAAGGGATCAAGCCACTGATTGCTCATGAATCCGTGAAGAATCGTTTGAGATCACAATTGGCAGTTCTCCATAACGATGATTTTTCCCACTTTGCTCAATTCGGACTTTCCGTACAGGCGCGCAATTCATTGGATGGAAACAAGCAAAGTGAAAGTTTGTGGTATGAGGAGACCTTACCTCCGGACACCCTGTTTTACAGCTTGTTGATGGCCCGCCCGGGACAGGAGGAAAGGTTGAATTCCTTGCATGGGAGGCTTCAAACTCCTTCTTATCTGCAGGTCGGGGGAAATGAAACTATCGGTCAGGGCTGGTGTGTCCTGTCGATGATAGATTGAGGGGGGATTCAAGATGTCGGACCAAAAGCGGATGCTTGATCTCGAGCGGGCCCAATTTTCTCTCACCAAGGTGAAGCAGATAAAGAGGAATTTTTCCGAAGCAGAAGCTGACTCTTACGCCGATTACACGGAACGTCTGCCTGCAGCAATCCTCGGCAATGGTCTCGGACAAGCCTTGGCCCAGCTACGAGCAGCGGCAGTGGGTTCCGAAAATGAAAAGACGGATCCCCACTATCTCCTCTATCGGGATATACAGGATTGGTTGTGCCGGGAGGATCCTCGGGCTCCCTATGCAAAGGCGGAGGATCTATTAGAAGCCTTGATCACAGGCGATCGCTCTACCTACCTTCGGGCGCGGGCAGAGACGATGGCTTTGCTGGAGTGGCATAAAAAATTGGCAGTCGCTTATTTGAAGCAGCCAGAAACGGTGGGTGAAAACGGGAATGGATAAACAAACAGGGCTCCTTCCTCTGTACCTAAATGATTTTGTTCCCGGTTTTCGCCCGCCAAATAGCCATACCGGTTTGTGGTATGAGAAATTTTGCAATGTCTGGAGTCAGCAAGATGGTGTCTGGACTTTAGGAACCGATAAATCCCGCTGGATTGAGGGCGTCATCGGAGAAACTGGAGATCAAGCTGGGATCCGTGAGCTGGTGGAGCGAATGAAATCCATGGTGCTCCGCGGCTCCGGAATGCTGCTTTATACGAAGACTGAAGGTCGGTTCGTCACGGGATTGGGACGTTCCCATCCTGTGGAAAACGGATTTGCCTGGCACCCGACATTGGGCACCGCTTATCTACCAGGTTCGTCGGTAAAAGGATTGGTACGGGCTTGGGCGGAACGGTGGGAGGAGGCAGTGGATGAAAAAGATGTGCACCGAATTTTTGGCTACCAAGATTCATCCACCGCTAGTGTAGGGAGCGTGATTTTTTACGATGCGATCCCTCTTGCCCCGATCCAGTTGGAAGCAGATGTGATGACCCCTCATTATGGACCGTATTACCAAGAGGGAAAGGCACCGGTGGACTGGCATGCCCCCGTCCCGATCCCCTTTTTGACGGTAGCAGCGAATCAACCCTTCCTCTTTTCCCTGGCTCCACGACGGCTGGGAAAACATGAGGAAGATGTAGAAACGGTCATGGATTGGTTGCAGAAGGCGTTGGAATGGATTGGAGCCGGAGCAAAAACGGCAGTGGGATATGGTCGATTTGTGGTGGATAAAAAAAAGCAAAATGAGTGGAAACAGGCTCTTGAAGATCAGAAACGGGAACAGGAGAGACAAGCCAAGTTGGCCGAGATGACCCCGGTGGAACGGGAGATGGAAGAAGACGGGTATGACCAGGACTCGGATCGATTTATGAAGGTTCTCACCGATAAATGGCTGGACCGGATGGAGGCGGAGGATACCCCCCTAGCGGATCGAATGGAGATTGCCCAGCGTTTAGCTGATTGGTATCAAAAATACCGATTGGATCATTGGAAAAAACCCAATAAGAAGAATAAGGAGAAAATCCGCCGCATCCAGGCGGTGTTGCACGAGGAAAGTTAACCAAGTCTTTGTCGTCGATCCCCAGTAGGGTAAAAACCCCTGGGGATCGATGACAAAGCTAAAATGACGAGATTACTTGATATAATGGGAAGAAATCGAACATATCTTGATCTTAAAGGACATTTTCCATATGATGGATTTACGGAGATATGGCTTCGGATCGGCTTTTTGGTGGGTTTCTAACGTACTTACGAGGAATTGAAGTTAAGGAATCATGATCATCCCAAAGCCACCCCCCGCTCGGTGTTCTTCGCCGGGCGGGGGGGTTATTTATTATACCCTTCCTCTCCAATATACTCCGGGAACTCTTGCAGAAAGGTTTTGACCAGATGTTCTTACTCCGCATTGAGGATGTCGCGCAGTTCTCTGTTGGCGAGGGAGGCTGGGGTAGTACAAGCCTATTTCGCTACGATCGAAAATGGGAAGTATTCACGTCCACAGCCTGAACGCCCAACGCAATTTTGTCCCGCATTTTTTCGAGTAGCGACGTTTGCCGGAGGATCGGAATGACCGCGCGGCGCAATCCCAGAAGCAGGGGGTTTTTCACTGTGATCAGATGTGCCTGCATCGATTGGATTTTTTGAATTTCCGCTACTGCCGGTTTGCGGTACAGCTCGTAGCTTTTCAGTATTGCTTCCTGCAGAATACCGGATGGCTGAGACGCGATTGCTTTCATGATCATGTCGTGAGCAACGACCGCGTCCTGAATTGCCAAACTGTTGCCTTGTCCGGAAAATGGAGAGGCGACGTGAGCAGCATCTCCAATAAGAAGCAGGCCGTCTTTCACCCATACATCCGCCATTCCAACTTGAATATCCAGAACAGAACATTGCTTGAAGCTTGTGAGATGTTGAGGCAATACGTCCCGTAAATCCGACTCGATAGCGATTAAAGTGCGGATGAAATCATCGATACCCTTTTTTACCAATTTGGGGTATGTTCCTTTCTGTATCACCCAACCGACCTGTACGAGATCTTCCCCTTTTGGGATATAGATCAGCATGCCTTCCTTTTCTATTTTGATTTGTGGCGGATAATCTTTATTTAATGCTTTGGGCATATCGAACCAGACAAAATCAAATTCAAATTTGTCCATCGTCTGGCCGATCTTGGCCAGTTTCTGAATGGTTGAATAACGACCGTCGGCGCCGACGACCAATCGGCTGTGCACTTCAATTTCCCCCTGTGAGCTTCTTGCTCTGAGCCCGTGTACAGAATGCCCTTGTTTGATCAGTCCCTTGGCTGACGTTCCGCTGAGATAGGTGAAATTAGGGAACTTGGACGCTTCCCGGATGAAATATTCCAACAGCGGCGGTTGCGGGATGTTCAATCCGTAATTGAAGGGAGGATCAAGTTCATTAAACCGGACTTCGAACAACGTCTTTCCGTGATCCACAAATTGAAACATATCAACATGCTGATACGGAATTTTTAAAACGTCTTCCAATAGTCCGATCTGATCGAACAGTTTCAATACCAAAGGCTGAAAAAAATAACCGCGAAATTCCCGATCCAGACGTTGGTGTCGTTCCAGAAGAGCGGTCTCGACTCCGCTCCTGGCGAGTAGGTAACTGAGCATGCAACCTCCCGGTCCGGCTCCGACCACGACAACATCTACATTCATTTTTTTGTGTGAGACGGAAGATTTCAATTTAGTGGAACTCATTTTGAATGGCCTCCTCATTTATTATGTATTTAATAAGTAAACAGAACAAAAATTATTGCAATGCGTTCATAAATTGGCGAACCGACGTCTCGATATATCGGTTTCGCTCCTTTTCATCGTTGGAAAATCGATCCGTCATCAGAAAGTGAAGAACCATGGCGGTCTGTATATTGCGAATGGCGATCATAAGGTCGTAGGATGCCATTCGAACGCGCGGTTCAAGAAAGGCATGCAGGAGTTCCACGCCTTTTTGAATGATGCCTTTCAGTCGCTTACGGATTTCCGGATTACGTCCTGCCTCGCCGAAGCACAAAACCACCAAATGTTGTTGCTCATGGAGACTACGAAACAAACTTTGGAAATAAACGATCAGTTGTTGGTCAAGTGGGGCCTCAAGGTCCATCCTGCTCAACTCTTCCTGCATCTGATGCAAGAGCGTGTATTTATCCAGAATCGCCCAAAGCAGGTCTTCTTTCGACTTAAAGTAATGATAAATTAAACCGTCGGTAACCCCTGCTTCTTTGGCGATATCTTTGGTGGTGCTTTCGCCGAATCCTTTACGGGAAAAAATTCGAAGTGCCGCATCGATCAAATTGTTTTTTGTCTCCAGCGCCTGTTGTTGGCGATTCGTTCTTTTCTTCATCGCGATTCTCCTCCGTCGCCAATCATTGGTTAAGTATTTACTAAATAAATTACAATGATTCTTCAGCTCTGTCAACAATGTCTTTTTTTACCCTTATATATACTCGGTACGGGATCCAACCTTTTGTGAATTTGAAGTCGTCGATCTCCAGTAGCGTAAAAACCCCCAGGGATCGACGACATTTGTTAAGTGGCGATTTGGGTGAATCTATCAAGGGTTCCGGCGATCGCCAGTGAAAATTTATCGGAAATCGGAGTTTGGATTGGATCTTGAAAAGCCGATAGGCGTGGGGGTAAAATGGGTTTAGATCGTACCTATAAGGAATTGAAACATGAAGAGATTCCACAAGACCAAGATCCCATAGGCAAGTTTAGATCGTACCTATAAGGAATTGAAACTCACGATTGGGGAACCGAAAGCTGGGGCACGCTGCGTTTAGATCGTACCTATAAGGAATTGAAACACAAGGGCTTTGCATATTTCTTGGATATCCTCGCGTTTAGATCGTACCTATAAGGAATTGAAACAGGGTTGACAGTTTTGATTTAAAAACCTTGTCAAAACCGTTTAGATCGTACCTATAAGGAATTGAAACTTCGAACGGTGACATACAGGAGGGGGTATTTGTCAACTCGTTTAGATCGTACCTATAAGGAATTGAAACTTAAACTCATCGAAGGTAATTTTCCCGGATTGAAGAGCGTTTAGATCGTACCTATAAGGAATTGAAACCTCCGAGTGAAAGAAGAGTGACAAGGGCCACCGGGTTTAGATCGTACCTATAAGGAATTGAAACTGTTCAGCACCGAAGAATTACCCCACTTTTTCCCGCTAGTTTAGATCGTACCTATAAGGAATTGAAACGGCCAATGTGTTGTCTGGCCTTCCATTCCGCCCACCCGTTTAGATGGTACCTATAAGGAATTGAAACAAAGAACAAGCAGCAGGACGATCACGATCAAAAAACCGTTTAGATCGTACCTATAAGGAATTGAAATCCTTTAAGGAACTGGGCTGCTTTGGCTGTAAGTTTGAAACATGCCTATAAGTCGAAGGGCCCTTATCGATCCCATGAGTTACAAAGGCGTCCCTTTATAATGCAATTAAAATGTCGTCGATCTCCAGTCGTGCAAAAACCCCTGGGGACCGACGACATTTGTTATTTGATGATTAAGGTGATTCTATCAAAGGTTTCGGAGATCACCAGCGAAAATTCATCGGAAACCGGAGTTTGAACTGGAACTTGAAAAGCCGATGGGTATGCGGGTAAAATGGGTTTAGAGCTTACCTATGAGGGATTGAAACTTGGGGCTGGGCATTGACCCCGACCAGGCTGAAGCGTTTAGAGCTTACCTATGAGGGATTGAAACTGAGATTGGCAGAGGAGGCGGGGCGGTGAAAGAGGAAGTTTAGAGCTTACCTATGAGGGATTGAAACTGAATGCGCATCCGGATACTTTGATGTTTTTCGTCACGTTTAGAGCTTACCTATGAGGGATTGAAACAACGGCACTAGTTTCCGATAAATAGGAGGTGATGCCGTTTAGAGCTTACCTATGAGGGATTGAAACTGGATTGTATATGACTCTTGTTGGAAATTCGATCATCCGTTTAGAGCTTACCTATGAGGGATTGAAACGCTCAAGCTTTCATGCTGCTAGAGATCGCAACGCTGGTTTAGAGCTTACCTATGAGGGATTGAAACACAATGAAAGCAAGTGAGAATATCGAGGAAATTTGGGTTTAGAGCTTACCTATGAGGGATTGAAACAAGGGTCTCGTACGAGAGCTTCAAGCGGAAGTCAGGTTTAGAGCTTACCTATGAGGGATTGAAACTCCGCCGCCTCAGCCTGTTCCTGCTTCAGTTTGAGAGTTTAGAGCTTACCTATGAGGGATTGAAACGCGATTCCGGAATTTCTCAAAGAGGAGAGTCCACTCGTTTAGAGCTTACCTATGAGGGATTGAAACTAGAGCACCGTATGCTATCGCACCCTCCCCACTGTTTGTTTACAATCTACCTCTGAGGAATCATGGGGACATATATTTTAATCCGATAGTAAGCACGATTGGATAATATTTTCAAAAGACCTCAGGATGTTCATAAAAGGGTGATAGCATAATTATCTTGTAGGGATTATTCACGATAATTATTTTAATTGTTTGATTAATTGGACTTAAGAAAGTGAAAAATGAAGATCAGGTGTCTTATTGATGTGAAATCCGGCAGGGTGGTGTGGCGGGTTTTGCTTTTGAATTCACTGCCAACCACCCAGTTTTTCTGTAAACCAGTTGAATGTATCCGGAGTATATGTGTCAATCGCAAAAAATGGTATATGGACATTGATTATCCAAACGGTATGTATTATTCTCTTATTAGGTCTATTATAGTAATAAATTAATCCACCAGTTTAGGGGGTGAATCAATTGAAATTGGTGATGACGTTTTCGAAACAAGACGGGACGATTGAACTTCCGATCGATCACAATCACATGTTGCAATCCTTTTTGTACCGTAATATCAGTGATGATCAGTATCGGGATTTTCTTCATGAGCAGGGGTACTCGTTTGAGAAACGCAAGTTTAAAGGGTTCACTTTTTCTAGATTGGACAGTACATACATTGTAGACAGAAAGCGGGGAGTGATCTGTTTTCGATCACCGGTCACCTGGGTTGTAACTGCTGCCACGGAATCATTTATTCGTGATTTAATGACGACTTTATTGAAACAAAATCAGTTCAAATGGTACGACCAAAAGGTACATTTGGAGTCTCTCTATACAGAAGCGATACCCAATGTAACATCACCGACTCTTGTACGGACTCTTTCCCCGATCACTATGTATACCACGATTATTGACGAAAATCGTAACAAAAGGACTCATTACTATCATTGTGAAGACCAAGCCTTTTCTGCGCTTATACAACAAAACCTTATAAAAAAATATGTGGCTCTTCATGGAACGGAACCGGAGAATAATTCTTTTTCAATTTCTCCCGTCCGCATAAAACAACGGCCGGAGACTGTGAAGTTTAAGCGCTTCATAATTAAAGGTTGGAAGGGGGAATTTCTATGTACAGGGTCCCCGGAGTTAATTCAGTTTGCACTGAAGGTTGGTGTCGGCGCCAAATCGTCACAAGGTTTTGGCTGTATCGAAATTTAGTAAGAAGGTGAACTCATTGATCGAAGCCGTTCGCAAGCTGGGTGAACCGATGGCCAAACTAACACAACAAGAACAGGCCGATGCACTTGTTATGCAGGTGGCAGGAACTCAAGAAGGACGATCGGACTATGTTGTCTTCCTTGACTTTGATTTGACTACCCAAACGTTTTCCCTTGATGTGGAACCGATGACTATCGATTCCTCCTATCAATATTTCCACATCGGAACAGCAGATGGACCGAGTAGCGAACAGTGGATGCTGACTGGCACACGCCCGGATTATATCGTCTCACAAGCCTTGTACGCACTTATAAGAAGGCTTCCGGACTGTGAATGGAAGGACCGATTAGCTCAGGTTAAGCAAGATTTTTTTTATGATACAGGAGATAAACAAGGCATGAAAGCCCGTTATCGTTATGTCTTGGATGTTAAGTATCTGGGCGGAACCACGATGGAAGCATTGATGGAAGAAGCGCAGGGAGATGAGAAGAAAATTATTTCCCTTGTGGTGAAAGAGCTGAATCAAGCAGTTGAGAAACAGTTGGAGGTTAAATCAAAAGATGTTGCGCTTTGGGTACTTTCCGTAAATGGTGAATTTCCCCAACGAAGCGAACAATACCGTCAGCTGGCGTGGCAATTAAAAGAAGTTGCTTTTGAACGAGCAAAAAAAGGAAAATGTTCTTTGTGCAATGAAATGACCTCTGTTACAGATGACACAAGCAAATTAAAGTTCAAAAGCTATATAACCGATAAAATCAATTTTGCAAGTGGCGTTTCCAAGGATTTCTCGCGCAACTTTCAGCTGTGCCGAACCTGTCATCGTGAAATAATACTTGGTGAGATGCGGGTAATGGGGGAATTCTCGGCTCGGATTGGGAGGTTATCTCTTTATATCATCCCGGAAATCTTGTTTGACAACGACAGGATGCTTTCCGGTAAGTGGGGGCACGATGCAGTCAATCAGGGACGGGCCGTTCTGGATATGAAAGCTGCATATGAGATGGACGCAAAGCTACTGAAAGACACTTGGCATCAGTCACAGCTAAACAATCAATTTACGTTGCATTTTCTCTTCTACATTAAGCAACAGAACGAGTTCCGTGTAATTAAGTTGATAAAAGATGTTTCCCCTTCAAGATTAGTACGCCTGCAACAGATCACCTTTGATGTGGATGAATTGGGAAAAAGGTATTTTCGAAGTTGGAATGAACAAGAGCGCAGCGATTGGATGACTATCGACTTTAGGCAGATCTATTGGTTGTTTCCGCTGAAGGAAAGTCAGGGTCAACTGGTTGAGTATCGAAATCTGTTGCAACTGTACGATGCAATTTTTGCTAAAAAACCGATTGAGAAGCGTGTCCTAGTTTCTAAGTTGCTCGAATTAGCGAAAGTTTACCGCTTCGAACAGACAGGAGCTTATCAGCTATCGGCGCCTCTCGGTAACAATCGGGATTATGCTATGATTATTGGACTGTTGAAAGGGCTGTTGTTCCTGAAATATCTTGAAATGGCTTGTGTTTTAAGAGGAGGAGAAGCCATGGATGTTTCCTTGTTGACTGTCAAGGATGAATTAAAGGATTTCATTCAGAAAATGGGCTATAGTGAAAGTCAAACATCGTTGATTCTGTTGGGAATGCTGATCAATCAGGTGGCGCGAAAGCAGTATGATCACAATCTTACATCAAAACCGATCCTTGATAAGTTGAATTATCAAGGAATGAACCCCGGAAAGTTGCAACGACTCAGCACGGATGTGTTTGCTAAGATAAAGCAGTATAAAGCCTTATATCCGGCAAATGAAAAAATGTATGCGGATCATACCATGCTGTTGCACAAAAATCTGAAACGGTGGGATCTGTCCGATCAAGAAAATGTGTTCTATGTATTGTCCGGTTACGCGCTGGGAACAAGACGATTGGGTTTGGAAAGAGCAGAAGAAATCGTAGAGCGTAAGTCTATATGAAATAATACTGTATTTTTTGCAGGAGGAGGAAAAGCAAATGAACAATAGCGATTTGTTGTTTTTGTATGATGCGAAGTTGACGAATCCCAACGGTGATGCAGATGATGAAAACCGTCCGCGCATGGATTATGAAACGTCGCGCAATCTAGTGAGTGATGTACGCCTAAAGCGATATCTGCGTAACTTTTTGCAAGATGCTGGGCAAGAGATCTTTGTTGCGAACATCGAAAACAAAACGGTGAATGCTACAGCTCGCCTGGAGAATCTGTTTGAAGAGTATGACGGTAAAGTGAATATCAAAAAATTGGATACCGAACAAATTGAGTGGATGTTGGATCAATTGTTGGATGTTCGGCTGTTCGGGGCAACGATGCCGATTAAAGCGGAATCGGGTAAAGGATCGTCGTTGACATTTACTGGCCCGGTACAATTTAATTGGGGCTACTCACTCAACCCGGTCAGTTTGGTCGATTCGAGTAAAATTACATCTCACTTTAGTTCAGAAAGCAGCAACGAACGTGGTACTATGGGAAACGATTACCGCCTGTACTACTCGCTGATCGCTTTTCACGGAATTATCAGCGGTCGGCGGGCTGCACATACAAGGCTGAAGGAAGCCGATATTAGTCTGCTGGATCAAGCAATAGTCCGATCGATTCCGACCCAGGCGACCCGCAGTAAAATCGGTCAGTACCCGCGTTTGTACATACGCGTGGAATATGTTAATGATCAATTGGTTCTTGGTGATCTGCGGGATTTGATTCCCAACTTGGAAGATCCTAAAATCCGGGAGATCAATCAATACGAACTCCAAATGGAGGAATTGCGTCAAAAATTGGTGGATCACAAGCAACAAATCCACAGGATTCATTATTGGCATGACTCCAAACTGCAACTTGTTAGTGCAAACGGTCAGGGAACGTTGGAGGAAGTATTGGGATCGGAACTGAATGACCTGATGCACCTGCTTGATGTTTAAGGGGGGAGGACGGTGCAAACACAACCGATCCTAGTATTGAAGTGGTGGGGAGCAATGGCTCATTTCCGGAAATTTTATACCAACTCATCGTCACTTAGTTATGCCTTTCCCCCAAGAACAGTCATCATGGGTATGTTATCCGGCATTGTCGGATATGAGCGGGATACGTATTATGACCGCTTTGATCCCGAGGATTTCTATTGTGCTGTGGAATTGGTGGCACCCGTCAGGAAGATTTCGCAAACGGTGAATTACATTTTTGCCAAATCTGCAAAGGATTTGAACCGCTCGAGTGGTTCAACCCAAATTCCACTGGAAATTATTTTGAGCCGTCATTCAAAAAAACATGGGTACAGCCGGGTCTGCTACCGCCTGTTTATACGTCATCGGGATCTCAATATCATGCGCGAGTGGCAACATCGGGCACAAACAGGGTCCTTTTATTATCCGCCTTGCTTTGGATTAAGTGAATTCAGTTCTCAGTTGGAGTATGAAGCTTGGATTGATGGAGAAAAAATCAGCGAACTGCCGTCGGGAACACAGACGGAGATACATTCGGTGTGTTCGATGTCTGGCGTTGAACCGAAAGGATTGGAGTTGGACTTATGGGGGACTCGTCAATATTTGAAAGAACGTATGCCGCGGCATTTTTCGGGAAACCGTCAGCTTACGGAAACTGAACAATATATTTTTGAGCAACAAGGCAAGTCTATTTCCGGTACATTTCGCCATCCTGTGACCTGTATTGAGTTGGACGGAACAAAGAAGAACATCATGTGGATGTAGGGTAGGTGAACGATCATGTACTCCCATATCAAAAAAAACAAACAGGGTGAAGTAAAATGGAAGAAGCCACTTGTTCAACATTTGCAGGAGGTTGCAGACTCCGCAGATTATTTGTCCCCATTGCCGGACAGCCAGGATGAGAAGTTGCTCAAACAGATTCACCGTATCAACGCCTATGGACATGATTTCGGCAAATATACACCCTATTTTCAAACCTATTTATTGACCGGTGAAAAAGAGGGGAATTTGCACCACCATTCCTACATTTCGGCGGTGTGGACCGCATGGTTATTGAAAAAAAATAGTTTGAGGGAGGGGTGGGGGTGTTATGCCCCACTCCTAGGTTTTCTCGTTGTTCTTCATCATCATGGTGATCTTGGATCTCTGGAGCACGATATTCCCAAAGAAGAGGATACCAATGTAGAACTGGCTCGATTTTTGGGGCATGTAAGCCGCCACAGGGATAAAATCGAACAACTAAAAAAACAGATTGATAGCTTAATCCCCTATCAGGAAATTATTGAGAGTGATTACGCCTCGATGCTTGGAGTAGCTGTCAGTATCCAAGATTTCAGTGACCATCTTCTTGAAATATACGGGATGTTGGTTCAATTGAAAGAACAGCTGTCAGCAGAGAACAATAGCTTAAGAGTCAAACTGTTTTTCTATTTACAACTGCTTTTTTCTTTACTGATCGACGGGGACAAACATAGTGCCGCAAACCTATCCTTTATGGAAAGAAGACACCTGCCTGCAGATTTGGTAAATCGATACGCGGCGGATCATTTTAAGAAAAAACCGGAAACCACTCTTGACCATTTGCGTGTCGATTTTTCGCAAACAGCCATAGACCAACTTGCTCAATTTAATGTGAAGAGACGTCTTTATACGATAACTTCTCCGACTGGAACAGGTAAAACATTGATTTCTTTTGCGGTGGCTCTCGGGATGCGTGAGGAGATTAAGAAGGAGCTGGGGTATGAAGCGAGAATTATTTACGCTTTGCCTTTCACGAGTATCATCGAGCAAAATTACGATAAGCTACGAGAGGTCCTGTGTTATATTCCGGATTTCGATGGTTCGGAAGAGCGTTACTTATTGAAACATCATCACCTGGCAGAAGTTGCGTACAGGGAAAACAACGCAGATAAACCGATTTCCGATTCACTGCTTTTGATGGAGAGCTGGGAGTCAGAAGTTGTCATCACCACTTTTTATCAGCTGTTGCACAGTGTGATCGGGTTTAAAAACCGCTATTTGAAGAAAATTCACCAACTGTGTGGAAGTATTATCATCTTGGACGAAGTGCAGAATGTTCCCGCTGAATATTGGCCACTTCTCAATAATATGTTGAAACACTTATCGCAGCAGTTGGGGTGCTATATTTTGCTGTTAACAGCGACAAAACCTTTTATCTTCGAAAAAGGGGAAGCGCAGGAGTGGTTACCGTCAAACAAGGTGGAAAGATATTTTCAGTCCCTTAATCGGATGAAGATCGTTCCCATTCTTCCCGAGGATGGGGGTGGTTGGTCCGAGGATGAATGGATTGATCGTTTTATAGAGCGGTATGATGAAGAAAAGTCGCATTTACTCATTTTGAATACGGTGCAAAGCTCGATAAATATATATCAACGAGTAGCCAAACACATATGTGGCCAAAAAATATATTATTTATCGACAAATATTACACCACACGAGCGAATGAAGCGATTACGAGCCATTGGGGATGACTTAAAAAACAGGGAACCGATTGTTCTCGTCTCAACACAAGTCGTCGAAGCTGGAGTTGATCTTGATTTTGATGTCGTCGTCCGCGATCTTGCACCGATCGATAGTATAGTGCAAGCGGCAGGACGGGGTAATCGGAATGGACAACGTGCGCAAGGGACAATGTTTGTGCTCCCGATGATGCGCAATGAGACCAAAAGCGACTGCACTCTCGTCTATGGTGCCATCCATCGCAAACTTGCGATCGAAGGAATAACCCAGGATGTAATTCATGAACGTGACTTTCACCCCTGGATCGAGTCTTATTTTAAGCAAAAAATGAAAAAAACCAATCAAACGATTTCACGTCACATTTGGAACGGTGTACGATCCTTGCGTTTCCACGATCAGGACAATCCAAACAATAGTGAATCTGTTTCCCGCTTTAGGCTCATTGAACAACGGTTGGACATGGCCTCATTGTTCGTACAAATGGATGAAAAGGCTGAAAAAGTGTGGGAACGTTACATGACAGAAGTTGTGGCCCAGCCGGAGATGTTGTTACGGAAAGAAGCCTATCTCAAACTACGACGTGTATTTCAATCCTATGTGATCTCTGCACCATTGAAACGCGTTAAAAATTTGGAAGTATACGGTGGTGTATTTTTACTCCGGAAGGAACTGCTCAGTCAATATTACAAGGTAAACGACACTGGATTTATCCGTAATCCGGAAGATGCAGATGTGTGGATGCTATAAGAAGGCGTAGTAACCATTTGGAAGAGTGGTGGTGTTGTGCAAGTAACAGGAACGCTGGTCTGGTACTATTTTATCTGTCACCGGGAAGTATGGTTGATGGCCCGCCAAATTATTGCAGACCAGGATCACGAGGATTTGGATATGGGACGATTTGTTCAGGAAACGTCTTATTCCAGGGAGAAAAAAGAAGTTGCAATTGATAACATTCGGGTCGACCTGATCCATCATGATGGTGAAGAATTTGTAATCAGTGAAGTGAAGAAATCTTCCCGATTTGAACAGAGTTCCCGTATGCAACTGTTATTTTATTTGTACAAGTTCAAACAAAAAGGAGTCAATGCAAGGGGAGAATTGAGATTTCCCAAAGAAAAAAGGAAAGAGACTGTTCGCTTGACAGGAGATAGGGAGAAGGAATTAGAGCGAATTATCGACCACATTCAAAGGATCACTAAGCAACCAGTACCTCCCCCGCCTGTCAAATGTAAATACTGCGGGAAGTGCGCCTATTACGAATCCTGCTGGGTATAAAACAAGAGGTGACTAAGTGAAAAAAACGCTTTATATTTTCCAAAATGGAAATCTCAGACGAAAAGATCAAACCCTGCGGTTGGAAACGGAAGAGGGAAACAAGTATATTCCTGTTGAGGATACCCAGGAAATCCTGATTTTTGGTGAAGTTGATTTCAATAAACGATTACTTGAATTTCTTTCGCAGAAAGAGATCATCTTGCATATTTTTAACCATTACGGTTATTATGCAGGTTCCTTTTATCCCAGGGAGCACCTCAATTCGGGTTATATGATTTTAAAGCAGGCAATGAGTTATCAGGATGAAGCAAAAAGGATGGAATTGGCGAAATCCTTTATTAACGGCGCGGTCCATAACATTTTGCAAGTGATGAAGTATTACCAAAATCGTGGGAAAAACGTCGCTTCAATCATAGAAAGCATCACCCCTTTACAAGAAATGATAAGTACGAGTACAACAGTTGAAGAGTTAATGGCATTGGAAGGGAATATAAGGGGCTATTACTATCAATCATTTGATCATATTTTAGAAAATGAAAATTTCACTTTTGAAAACAGGTCAAAACAGCCGCCCAAAAATGAAATGAATGCTCTTGTGAGTTTTGGCAACACCATGCTCTATACTGCTGTCTTGAGCGAAATATATAAAACGCATCTGGATCCCCGTATTGGTTTTTTACATGCAACCAATTTTCGGCGGTTCACATTAAATTTAGATGTGGCTGAAGTATTCAAGCCAGTACTTGTCGATAGACTAATTTTTAGTCTTGTAGCAAAAAAGATGATAACTATGAAAGATTTTGATCGGCGTGCAGGAGGGACATTTTTGACTGATCGTGGGAAGAAGGTATTTATTACTGAATGGGACAAGCGATTAAAGACAACCTTCAAGCACCGGGATTTGGGACGGAGTGTTTCCAATCGCCGTTTAATTCGTCTGGAGCTCTACAAACTGCAGAAACATCTCATAGAAGAAAAAAATTATGTACCATATAAGGCTAAGTGGTAACAGAGAGGATGATTCAATTGTTTCGTTATTCTTGTGTATGATATCGGACAGAAACGGGTAGCCAAGGTATTGAAAACGTCACGCAAGTATTTAAATTGGGTGCAAAATTCGGTATTAGAAGGAAACATCTCACGTGTCAACTATGAAAAGTTAAAAGCTGAACTGAACACCATAATTAAACCCGAAGTGGATTCGGTGATCTTTTACACCTTCCGTACGACGAAGTATTCGAAAAGAGAGATTATCGGCATACAAAAAGGGGGCGAGGAAGTCATATTATAATTATGCATGTGATGAGTCAGAAATGGCACCTAAATATTGTAATGAATTATCCTTATCAAAAGTCGTCGATTCCCGGTGTTGTAAAAGCCCCTATGGGTCGACGACTTTTTTGAATCCCAAACTCTCCGTTACAGCCACGATTGATCAGACAAAACTTATAATCCCAACAAGAACACATGTCAGGATCAATCTTGAAACTCAATAACCATGTCTTAGAACCCACCTATGAGAAATTGAAACGGATTTAATCCAGGTCTTTTGGTTGCTTATGAAGGGAATCGAAGGTCCCTCTACTCTTGATTCGATCTCATGAGTTGCAAAGACGTCCCTTTATATCGAGCTTTTCATCTGTTAATCTATCGATTTGATTGAATGGCAAGTAATTTTCCGAAATTACCTAAATTAACATGTCGCCGATCTCCAGTCGTGCAAAAACCCCTGGGGGATTGACGACATTTGTTATGAGTGATTCAGATGAATCTATCAAGGACTTCGGCGTTTGCCAGCGAAAATCCATCGGAAATCGAAGTTTATTTGGATGGGCGATAGGCATGGGGTTAAAATGGGTTTAGATCCTACCTATGAGGAATTGAAACAGTCTATTTGCTCGCTCTTGTAGGATCGTAACTCAGTTTAGATCCTACCTATGAGGAATTGAAACCTGTCTTGCGGTTTACTGTTACTTGAACTAACCATGTTTAGATCCTACCTATGAGGAATTGAAACCTGGCTTGGTGACTCTGAAACGGAAACATCTAAGGTTTATAACGTACCTATGAGGAATTGAAACCGAGATTCCTGTTCAGCCTGATGTGGTGGCCGAAGCGAGTTTATAACGTACCTATGAGGAATTGAAACGAATATTGATCTTGATCTTTTTGGTCCTTTTCGTCTTTCGTTTATAACGTACCTATGAGGAATTGAAACTTTCTTCTCTTCCCGCTTCCTCTGTTCCTCTCGGTAACGTTTATAACGTACCTATGAGGAATTGAAACTCATCGTGTCTGACTCTTGCCAGATCGCCGAAAATGTTTATAACGTACCTATGAGGAATTGAAACTATGGAACTAGCACTATGCAGCAAATCGCGCCGACTCGTTTATAACGTACCTATGAGGAATTGAAACCCTTCCGTGAATCGTCCTTTGTTTTCGTTGAACCGTGTTTATAACGTACCAATGAGGAATTGAAACTGAGGATACAGGGTCTTGTTCCTTAGTTACTCGATTGCCACCCTGCCTTCTTCTGTTGCGGAGCCGATTGAATATCGAGGGATATGCCGAAATTACCCAAATTAAAATGTCGTCGATCTCCAGTCGTGCAAAAACCCCTGGGGATCGACGACATTTGTTATATAGTGATTCAGGTGAGTCTATCAAGGATTTCGACGTTTGCCAGCGAAAATCCATCGGAAATCGAAGTTTGATTTGGATCTTGAAAAGGCGATAGGAATGGGGTTAAAATGGGTTTGTAACGTACCTATGAGGAATTGAAACGAATGAGGACGCGAAGGGAGGGGGAATGGATGGCAGGTTTGTAACGTACCTATGAGGAATTGAAACTCAGGATTTTGTTTGCATTATGTTTGCAAACCGTTGTTTGTAACGTACCTATGAGGAATTGAAACTCATGGTTTTTGAAAGGACAATTTGTCCAAGAAGGGAGTTGAGTTTGTAACGTACCTATGAGGAATTGAAACCAACTTTATCAAGGAAATTGGGATGTACTGCCGGGGAGTTTGTAACGTACCTATGAGGAATTGAAACCTCCCAACAGGAACCGAAAGGAGATAAACCACATGGTTTGTAACGTACCTATGAGGAATTGAAACTCCACTCGGGCCACTTGAGAAGGAAGAACCCGAAAAGTTTGTAACGTACCTATGAGGAATTGAAACTGGGATTTTTTCGGAAGGATCGGCAGCCGTCAGCTAATGTTTGTAACGTACCTATGAGGAATTGAAACCATCGAGAAAAATGGCAGCATAAAAAGAACCGGGTGGGTTTGTAACGTACCTATGAGGAATTGAAACTGGGCGGCACGCCGGATACTACCGTACCGAAAGTGGAGTTTGTAACGTACCTATGAGGAATTGAAACTGAGGATACAGGGTCTTGTTCCTTAGTTACTCGATTGCCACCCTGCCTTCTTCTGTTGCGGAGCCGATTGAATATCGAGGGATATGCCGAAATTATCCAAATTAAAATGTCGTCGATCTCCAGTCGTGCAAAAAAACCTGGGGACCGACGACATTTGTTATGTAGTGATTCAGGTGAGTCTATCAAGGAATTCGGCGATTGCCAGCGAAAATCTATCGGAAATCGAAGTTTGATTTAGATCTTGAAAAGGCGATAGGCATGGGGTTAAAATGGGTTTAGAATGTACCTATAAGGAATTGAAACGTTGGTGTCTCCCCCGTCTCCCGGATCTGTGCCGCCATCGTTTAGAATGTACCTATAAGGAATTGAAACATCGAACGGAAGAACAGGTTCAAAAAGCCCAGATAGCCTGGTTTAGAATGTACCTATAAGGAATTGAAACTCTGATTGAAAACTCCCCAGGTGGCCAAAGCCAGGCGTTTAGAATGTACCTATAAGGAATTGAAACTGGCCATGTGGCCTATGTGACCGCGGTGGATGGCTCCAAGTTTAGAATGTACCTATAAGGAATTGAAACCCGCCAGTTGGACACCTTCCTCCCCCTTCGCCAAGACGTTTATAGCGTACCTATAAGGAATTGAAACTCATTAATTGCTTTAAACCCGCTCCTTCCTTGGTCGTTTAGATCCAACCAAAAAAATTGAGACTCCGGTTGCGGATCTTCGACGGAATCAGCGAAAAACTTCATCATTCAAAAAAACCACCCTTCACCCGATTTTTCCTCGGATGGAGGGTGGTTTACTTAGCGGTTCCTTGCCTTGGGGACGTTCCTCGGATGATTCATTAAACAGATTCTTTCCATAATAATTCTTCCTTGTCCATTCCCGGAGGGCTGTTACTCAAGGCCCGATGTCGCTGATATATTCGGGAAACTCCTGTAAAAAGATTTTGGCTACTTCTTCGTATTCTTCATCCGGGAGGTCGTGCAGCTGTTCGTCGGCGAGGCGGAAGAAGAAGGGGGTGGGGTTGCCGGGAGGGCGGCGGTAGTACATGCCGATCAGATGGCCCTGGGCGTGGAAGGTGGCGCCGAGGACGACGGGAAAGGTTCCCTCGTCGGTTTCCAGTTGGCGGAAGAAGAAGGGCTCCAGATGATTCCAGAGGGTCTCCTCGTAGGTTTCGCCGGGGTGGGTGAGGGTGAGGGTGTCTCCATCTTCTTCGGCGATGAATAGCTGTTTTTTGGCCTCCTTGGACCAGAGGAGGAGGAGATGTTTGATATGTTCGTGGATAAAGACGTATTGATGAGGGGTGGAAAAGTGGATATTCACAGCGTTTTCTCCCTTCTCCGTAGGATGGTGAGGCTAATATACCATGTTTTCAGAAAAGGAGAAACCATGAAGTCCCCATTGACCGGCCGGGGCTTTCTATTGTTTTAAAAAGATCAGATGATGGGGATGTAGCCCACTCCGCGATCTTGTCTCCCATTCCCAGCAATTAGGTGTATATGATGGCGATCGAAAGGCATACACTGGGAACAAACGTTTCGGAAGTGATGAGGATGGTGGAGACGGTATTGCAGCTGGCGGTTCGGCAAAAGGAGACCGTAGATCTGATCTATCTGGATCGGAAGGGGCATTTGACCCAACGGCGGGTCCGAATTTTGGAATTGGGGGAGACAGAGGTGCGGGTCTTCTGTTGGAAACGAAAAGCTTTCCGGAGATTACGCTGGGAGGGAATCTTGGCGGTGGAGAGGAATGAGAGCCAGAGGTAATCGGATAGAAATGTGTCTTTTTCATGAAGCAGGGGGGATGTCCTTTTTTCGCCGGGTCACAAGTATTTTCCGTATCAGAAAAGCATGCTATACTTGACGTGAACGTTGTGTTTTTTCCGGACGGTATTTGACGTCCGCGGATTACAGGGCCTGGATATGATTTACCGGCAGGTCCGGATGCAGGAGGGTGGAAGATGAGCTCCCAAACGAACTCCCAAGATCAACAACATGAAGAAAACGATTTTCTCGACATGGTGAAGGGGACGGCTCTCTTTACCGGGCTATTCATGGGAATTGCTCTGATCGGTGGGATTCTGGCCGAGGTGTTGAAGTAATCTGTAGCGGGGAGGGCTGGTGACAGCCCTCGTTTTTGATGCCTGGATTCCGAAGCCAGATGGGATTATCGTCAGTTTTTACAGAGAAAATTCCATCTCAGGAAGTGATATGGAAGGCGAAACCCCGTCAGTTGGCAATAGGTTCATGCTTGCGCTATACTTTCAGGGGGTTGAATTGGTTTTCCCCTACATAAGAGCACGGGCAAACCAGCTGCAGCCGGATCGGTTCTCGGCCGGACAGGCTGTGTATCCATCATTTTTCACGGATAGGGGGATGGGACATGAACGTACATGAGTATCAGGGAAAAGAAATTCTGAAGCAGTACGGGGTGGTCGTTCCCCGCGGCCACGTGGCTTTTACCCCGGAGGAGGCGGTGGATGCCGCCAAGGAATTAGGTGGGGATCTGTGGGTGGTTAAAGCTCAGATCCACGCAGGGGGCCGGGGAAAAGCCGGCGGAGTGAAGTTGGCCAAAAGCTTGGATGAGGTGAAACAATACGCTGACGAGCTTCTGGGCAAAACGCTAGTCACCCATCAGACCGGACCGGAAGGAAAAGAAGTGAAACGCCTCTTGATCGAGGAAGGCTGCAAGATCGAGAAGGAGTATTACGTGGGTGTGGTGATCGACCGTTCCACGGACCGGGTGACGATGATGGCTTCGTCAGAGGGGGGCACCGAGATTGAAGAGGTGGCTGCCCAAACCCCGGAAAAAATTGTGAAAGTAGTCGTCGACCCAGCAGTGGGTCTTCAGCCCTTCCAGGCGCGGCAACTGGCTTTTGCGATCGGGATTCCGAAAAAACTGGTCAATAAAGCCGTTAAATTCATGACTGGTCTGTACCAGGCCTTTGTGGAGAAGGACGGTTCTCTGGCGGAAATCAACCCGCTGATCACAACGACGGACGGCCAGGTGATGGCGCTGGATGCCAAACTGAACTTTGATTCCAATGCTCTTTACCGCCATCCTGAGGTGATGGAACTGCGGGACTTCTCCGAAGAGGATTCCAAAGAGATTGAAGCCTCCAAGTTCGATCTGACTTATATCGCCCTCGATGGAAACATCGGTTGCATGGTGAACGGAGCGGGGTTGGCTATGGCTACCATGGACATCATCAAGCATTACGGTGGGGAACCGGCCAACTTTCTGGATGTGGGAGGCGGGGCCACCACGGAAAAAGTGACGGCTGCCTTCAAAATTATCCTGGAAGATCCCCAGGTTCAAGGCATCTTGGTCAACATTTTCGGCGGGATCATGAAGTGTGACGTGATCGCTGAAGGGGTCGTGGAAGCGGCCAAAGAGATCGGTTTGGACCGTCCGCTGGTGGTACGGCTGGAAGGGACCAATGTGGAGCTCGGCAAAAAGATTTTGAATGAATCGGGTCTCAAGATCACAGCAGCCGATTCCATGGCCGATGCTGCGGAAAAAATCGTCTCCCTGGTGAAGTAAAGGATAAGTTCATCACATCTGGAAAGGAAAGGCGGGTTCCAACTTGAGCATTTTCATCAACAAAGATACGAAAGTGATCACGCAGGGGATTACCGGAAAAACCGGTCTGTTCCACACCCAAGGCGGGCTGGAATACGGCACACAAATGGTCGCCGGCGCTGTGCCAGGCAAGGGTGGCACCCAGGTGGAGATCACCCTGGAAGATGGCGAGGTCAAATCCGTTCCGGTATTTGATACGGTGGTGGAAGCGAAGGAGAAGACCGGAGCCAATGCGTCAGTGATCTATGTTCCCCCGGCATTTGCGGCGGATGCGATCATGGAAGCGGTAGATGCAGACCTGGATCTGGTGATCTGTATTACCGAAGGCATTCCGGTGATCGATATGGTGAAAGTGAACCGTTATATGGAAGGAAAGCGGACACGCTTGATCGGCCCGAACTGTCCCGGAGTGATCACTCCAGGGGAAAGTAAGATCGGTATCATGCCGGGCTATATTCATACTCCGGGACGAGTGGGTGTCGTCTCTCGCTCCGGCACTCTGACCTATGAAGCGGTTCATCAGCTGACCCAGCGGGGAATCGGTCAATCTACCGCTGTGGGGATCGGGGGAGATCCGGTCAACGGAACCAACTTTATTGATGTGTTGGAACGGTTCCAGCAAGATCCGGACACTTCAGCGGTCATCATGATTGGAGAAATCGGTGGGACTGCTGAGGAAGAGGCAGCGAACTGGATTCAAGCTCACATGACCAAACCGGTGGTCGGTTTCATCGGTGGTCAGACTGCCCCTCCGGGCAAGCGGATGGGTCACGCCGGTGCCATCATTTCCGGCGGCAAAGGAACAGCGAAGGAAAAGGTGGCCAAGCTGGAAGCCTGTGGGGTGGCAGTCGCTCCGACCCCGGCGGATATTGGCGAAACCCTGGTTCGGGTCCTGAAAGAGAAAGGCTTGCTGGAAGAGTGCACCACGGCGAAATAACATCAGAGCTTTTGCTAAAGGGATCTCCTAGGGGGATCCCTTTTTTATTTACTTAGGAAGGAGAGGATGGGGTGAAGGCTTGGGAGGAGCGGGAGGGACTGGTGGCGATGCACCAGATCCGGGGTGTCGGATGGGGGACACTGAACAAATTACGACAGGCAGGCTGGGATCCGGGTCGACCAGCGGAGGAGGAAGAGATGCACATGTGGCGGGAAGCGGGTATCCCTTCTGCCACGATCCACCGCATTCAGAAAAAATGGACTCCCCGTTGGGTGGAACAGGTGGCAGAGGAGTTGGCAAAGCGGGAAATTCAGGCGGTCACCCTACTGGATGATGACTATCCGCCGCTGTTGGGACAATTGTCTCAGCCGCCCTGGGTATTGTATGTGCGAGGGGATGTCTCTTACCTTCAGGGTCCCGGTCTGGCGGTGGTGGGGACTCGCAAAACGACCTCTTACGGAAAACAGGTGACGCGACAATTTGCAGGGGATATCGCCAAGCGGGGTTGGACGGTGGTGAGTGGTCTGGCTGCCGGGGTGGATGGAGAGGCCCATCGGGCTGCTTTGGAAGTTGGAGGAAGGACGGTAGCCGTGCTGGGTTGTGGTGTGGACGTGGTTTACCCGCGCCATCACCGGGATCTTTACAAAGAGGTGGTGAGGAAGGGAGCAGTGATTTCTGAGGCACCTCCAGGAATGGAGCCTCACCCCGGGTTGTTTCCCCAGCGAAACCGGATCATCAGTGGGTTGAGCTGGGGGACGTTGGTGGTGGAGGCGGCGGAGAAGAGTGGGTCTCTGATCACGGCACATCACAGTTTGGAGCAAGGACGGGAGGTTTTTGCCGTGCCTGGACCTGTCACCTCAACCTGGAGTCAGGGTACCAACCGTCTGATCCGGGAGGGAGCTAAATGTGTGATCGATGCAGAGGATCTGTGGACGGAGCTGACTTTCGTTCCCCAGCCGGAAACTCCTTCGCAAAAGGAATCTCTCCCCGAAGCTGATCTGGAGCCGCAGGAGCAGGTTCTCTTGGAGCTGCTGGGGGAGCATCCCTTGACGGTGGATTCCTTAGCGGATCGCACAGACATGTCCCTCGGAGAATTACACCGGCAACTCCTTCAGCTACAGGTGAAAGGGTGGGTCCGACAGTTGCCTGGAGCTCAGTTCATGAAAAAGTGAGAGTTTCCCAATTTGGCATCTTCCGTTGAAGGTGCTTATTTTTTTGTTTCCATGGCATCTGCTCATTTCCAACCATACTTCTTTTACATATAGAAATACAGGCGTGTTGATTAGTCATATTTTAGGCAGGAACTAAGGTCGGGATGGTTGGACTTTGATTCGCCTTTGCGCTCTTTGCAAGAGATCGTAGCCCTCCCACCCTCCCCGTCCCCTCAAGCCATATTTTACGATGGAGGCAAGGGAAAGAGCGAAAGGTCAGTTTTGGTTCCACCACCCATTTCCTGATTAATCAACAGCCCTGATAAAAATAGAAACGGGCAAAGGAGTGATCCCTCGATTATGGCTGGATCCAGTCAAGTAATCCTAGAGCATCAGCGGAAAAAGAAACGATTCGCTGTTCGTCCGCTTGAGGTGGTCAGATTGGCGTGTCATTTTTCCCGTGTGCGGGTGGCAAAGATGGCATTGCGTCCCGGGGATTTTGTCCGGGTAACCTGCAAGAGACGCACGGCGATTGTTTTCAACTCCTTCCGCGCTTTCAATCGGGGAACTATCCATCTGCGGCGGGGAGAGTTTGTCACTTTTATCGGTGATTTCCGTCGCAAAAAATCGCGATCGCGGTAACAGATCGATCGGGGAGGGGGAATCCCTCCCTTTTTTAATGGGATGCTTAGCTGGAAGTGAAGGAGTGGCTACACACCTCCCGCTAGGTAAACTCCGTTCCCGTTATGGTGTTGCGGAGAGGGGCAGCTGAGGTTTCGCATTTCCAAAAACCGTTGCTTTGTTTTGGGAGATGGGATAGAATGAGGGATATCAATTTTTCGGAAGAAGGAGGTGGAAAGGTCCATGTGTAGTCAACTCTCTATCACTGCAAGTACGATGAATCGGATCTCGCCGCAGTTGTGCCTTGTAGCGGTACTTCATGGGATCCGTTTATCTTTGCTTGGAAAAACAAGTAAATTCATTCGTCTACGCAAGGGATTCCTTTCCATCTCCTGCGCGGTCCATTCTGTTCTGGCTCCCTGGGCGGGGCAGGCATAGAACGCATTCGGGACCCGGGAACCATGGGCAAAGGAACCCTTGCTCATGGTTCTTTTTTGTGTCCGAAAAAAACAGAGGAATGGAGGGGAAACCGATGCGTTGGAAAGAGTGGGATTTGAATTTGAAAATCCGACTGTTGGGTGAAGGGATGGTCAACATCCTGTTCTGGATGTTCTTTCCTTTCATGGCGATCTATTTTGCCGAGTCCTTTGGCAAAGGAACCGCCGGTGCGCTGTTGATTGTATCCCAGGTGATCGGGGTATTGGCCAACGTAATCGGGGGTTATTGCGCCGACCGGTTCGGCCGCAAGCGGATGATGTTGATCGCGTCAGTGGTGGATGGGATTGCTTTTGTCTTTTTTGCTTTGGCCAACTCTCCTTGGTACCATTCCCCGATGCTGACCTTCATCTGTTTCAGTGCCCTAGGCATTTCCAATTCTCTGTACTTGCCTGCCAGCCACGCGATGGTGGCGGATCTGGTGAAACCGAAACACCGGAATGAAGTGTTTGCGGTATTTTACACCACGGTCAATATCGCAGTGGTGGTCGGTCCGATTCTAGGTGGAATCTTCTTCTTCAAGTACCGATTTGCCTTGCTTGTGGTCGCCGCGCTGATCAGTCTACTTGTGGCTGTAGCGATTAGCTATTGGATTCGGGAGACGGTGCCCCAAAAGGGAGAGACATCCGGATTTCCAGAAGGGAAAAAGTTGCCTTGGTACCGCTTTTTGTGGGTTCAGTTGCAGGATTATCGGGTGATTCTGTCTGACCGCAACTTTATGTTGTTTATCGTGGCGGGAATTCTGGTAGCCCAGACCTTTATGCAATTGGACCTGACTGTAGCGGTTTACGTCAAGGAGGCGATCTCGCAACAGACACTGTTTTCTTTCGGGAATCGGTCGATTCAGACGGGAGGGGCGGAGTTTTTCGGTTGGCTGTTGGCTTTAAACGGGTTCTTGGTGGCTCTGTTGACTGTCATCGTGACCCGTTGGGTGAACCGGTTTCCGGAAGGGCGTGTTTTTATCCTCTCTTCTCTCTTGTACGGAGTGTCGATGTGGGTATTTGGAAGTTCCACAGCCCTCTGGGTGGCGGTGGCAGGGATGATTTTCCTGACGGCAGGGGAATTGGCTGTGGTCGGAATCCAGGAAGGATTTGTCTCCAAGTTGGCTCCGCAGAATATGCGGGGACAATATTTTGCCGCTGCCAGCCTGCGCTTTTCGATCGGCCGGGCGATCGCTCCTGTGGCCATTCCAGCCACGGCTTGGGTCGGATATGGATGGACTTTCTTCTTGTTAGGGATCTGTGCTTTCGTCAGTGCGGGGGTGTATCAGCTCCTGTTCCGTCGGTTGAATCGGGCGCCTGAGTATCGCCGTTTGTCGAGGGCACAAGGGAGCGGCTCCCTGGAAGAGGGGGTGTCATCCTAGGTAGCCGGCAGGATTTTGATAGTGAGGAAACGAATCATTCATAAAGCCTGTTCCCGTAACGGGAAGCAGGCTTTTTCCTTATGCAAGAGAACCCTGAAAATGGATAGACTTCAAATCACCTCATTGCTCAGGGGCTTCTCCATTTGATATGGTACAAGAGCGACAGGAACCGATCCACTCCAGATCCGTCAGCTTTACCTCTGGGGTTTATACCCTGTGGCGAATTGGGTAAAGATTGACATTAGAATGATGATCAGTATTACGGTTTATTTTTTAGAGAGGGGGTCGAGGCATGGCCGATTCTTTGGTCATTGTCGAATCGCCCGCCAAAGCGAAAACCATCAGTAAGTATTTGGGGAGAAAATATATCGTCAAAGCCTCGATGGGTCACGTGCGGGATTTGCCCAAAAGTCAACTGGGCGTGGACACTGAAAACGGATTCCAACCAAAATATATCACGATCCGGGGGAAAGGGGATGTCCTCAAGGAACTGAGAGACGCCAAAAAAAAGGTGAAGCGTGTCTATCTGGCGGCTGACCCGGATCGGGAAGGGGAAGCCATCGCCTACCATCTGGCTCACAGCCTCAATATGGAGGTGGATGAAGAGTGCCGGGTGGTGTTTAACGAGATCACCAAACAGGCGGTCAAAGATGCCTTCAAGCATCCGCGCAAGATTGACCTGGACTTAGTTCAGGCGCAACAAGCGCGCAGAATTTTGGATCGTCTGGTGGGATACGGGATCAGCCCAGTACTGTGGAAGAAAGTGAGAAAGGGACTCTCCGCGGGACGGGTCCAATCGGTAGCCGTCAAGTTCATCATCGACCGGGAAAAGGAGATCCGTAATTTCCAACCGGAAGAATACTGGACGGTGACAGCGGTTCTGGACGCGAAGGGGGAGACTTTGGAAGCGAAGTTTCACGGATACGGAAAGAAGAAGAAAGAACTGAAAAATGAGGCAGAGGTTCAAGAGCTGCTGGAAGCGATCAAGGGTAAACGGTTTACTGTGGAGGAAGTGAAACAGAGTGAGCGGCGGCGCAACCCCGCCCCGCCTTTCATCACGAGCTCGTTGCAACAGGAAGCGGCCCGCAAGCTCAACTTTCGTGCAGCGAAAACGATGACGATTGCCCAGCAGCTCTATGAAGGGGTGAATCTAGGAAAAAAGGAGGGCTCCGTCGGTCTGATCACCTATATGCGGACAGATTCCACCCGGATCTCAGAAACCGCTCGCCAGGAAGCCCGGGAATACATCCAGGGAAAGTATGGGGACTCTTACCTTCCGGCTCGCCCCCGGACCCATAAAAAGCAGGCCGGGGCTCAGGATGCTCATGAAGGGATTCGTCCCACATCGGTTTTGCGGACACCTGCTGAGATGAAACCTCACCTATCCCGGGATCAGTATCGACTATACAAATTGATCTGGGAACGGTTTCTCGCTAGTCAGATGTCCCCTGCGGTTCTGGACCAGATCTCTGCCGACATTCAGGTGGGGGAGGCGCTGTTTCGGGCGACGGGATCCAAAATCAAGTTTCCTGGGTTTATGAAGGTGTATACCGAGGGCAATGATGATGGAACCAAGGAAGAAAACAAATTCTTGCCTGCGCTGGAGAAAGGGCAGCTACTGAAAAGAAAATCCATCCGCCCGCAACAGCATTTCACCCAACCTCCGCCCCGCTATACCGAAGCTCGTTTGGTAAAAACCCTGGAGGAAAAGGGAATCGGGCGCCCCAGCACCTATGCTCCCACGCTGAGTACGATTCAGAAGCGGGGCTACGTGATGCTGGAAGAACGGCGTTTTGTCCCGTCGGAATTGGGGGAGATTGTCATCTCCCTGATGGAGGAGTTCTTCCCTGAGATTCTGGATGTGGAATTTACCGTCAGCATGGAGGAAAGCCTGGACTACGTCGAAGAGGGCAAGGTGGATTGGGTCCAGATTTTAGAACGATTCTATGAAAAGTTTGCAAAGCGGTTGGAAGTGGCAGAGGAAGAGATGAAGGAAGTAGAGATTCAAGACGAGGTTTCCGATGAAGTCTGTGAAAAATGCGGAAGCCCGATGGTTTACAAATTTGGTCGTTACGGAAAATTCCTAGCCTGTTCAGGGTTTCCGGATTGCCGTAATGCAAAACCGATCCTGAAGTCCACAGGTGTTACCTGTCCCCGCTGCAAAGAAGGGGAGATCGTGGAAAGAAAAAGTAAAAGACAACGCACTTTTTATGGGTGTAGCCGCTATCCGGAGTGCGAGTTTGTCTCTTGGGACAAACCGAATCCTCGACCCTGCCCTCGTTGTAGCCATTTGATGGTGGAGAAGAAGAGGAAAAAGGGAACTATGATCCAATGTACTCACTGTGATTACCAAGAGGAGAAAAATTGAGGGGGAGGATCTATGACCCAAAGGGTAACGGTGATCGGAGCCGGTTTGGCCGGCAGTGAAGCGGCGTGGCAGTTGGCCTGTCGCGGTGTGGACGTCCGCCTGGTGGAGATGCGACCGAAAAGGCAAACGCCGGCCCATCACACTGGGCAATTCGCGGAGTTGGTCTGTAGCAATTCACTCCGCTCCAATGATTTGAGCAATGCGGTCGGAATTCTGAAAGAGGAGATGCGGCAACTGGACTCCCTTATCCTCGGGTGTGCCGACACCCACTCCGTGCCCGCCGGGGGAGCGTTGGCCGTGGATCGGAAAGGTTTTTCCAATTGTGTAACCGAGAGGTTGCGCAATCATGAGAAGGTGGAGATCCTCGAAGAGGAGGTGGCAGAGATCCCCGACGGCATCACAGTGATTGCCACTGGCCCCCTCACTACCGATGCTCTCTCTCGGGAAATCCGCAAGCTGGCTGGTGAAGAGCATCTCTACTTTTACGATGCGGCAGCACCGATTGTGACTAAGGACAGTATCGATATGGATCAAGCATTTATTGCCTCCCGATACGGCAAAGGGGAGGCGGCGTATATCAACTGTCCGATGACGGAGGCGGAGTTTCGCCGTTTTTATAAAGCTCTGGTGGAGGCGGAAGTGAGTCCGCTGAAGGAATTTGAAAAGGAGATTTACTTTGAAGGCTGTATGCCTATTGAAGTGATGGCCCGTCGCGGGGAGAAAACCATCCTGTACGGTCCGATGAAACCTGTAGGGCTCACAGATCCCAGAACAGGGAAGCAACCTTATGCCGTGGTTCAGTTGCGTCAGGATAACGGGGCGGGTACTCTCTACAATCTCGTCGGATTTCAGACCCATCTGAAGTGGGGAGAACAGAAACGGATTCTCCAGATGATCCCCGGTCTGGAACAGGCGGAGATTGTCCGCTACGGGGTGATGCATCGCAATACCTTTATCAATTCACCGAGAGCACTTTTGCCGACCTATCAGTTTCGAGAGCGGAAGGATCTCTTCATCGCCGGGCAGATGACTGGGGTGGAGGGCTATGTGGAATCGGCGGCGGCGGGTCTGATCGCCGGCATCAACGCCGCTCGTCTGGCAATGAACGAAGCACCTGTCGTCTTTCCAACGGAAACGGCGATGGGCAGTTTGGCCCGTTATATTACAGAGGCGGATCCGAACCATTTTCAGCCGATGAATATCAACTTCGGCCTTTTCCCTCCCTTGGAAACCCGGGTGAAACCGAAGCGGGAGCGTGTTCGTCAACTGGCCGAGCGTGCTCTCGAATCCATGAAGGAATTCTCTTCTTATGTGACGGCAAAGGAAACTTCCGCTGGATAAGTCCACGCTGTTGTTGGGATTGGCAGGAACCGATCCTGGCAACAGCGTTGTCATTGGAATTCCCCTTTTTTGTTGCCTTGATTGGGCCAAACCCTCTGTGATACGATGAAGTAGAGTCTGGAATTGGGAAGCTTTGACACTTTTTTGCAGAAAAAAGTGCCAACCACAGGCAATAGAGCCGTTGACCTGCCTCGGCACAAGTGTTAGCCGAAGGAGGTTGACCCGGAGGGGGAAAACAGGTTGGAAAGCATGCATGCAACGACCATATTTGCGATCCACCATAACGGTTCAGGGGCGATAGCCGGTGATGGTCAGGTAACCTTCGGCAACCAAATGATTATGAAACACCAGGCCAAAAAAGTCCGCCGTCTCTATCGGGGTCAGGTAGTGGCAGGCTTTGCGGGATCGGTGGCGGACGCTGTCACTCTGTTTGAGAAATTTGAAGGCAGGCTGGAAGAGTTCCATGGCAATCTGCCGCGAGCAGCCGTTGAGCTAGCCAAAGAGTGGCGGGCGGATAAAGTGCTCCGCAAGTTGGAAGCGATGTTGGTGGTGATGGATCAGGAGCATCTGTTGCTGGTCTCCGGTAACGGGGAAGTGATTGAGCCCGATGACGGGATGATGGCCATCGGTTCTGGAGGAAGTTACGCCCTGTCGGCAGGCAGGGCGCTCAGCCGTTACGCCTCCAACCTCACCGCGCGTGAGATCGCAAAGGCAGCACTCACCATCGCGTCGGAAATCTGTGTGTTTACTAATGAGCAAATCGTTCTGGAGGAGGTATGAGGGTGACCGTATCCCCTGATAAGCAATCCAAACGGACTCCGCGGGAAATCGTGGCGGAGCTCGATAAATACATTGTAGGCCAGAACGAGGCAAAGCGGGCGGTGGCTGTGGCTCTCCGCAATCGTTACCGGAGGACACTGCTACCGGAAGATCTGAAAGACGAAGTGGTTCCCAAAAACATCTTGATGATTGGTCCCACCGGTGTCGGGAAGACAGAGATCGCCCGTCGCCTCGCTCGCTTGGTCGGGGCTCCCTTTGTTAAGGTGGAGGCGACCAAATTTACGGAAGTCGGCTATGTAGGTCGGGATGTGGAATCGATGGTGCGGGATTTGGTGGAGACGGCCATCCGCATCGTCAAGGCGGAAAAATTGGAAGAAGTGAAGGAGAAGGCGGAAGAGCTGGCTGATGAAAGAATCGTTTCTCTCCTGGTCCCCTCCGGCAAAGGAAGCAATCAATTTAAAAACCCATTGGAGATGCTGTTCAACTCAGGAAAAGGGGAACGCAACTCCGATGCGGAGGAAGAAAACCGCAACCAAGAGCTGGAGCAGAGGAAGCGTAAGGTCCGCTTTCAACTGAAGAGCGGTTCATTGGAAGATGAAGTGATCGAGATCGAAGTGGAAGATCAATTGCCGATGATGGATATGTTTGCTGGCTCCAGTGCAGAACAGATGGGGATTAATATGCAGGAGATGCTGGGACAGTTTATGCCCAAAAAGACCAAGAAACGCCGTCTTCCTGTCCGGGAGGCCCGCAAGGTTCTGATCCAGGAAGAAGGACAGAAGCTGATCGATATGGACCAAGTGCAGCAGGATTCCATGAGCCGGGTGGAACAGACGGGGATCATCTTCATCGATGAGGTGGATAAAATTGCGGGCAAGGATCGGCAGGGAGGGCCTGATGTCTCCAGAGAAGGGGTGCAACGGGATATCCTGCCCATCGTGGAGGGTTCCACGGTGATGACCAAGTACGGCCCGGTAAAGACGGATCACATTCTGTTTATCGCCGCGGGCGCTTTCCACACTGCCAAACCCTCTGACATGATCCCGGAACTGCAGGGAAGGTTCCCGATCCGTGTGGAACTGGGGGATCTGAAGGCGGAGGATTTTGTCCGCATATTGACCGAACCCAAAGGCGCCCTTCTCAAACAGTACACCGCTCTCCTGGAGACCGAGGGAATTCGAGTGACCTTTACGGAGACTGCGATTCAGGAGATTGCAAAACTGGCAGCGGATGTCAACCAAGGAACGGAGAATATTGGGGCTCGTCGGCTCCATACGATATTGGAACGTTTGCTGGAGGAACTCTCCTTTGAGGCTCCTGATATTACCTTGGAAGAGGTTCAGGTGACTCCTGAATACGTCCGGGAGCGATTGGGGGATGTGGTGGGAAACCGGGATCTGAGCCAATATATACTCTAAAAACAGGGAGCTTGATACTAGAAAAAAGTTTGCGGGAGTGTCGTGTGTCACCCGAGGGAGCGTAGGGAAACACGATCTCCCCACCTAAAATAGGTATCAACACTCTGGATGTGAAACTCCATCCCGACCGTCTGTGAAGGGTAAATCACAACACTTTTTCTCTCCTTTGAACCGGGGGCTGATGGGATCTCAGCGGGTTGGGGAACAGTATCAGGATCCCTCCCTCAAAATTCAGCAAAGGAGCTGCCTGTTAACAAGAAAAGGAGGAAATCATAGAAATGGACCTGTTGTCCAAGGCGAGGGAGATTAACAATCTCCTGCAAAGAACAGGAGGACAAGCCGTCAGTTTTAAAGAGATGGCCGAAGTCCTGCGGGATATGATCCTGGCCAATGTCTATGTGGTCAGTCGCCGGGGGAAGATCCTCGGATTCGGGACCGTGCAGGAATCCGCAGGAGATGATCTGCAACGGCGAGCAGTGTTTGAGGGTCATCTCGGCGAAGAGTACAATGATCTTCTGAAGTCGGTTCGGGAAACTTCCGCCAACCAGAATGAAAACAGCCCATTCAGCCTGAATCATCAGACGGATGAGAACGAATCACACGGTTACACCACCCTCGTTCCGATCATGGGTGGGGGAGACCGCCTGGGAACTTTGTTGTTAACCCGCTTTGATCAGCCTTTTGTGGAGGATGATCTGGTGTTGGCGGAGTACGGGGCTACCGTAGTCGGGATGGAGATTTTGGAGATGAAGGCGGAAAAAGCGGAGGAAGAAGCCCGCAACCGGGCGATGGTCCAGTTGGCAGTGGATTCTCTCTCTTATAGCGAACAGGAAGCAGTGGAACATATCTTTGAAGAGCTGGATGGGCGAGAGGGAATTCTGGTGGCGAGCAAGGTGGCCGACCAGGCTGGAATCACCCGTTCCGTTATCGTCAACGCTTTGCGAAAATTGGAAAGCGGCGGGGTGGTCGAATCCCGATCCTTGGGAATGAAAGGAACACATATCAAGGTATTGAATGATAAATTTCTTCCCATGTTGGGTAAATTGAAACAATCTTGAGGACGCAAGGGCAAATTCCTTTTGAAATCGATCCAAGTTCTTGCGAGGCCGCTTTTGCTTGTGGTATATTATTAAGCGGTGTGAATACACACGTCGGCCGATGGGACCGGTCGGTGCCTTCGGGTCCCAGTCCCGAAAGCCGGCGGAGGAATAACCAAAAGGAGGAATTAACCATGGCTGTCGTTTCTATGAAACAGCTGTTGGAAGCGGGGGTTCACTTCGGACACCAGACCCGTCGTTGGAACCCGAAGATGGAGAAATATATTTTTACGGAACGGAACGGAATCTACATCATCGACCTGCAAAAAACGGTCAAAATGATGGAAGAGACCTATAACTATGTGCGTGACCTGGCTTCTAAGGGGGGCAAGATCCTGTTTGTCGGGACGAAAAAACAGGCACAGGATGCCGTACGGGAAGAAGCCGAGCGTTCCGGCATGTTTTATGTCAACCATCGGTGGTTGGGAGGTACGCTCACCAACTTCCAAACGATCCGCAAACGGATCGATCGGTTGCACAAACTGGAAGCAATGGAAGATGACGGCACCTTTGACGTTCTCCCCAAAAAAGAAGTGGTCATGCTGAAGAAGGAACAGGCCCGTCTGGAGAAATTCCTGGGTGGGATCAAGCATATGAAGGAACTGCCCGATGCCGTCTTTATCATTGACCCGCGCAAAGAGCGCATCGCTGTGGCGGAAGCCCGCAAACTGGGGATCCCGATTATCGCGATTGTCGATACCAACTGTGATCCCGATGAAATCGATCATATCATCCCCGGCAACGATGATGCCATTCGTGCGGTGCGTCTGTTTACTTCCAAGATGGCCGATGCCTCACTGGAAGGGAAACAGGGAGAAGAGACGTCAGCGTCCTGAAGAGGAGAGTAACAGGGTGGCCGCGGGATGCGTGACCACCCTTTTTTTAAACGATATGTACAGGAGGAAGATTTATGGCGATTACTGCGGCCCAAGTGAAAGAGTTGCGTGAAAAAACCGGCGCCGGCATGATGGATTGCAAAAAGGTGCTCCAAGAAGCAGATGGAAATGTGCAGAAAGCGATGGAGTTGCTTCGAGAAAAAGGGTTGGCCAAAGCTGAGAAGAAAGCAGATCGCATTGCCGCTGAGGGCTTGGTAGAATCCTACATACATGCCAACGGCCGAATTGGTGTGCTGGTAGAGGTCAACTGTGAGACGGACTTTGTCGCCAATACCGATGATTTCAAGGGATTTGTCAGGGAGATTGCCATGCAGATCGCGGCTCTGAACCCTCAATATGTCCGTCGAGAAGAAGTGCCGGAAGCTGAAGTGGACAAAGAACGGGAAATCCTGAAGAACCAGGCTTTGCAAGAAGGTAAACCTGAACACATCGTGGATAAGATGGTGGAAGGTCGTCTCGGGAAGTTTTATGAGCGTGTCTGCCTGTTGGAACAACCCTACATCAAGGATGGAGACAAGACCGTCGATGAATTGGTGAAAGAAAAAATCGCCAAGATCGGGGAAAACATCTCGGTCCGTCGTTTCACACGTTATGAGCTGGGTGAAGGATTGGAGAAACGGCAGGAGGACTTTGCCTCCGAAGTGATGTCCCAGGTGAGAAAGTAAGGATATGGGGCATGAGGGAACACGGAGTGTTCCCTTTTTTTGCACGGAGGTGGAAGAGGAACTGCCTCCGATCACGTCGAAATGGATGAATGGGAAACGGGGGGGTCCAGGGATGGCAGATCCGAGATATAAACGCATCGTGCTCAAATTGAGCGGGGAAGCCTTGGCGGGAGAACAGGGTTATGGGATTGATCCCAATGTGATTCAGTCCATCGCCGTCCAGCTGAAAGAAGTGATCGAGATGGATGTGCAAGTCGCCATTGTGGTCGGCGGCGGCAACATCTGGCGCGGGATGGCCGGCAGTGCCAAGGGGATGGATCGAGCCACGGCGGACTATATGGGAATGCTAGCTACGGTGATGAACTCACTCGCTCTGCAGGATGCTTTGGAAACGGAGGGGGTCCCGAGCCGGGTCCAGACATCCATTGAAATGCGACAGGTGGCGGAGCCCTATATTCGACGGAGAGCTATTCGCCACTTGGAAAAGGGGCGGGTGGTCATCTTCGCTTCGGGGACTGGAAACCCCTATTTCTCCACAGATACTACAGCTGCACTACGGGCGGCTGAAATCGAAGCCGATGTGATTCTGATGGCCAAAAATAAAGTGGACGGAGTCTATTCAGCAGATCCAAGCCAGGACCCGGATGCTGTCAAGTATGAATCGCTGACCTATCTGGATGTGTTGAACCAGGGACTTGGAGTGATGGATTCAACTGCTTCGTCACTCTGTATGGATAATGACATTCCGTTGATTGTATTCAACATCGAAGGGACCGGAAATATCCGCCGTGTCATTCAGGGGGAACCAATCGGTACCCTTGTCAGGGGGAATGTATAGATGGATGCTGTCAAAAAAGATGCCAACCAACGAATGGAAAAGGCGATCCAGTCGTTAAAAAGGGAGCTCGCTTCGATTCGGGCTGGACGGGCGACGCCGGCCTTGTTGGATAAGGTGATGGTGGAATGTTACGGAAGCGAAATGCCCTTAAATCAACTGGCCAACATCTCCACGCCAGAACCCCGGCTGTTGGTGGTGCAACCTTGGGACAAGTCGACGCTGGGGGATGTGGAACGGGCCATCCTCAAATCGGATTTAGGACTGACACCCAATAACGATGGCAACCTGATCCGAATCGCCATTCCCGCTCTTACAGAAGAGCGTCGGGCTGAATTGGTGAAAGTGGTGAAGAAGACAGGGGAAGAAGCCAAGGTGGCGATTCGCAACATCCGTCGGGATGCCAACGATGAAATGAAGAAATTGGAGAAAAAAGGTGATCTGTCCGAAGATGAGGCTCGTCGTGGCCAGGATGAAATTCAAAAATTGACGGACCGCTTCATTCAGGAGACAGATCAAGTCGTCGAAACAAAAGAAAAAGAGATCATGGAGGTTTGACAGGGTGATCCCCCTTCGCTTGCAAGGGGGGTTTGTTTTATCTGGAATGTCGCGGTTCATCCTCTCGCAAGTCCGACAAATTTTTGGTATCTTTAAGATGCGGGTGAACATTTTATCACCTACACATTGATTTGATGGAAACTGATCTGCCGTTCAACGGTTAGGAAGCGTGAAAAAACCTGGTTGCGGATGGGCCGGTGAGATCCCGAGCCAAAGGTGTTTCATAGGGCAAAATCCAAGCGCCCAAACATCGTAATGTTGCAGAGCTGCGGGGGTATGAGGATGATTGACTGGTTAAAGAAATGGTTGGTGGGATATCACCGGGAGACGAAACAAAATGACACAGACTGCAAACGGATCCAAACTCTCCAAAAAGGTCCCCTCCCCCGTCACGTGGCCATCATCATGGACGGAAACGGACGTTGGGCCAAGAGCAGGGGAATGCCCCGGGTAGCCGGCCACCGGGCTGGAATGAAAACGGTCCGTCATATTACGCGGGCAGCGGATGATCTGGGGATTGAAGCACTGACATTGTATTCTTTTTCCACGGAAAATTGGAAGCGTCCGAAAGAGGAAGTTAATTACCTGATGGGCTTGCCAGGGGAGTTTTTGCGAACGGATCTGGAGGAATTGGTGGCTCGAAACATTCAGGTAAGTATGCTGGGAGAAGAAGACCAGCTACCCGGTCATACGAGGGAGGCGATCTTGAAATTCAAGGAAGCCACTCGAGACAATACGGGGATGATTCTTAGCTTTGCCCTCAATTACGGATCCCGTGCAGAAATGCTTCGAGCGATGCATGGGATTATAGATGATGTCATATCGGGTAAGCTGGAAAAGGAAGCTGTGAACGAGGAGTATTTTGGGAGCACCTTGTATACAGCAAACCTTCCCGAACCCGATCTAATGATCCGGACCAGTGGTGAAGTTCGGATCAGCAACTTTATGCTTTGGCAGCTGGCATACAGTGAACTTTGGTTTACCGATGTTTTTTGGCCGGATTTTACAAGAGAGATGTTTTTTGAGGCGATAGATGATTTTCAGCGCCGTTCCCGCCGTTATGGGGCGGTCTGATGGAAAACGGGTGAGAACGGATGAAACAACGGATCATTACGGGGGTGTTGGGCGGAGCGGGTTTTCTTGCTTTTCTCTGGGGGGGCGGATGGAGTTATGCCGGATTGATCGGTGTGTTGGCTACGATCGGTTATGTGGAATTCTGTCGCATGAAAAAGATCGTCTTTTATTCTTTGGAAGCGATGACGGGACTAGTCCTGATGTGGATGATCCTATTGACCGGGTTGGTCGAACAGGGTTTTTTGCCGTCGATTTGGCCTCTTCAGGTACCTAATAACATTCTGATGGGTCTGGTGGTACTCCTGACTCTGATAGTTACCAGCCGAAATCGGATTCATGTGGAAGAGGTGGCCTATCTTTTTTTGGGGTCTTTATACATAGGATTTGGATTCTCCTACATGATCCAGACCCGTCTGATGACCGATGGGGTGATGTGGTCCTTGCTGGCATTGATTGTTACTTGGACTAACGATTCCGGTGCTTACTTTACGGGAAAACGCTGGGGAAAAAGGAAGCTGTGGCCGTCCATCAGCCCCAACAAAACTGTGGAAGGATCCTTGGGGGGGATGGTTCTGTCTCTGGGCATCAGCGGCATTATCGGACTCTTGTTTCCAGAATTGGGCAGTCTTGTTGCCGTCCTGGGAATCGGGTTGATGATCAGCATCGTCGGTCCTTTGGGAGATCTGATTGAATCAGCGATCAAGCGGACGACAGGTGTGAAGGATACCGGTTCTCTCCTCCCCGGTCATGGGGGGGTCCTGGATCGCTTTGACAGCCTCCTGCTCGTTTTTATCGTTTTGCATACGACCCAGCTGATCTAGGAGCATGGTGAAAAAGCACCCCGACCGACTCCGAATGTACTCAATCACAACGCTTCCAGGAGAGTGAAATAGAATGAAAAAACGATTGGCGATCCTGGGTTCCACGGGTTCCATAGGAATCAATACGTTGGAGGTGGTCAGGCAGCATCCCGACCAGTTTGAAGTGATCGCCCTCGCCGCCGGTGGCAATGTGGAAGAGTTGGTGAAACAGGTGGAGGAATTTAAACCCAAATTAATCTCCATGTCTTCCAAAGATGCGGTAGAAGAAGTAAAGCTAAGGGTGTCTGATCCGGTTCGCACCACATATGGCGAGGAGGGACTCACAGAGGTGGCGACTCATCCTGATGCCACCTATCTGGTATCTGCTCTGGTGGGGAGTCGGGGACTGGTGCCAACCTTGGCTGGCATCCAAGCGGGAAAAACGATTGGTCTGGCCAACAAGGAGACCTTGGTGATGGGCGGAGCGATCGTTATGGAGGAAGCGAAGAAAGCCGGAGTGGACATCCTTCCCATCGACAGTGAGCATTCGGCGATCCATCAATGTTTGCACAGGGAGAATCCGTCACAGGTGAGACGAATCATACTGACGGCCTCCGGTGGCCCTTTCCGGGACTGGCCCAGGGAAAAGATCGAGGATGCCACCCGGGAGGAAGCTCTCAATCACCCCAACTGGTCCATGGGAGCCAAGATCACCGTGGACTCCGCCAGTATGATGAACAAGGGCTTGGAAGTGATTGAGGCCCACTGGCTGTTCGGTCTTTCCTACGACCAGATTGATGTCCTGATTCACCCTGAGAGTATCATCCATTCCTTGGTGGAGTTTGTGGATGGAGCTTTGCTAGCGGAGCTGGGGACCCCCGATATGAAAGTTCCCATTCAATACGCATTGAGCAATCCAGAGCGCTTGCCCTTGCGCACAGACCCCCTCGATCTGGTGAAGCTGGGGGCTCTCCACTTCCGTGAACCGGATCTGAAACGGTTTCCCTGTCTGCAGATGGCCTATGATGCAGGCCAAGCCGGCGGGACGCTACCTACGGTCCTCAATGGGGCTAACGAGGTGGCGGTGGAACGCTTTCTCCAAGGGGGATCGCCCTTTCCGATGATTGAAGAGGTGGTTGGAGAGGCCCTCTCCCGGCACAAGGTAGTGAGGGATCCCAACTTGGAAGAGCTGTTTGAAGCGGACCGCTGGGCCCGGGAAACGGCTCGGCAATGCTTAAAGAAGACAAGTTGACGGATCCACGACCAATCAAGGTGGTGACGGTTTGATGCAGACAGTGATAACCTTTATCTTATTGATCAGTGTGTTGGTGTTCATCCATGAACTGGGACATTTTATCTTTGCCAAACGGGCAGGGATTCTGGTCCGGGAATTTGCCATTGGTTTCGGTCCCAAACTGATCTCCTGGTTCAAAGGGGAGACGCAGTATTCCATCCGAATTCTTCCCCTCGGAGGCTATGTGCGGATGGCCGGAGAGGATCCGGAAATTGTCGAATTAAAAACCGGTGCCTCCTTGCTATTGGACCGGGATGGGGAAGGTCGCGTTCTTCGGATTCGCACGAACCCATCCCAGACGGCGGATTCCGGAAGTAGGGGAGAATGGGTCCGAGAATACGGGGAAGTGGACGACTTTCCGGGAACGGACCTACCCAAACACCTTCCCACTGTAGCGGATACGGTGTCCGGAAAATTGTTGGAAGCGGATTTGGAAGATCAGCTTTTCATTCTGATGGAGGATGAAGAGGGGAAAGAGATTCGTCACCGGCTCCATCCCCAGGCAGTGATCCAGTATGATGAGAAAAACATCATTCAGATTGCTCCTCTGGATCGGCAGTTCGCCTCCAAAGGTATTTTGGACCGTGGACTGACTATCTTGGCGGGACCGGTATTTAATCTCTTGCTGACGATTGTTCTGATGGCCGTGGTGACATTGGCAGTCGGCTTGGAGACAAAGGTTACGGTCGAGGATATCGAATCGGGCACACCGGCGGAAAAAGCGGGGATTAAGCCAGGGGATACAGTCCGAAAAGTGGAGAACAAGGAAGTCAAAAGTCTCAATGACATCCGGATGCCCTTACAGGAAGCCGAGGGAAAACCGGTAGCCATGGAACTGGAACGGGCGAACCAGAAGTATGATATTACGGTCCAGCCTGAAAAAAAAGACGGGCAATTTCTGATTGGAATACGGATGAAGCAGGAATTGCGGGATGCAACAGTCTCTGAGGCAGCGGTGAGCGGCTTTCAAAAGACCTATGAGCTGACCGGAGTGATGCTACAAGCGATCGGCCAGTTGATCACAGGGAAGGTGGGTCTGGAGAGTTTGGCGGGACCGGTGGGAATCGCCGATATCACGGGACAGGCGGCAGAAGCCGGATGGTTGCCAATGATTCGTCTGGCTGCTCTGCTCAGTCTCAACTTGGGGATTCTCAACATCCTTCCTTTCCCCGCTTTGGACGGGGGACGGCTCGTCTTTATCCTCTTTGAAGCTCTCAGAGGAAAACCGATTGACCCCAACAAGGAAAGCTTGGTGCACTTTGTCGGTTTTGCCCTACTGATGATGTTGATGTTGATGATCACATACAATGATGTGGTGCGGGTCTTTTTCAGTTGATCCCGACGGATGAAAAATAAACCAATCCATTAAACCCTGCCTGTGGTGGCGGGGTTTTTGGTTGCGAATAGGTGGTCGTGATAAAGGGTTTCTGGTACACTTTTTAAGACAGTCGATAGATTCGGGAGAGCAGGAATCGGAGGTGGCGGGGATTGACGATGACGGCTGTGATGAGGGATCGGCTGGAGGATGTGTTCCGACGGGCGAGGATTCCAGAGGAGAGCGTAAAATATTTTGAGGGTGCTTACATAGAGAAAGTCAAAGTGAGTCGGCGGAACCGAAGCTGGACTTTTTATCTGGTATTGGGACGCCCGGTTCCCCCACAGATTCTGTTTGCCGTTCAGGACCGGATCCGAGAGACGTTCCGTTCCATGGCAGAGATTCGGTTTTCGATCCGGTACGGCCAGGCGAACCTTTCTCAGCTAATGGAGATGTATTGGCAGTGGATTCGCAAGCGGGTGTCGGAGCAACTTTCTCCCTCTGCGGCGGGGTGGTTGGCCCAGGCGGAATGGCAGTTGGAAGGGGAGCGGTTGATCCTCGTTTTTGCGAATCCGATGATGCATCAGATGGCAGTGAGCAAACAACTGGATCAAGTGGTTGCCTCTTTCTTTCATGAGATTTCCGGTACCCGGATTCATGTGGCGCTCACCTTTCGGGAGTCGGATGTGGCTAGAGAAAAATTTTTGGAGGAACGGGAAGAGGCGGAACGTCAGCTGGTGGAGGAAGCGATGATCCATTTGGAAGAATCGATGCCGCCAGAGGAGAGTCCGGATGAGAAGGGGCCGGTGGCTATCGGATATGATTTTCATGATGAGCCGATTCTGATCAAGGAAATCACCGATGAAGAACGGCGGGTTTGCATCCGAGGGTCTGTCTTCAAGTCCGAGGTGAGGGAGTTGCGAAGCGGGCGAACGTTGCTAACCTTCCATGTGACAGATTATACGGATTCCATCGCAGTCAAGGTTTTTGCCCGTGATAAAGAGGATGCCGCTATCGTAAACCGGGTAAAGGATGGGATGTGGGTGGCAATTCGCGGTTCTGTCCAGTTCGACACCTTTGCCCGGGACCTAGTGGTGATGGCCAATGATCTGAAGGAGGTTCCTCCCTACCGAAGAGAGGACACGGCAGAGGAGAAACGGGTGGAACTCCACCTTCATACGGCGATGAGTGCCATGGATGGTGTCTACGAACCGGCGGTGCTGGTGAAGCAGGCGGCGCAGTGGGGACATCCTGCTGTGGCGATTACGGATCACGGGGTGTTACAAGGGTATCCCGATGCTTATGCTGCGGGACAGAAGCATGGTATCAAGGTGATCTTCGGACTGGAGGCCAATGTGGTGGATGACGGGGTGCCGATTGTGATGAATGAGGCTCCCCGCACATTGAAAGAGGATACCTATGTGGTGTTTGATGTGGAAACCACCGGTTTGTCCGCAGTTCACGATGAGATCATCGAGCTGGCGGCGGTCAAGGTGAAGGACGGGGAGATTATCGATCGCTTTGAATCCTTTGTCAATCCCCATCAAAAGCTGACAGCTACCATCACTGAGCTGACAGGGATCACCGATGAGATGGTGGTGGATGCACCCGAACTCTCTGAGGTATTGCCCCGGTACCTGGAGTTTATCGAGGGAACGGTGTTAGTCGCTCACAATGCCCGTTTTGATATGGGATTTCTCCAGGCGGCTTGTAAAAAGACCGGTTGCCCCTCTGTAGACCTACCGGTGATAGACACTTTGGAGTTGGGCCGGTTCCTGTATCCCCGGTTGAAGAATCACCGGCTGAATACCCTGTGTAAACAGTTTGACATTGAGCTGACCCAGCATCACCGAGCCATTTACGATGCAGAAGCGACGGGTTTTCTTCTGTGGCGAATGATCCAAGATTGTGCCGAGCGCAAAATTGTACGTCTCGATCAGTTGAATGAGTTTACCGGGGAACGGGATTTGAATCGTCTGCGTCCTTTTCACATCATTATACTGGTGAAAAATCATGTCGGGCTCAAGAATCTCTACAAGTTGGTCTCTCTGTCGCATCTGAAGCATTTTTACCGAACGCCTCGCATTCCACGGAGCCAGTTGGAGAAACACCGGGAGGGATTGATCTTCGGCTCAGGATGTGAGAAGGGAGAACTTTTTGAAGCGGCTTTGCAAAAGTCGCCTGAAGTAGTGGAGGAGATGGCTCGTTTCTATGATTACTTGGAGATCCAGCCGGTAGATGTCAATCGGCATCTCCTCGAAAAAGAGATTGTGGCCAGTGAAGAGCATCTCAGACAGGCGAACCAATTGTTGTTGGATATCGGGGAGAAGTTGAACAAGCCGGTGGTAGCCACTTCCAACACTCACTACCTGAACAAATGGGAAGCGATCTACCGCGATATCCTGGCTTTCAATCAAACCGGTGGATTTCGGAATAAAGGGCCCCTTTCCCCCGCTCATTTTCGGACGACAGACGAGATGTTGGAGGAGTTTTCATACCTAGGGGAAGACAAAGCCAGGGAAGTAGTCGTAGGCAATCCCCGAAAAATTGCGGATGAGATCGAAGAGCTGAAGCCTTTTCCCGATGGGTTGCACACACCGATCATTGAGGGTTCCGATGACGAGCTTCGCCGCATTTGTTATGAGACGGCAGCGAATATTTATGGAACCCCCCTGCCGGAGATTGTGGAAGAACGATTGGAAAAAGAGCTAGGAAGTATTATCAAACACGGATTTGGTGTGATCTATCTCATCTCCCACAAGCTGGTGACCAAATCCCTCGCCGACGGATATTTGGTGGGTTCCCGGGGATCGGTGGGCTCCTCCTTTGTAGCGACTATGAGTCATATCACCGAAGTGAACCCACTACCTCCTCACTATGTCTGTCCAGAGTGTAAAAACAGCGAGTTCATCACCGACGGGTCGGTCGCTTCCGGGTTTGACATGTCGGATAAAGATTGTCCGAAGTGTGGTACCCGGATGAAGAAGGACGGCCACAACATTCCTTTTGAGACCTTCCTGGGATTCAAGGGGGACAAAGTGCCAGATATCGATCTGAACTTTTCCGGGGAGTATCAACCCCGGGCTCACAAATACACAGAGGAACTCTTTGGGAAGGATTACGTCTACCGGGCGGGAACCATCTCGACTGTGGCTCAAAAAACGGCTTTCGGTTACGCGAAAAAGTTTCAAGAAGAAAAAGGATATCAATGGCGGAATGCAGAAATCGATCGGATGGTGGAAGGGTGTACCGGGGTAAAGCGGACGACAGGTCAACACCCTGGAGGTCTGGTCGTGATTCCGCAGAACCGGGAAGTGTATGATTTCACTCCGATTCAACGGCCTGCCGATGATGTCAAGTCGGAGACGACCACGACCCACTTCGATTATCATGCGATCAGCGATAATTTGCTGAAGCTGGATATCCTGGGCCACGATGATCCTACGGTGATTCGTATGCTGCAGGATCTGACGGGAGTGGACCCCAAGTCGATCCCTGTGGATGATCCGGAAGTGATGGAACTCTTTAAGAGCACGAAATCTCTCGGGGTGACAGCGGAGGAGATTGGGACGGTTACCGGAACCCTCGGCATTCCCGAATTTGGAACTCGGTTTGTTCGGCAGATGCTGGAGGATACCAAACCGACTACCTTTGGGGAGTTGGTTCGGATCTCCGGCCTTTCCCACGGTACAGATGTTTGGCTCAACAATGCCCAAGAACTGGTCCGATCGAAGACGGCGGTTCTTTCCGAAGTGATTTCGACCCGGGATGACATTATGATCTATCTGATCTATAAAGGGATGGACCCCTCCCTCGCCTTTAAATTGATGGAAAAAGTGCGGAAAGGGAAGGGGCTGACCGATGAAGAGGCGGATCAGATGCGCAATCATGATGTACCGCAGTGGTATATCGATTCCTGCCGTAAGATCAAGTATATGTTTCCTAAAGCCCATGCCGTGGCTTATGTGATGATGGCGGTGCGGATCGCTTGGTTTAAGGTGCATCATCCTATTGAATACTATGCCACCTTCTTCTCGGTGCGTGCAGATGACTTCGATGTGGAGATTGCTTTGAAAGGAATGGATGGTGTCAAGAAGACGATCCGGGAGATCGAAGAGAAAGGGGTGACTGCCAGCCCGAAAGAGAAAGGGCTATTGCCGATCCTGGAGTCTGTACGGGAAATGCTGGCCCGGGGACTCTCTTTTCGACGTGTGGATTTATATCGCTCTGATGCGACCCGGTTTTTGGTGGATGGAGATGGCTTGATTCCGCCATTCTCTTCCGTTTCCGGCGTAGGGACCAATGCGGCCCGGAACATTGCCGAGGCTCGGGAGAATGGGGAATTTCTTTCTATCGAAGATTTGACCAAACGGGCTCGTCTCAGCAGTGCGGTGATCGATGCCCTGAAACGGTTGGGATGCTTGGAGAAGCTACCGGAAAGCAACCAGTTGACGCTTTTTTAAAAGCATCGTGAAAAAGTCGCCACGCATGGAGCGTTTTGGCTCGTCGGAACTTTGGCGCCAGGTGAAGCTCCATCGGGCCTTCCGGGGTTTGACTTCTATGTCGCCTTGCTGTATGATCGAGCCAATCGGAAGGATCTGGTGGCCGCGTTTTAAAGAGGGGTTTTTCTGTCTTTGGAAACTATGATGGAATCCTCTTGAACCTGCGGCGGACGAAAATGGCTTTGTTCACGTGCTGGATCTGCTTTTTCGCGTTGTGGTTTGTGATCTTTTTGGCTATACTGTAGGTAGATATGTGTTCGGCCGAAAAGAGTGGGTGGTCACCCACTCTTTCCCTTTGTGATGGAAATCCTCCACGAGGTGAAGGACCGAACTGAAGGAGGGTGAAGATTAGGTGAGCCGTAAGGTGACCGAAGTAGTGGAAGAGATGGCCCAACCCATTCTTGCAGAAGAAGGATTGGAGCTCTACGATACGGAATACACAAAGGAAGGTAAAAACTGGATACTCCGTGTCTATATTGACCGTCCAGATGGAAAAGTAGATCTGGATGATTGCAGCCGGGTGAGTGAACGACTCGGGGAGGCGTTGGACCGAGAAGATCCCCTTACCGGGCAGTATTATCTGGAAGTATCGTCTCCGGGGGCAGAGCGCCCGTTGAAGAAACCCACCCATTTTGAAGCGGCGGTGGGCAAGCGAATCTTTCTCAATACCTTTGAACCTATTGACGGACGAAAAAAATTTGAAGGGGTTCTGACCCGCTATTCTCCGGAAAGTCTAACGGTTGAAACCGAGGAAGATACGGCGGAAATTCCGATGGAGAAGGTGGCTAAGGCGCGTCTGGTCCTCGTGGTTTAAATGAAGGGAGGAAAATAAAAACGATGAATGCCGAATTCATCGACGCCCTCAACCAACTGGAAAAGGAAAAGGGCATCAGCAAAGAGGTGTTGATCGATGCGATGGAAGCAGCCCTTATTTCCGGTTACAAGCGAAATTTTCATTCCGCCCAAAACGTGCGAGTAGACATTGATCGGGATAGCGGCCAAGTTCGTGTCTTTGCTCGCAAAACAGTGGTGGAAGAGGTGACGGATCCCCGTCTTGAAATCTCGTTGGAGGCAGCCACTGAGATTAATCCCACCTATGAGTTGGACGATATTGTGGAGATGGAGGTGACGCCGGCAGATTTCGGCCGGATCGCCGCCCAAACGGCCAAACAGGTGGTTACTCAGCGCATCCGGGAAGCAGAGCGTAGTATTATTTATGAAGAGTTTGTGGATCGGGAAGCGGATATCGTGACCGGGATGGTGCAACGGTCGGACAGTCGACATTATTTTATCGATCTGGGACGGGTGGAGGCGCTTCTTCCCTTTGCGGAAACGATGCCGGGAGAGCGATTTAAGCATAACGACCGGGTCAAGGCGTATATCACCCGGGTTGAAAAATCGACCAAGGGTCCTCAGGTCTTTGTCTCCAGGACCCATCCGGGTTTGTTGAAGCGACTGTTTGAACTGGAAGTGCCGGAAATCTATGAGGGAATCGTGGAGATCCGGTCTGTGTCCCGCGAAGCAGGCCAACGCTCCAAGATCGCCGTCGTGTCTCGGGATGAGCAAGTGGATCCGGTAGGTTCTTGTGTCGGTCATAAGGGGATGCGCGTGCAAACCGTGGTCAACGAGCTGCGAGGGGAGAAGATCGATATCGTTCGTTGGTCCGAGGATCCGGTGGAATTCGTCTCCAATGCCCTCAGTCCATCCAAGGTCGTGCGAGTGGATATCCGGGAAGCGGAAAAAGTGGCACAAGTGGTCGTCCCAGACCATCAATTGTCCCTCGCCATCGGCAAAGAGGGGCAGAATGCTCGCTTGGCCGCCAAACTGACCGGTTGGAAGATTGATATCAAGAGTGAATCGGATTTTGAGCCGGAGAAAGAAGATGAGGAAGTTATTGAAGAGCCGGTGGTAACGGAACATCCGCCGGATCCGGATCTGACCGGGGCGGATGAGGGAGAAAGATAACAGACCATCCCCGTGAGGAGGTGGTGAATGGTGAAACAACGGAAGGTTCCCATGAGGAAATGCGTCGCTTCCCAGGAAATGTTTCCGAAAAAAGAGCTGGTCCGTGTGGTGCGTACACCGGACAATGAGATCCGGATCGACCCTACCGGTAAAAAATCGGGACGGGGTGCCTATGTTTGTGCCAAGGAAGAGTATGTGGATTTGGCGAAAAAGAAAAAGGCTCTGGATCGCGCTTTGAAGACCAAAGTCGGCGAAGAAGTGTATGAACATCTACGGGAGTACATTACAACGGGGAAACTCCATGAGTAAGCTACATCAGTTGTTGGGTTTGGCCATGCGAGCCGGGAAGGTGGTTTCCGGCGAAGAGAGAGTACTCTCTGCGATTCGTTCGGGGGTTGCTTTTCTTGTCCTGATCTCCGATGATGCCGCTCCCAATGCCCGCAAGAAAATCTCGGATAAGAGCAAACATTACGGGGTGCCGCTGATCACTGCGGGCTCCCGGATGGAGTTGGGCCGGGCATTGGGAAAAGCGGAGCGGGTCGTTGTCGCCGTGACCGATCCGGGCTTTGCCAAAGCGATCCGGAAGCGGTGCGAGTAACCGACGGAGGTGAGCAGTTTGGCGAAAGTTCGCGTATATGAATATGCAAAGCAAATGAATATGAGCAGTAAAGAGATTCTTACCATCCTGAAGAGACTGGATGTTGAGGTCAACAATCACATGAGTGTGATGGATGACGAGATGGTGAAGAAAGTGGAACAATTCTTCAAAGATGTAAAACAGGGGGCGGCGAAATCGGAAACGAAACAGACTAGAGCAGAGGATAAACCGAAGAACAAGACAACGCAATCCAATCCCAACCGTTCCGGGAGGTCCGGTCAGGGTGGGGGAAATAAAGCCAACCGGAATCGGAGTGGCAGAAATCCCAATCAAAATCGCGGAGGCAACAACAAAGGGCGGGGCCGGAATAACCGGAGAGGTAACCGACGGGACCGCAGAAATTCGCAACATCAGAAGCAAGCCCCGGTCCTTCCTTCTGAGATTGAAGTGACGGGCCCGATGACAGTGGGCGAGTTGGCCCGACTGTTGCGACGGGAAGCATCGGAATTGATCAAGAAGCTGATGGGGATGGGGGTCATGGCCACCATCAATCAGGAGATCGATGTGGATACGATCACTCTGGTCGCCCAGGAATTCGGGGCGAAAGTGAATTACAAAGAAGTGATCGATGAGTCGGCCTTTGAGGACTTGGTGGAAGAAGATGACCTAGAAAATCTGCAGGAACGGGCTCCTGTGGTTACCATCATGGGTCACGTCGACCACGGGAAGACGACCTTATTGGATACGATTCGTCACACCAAAGTGACTGCTGGTGAAGCAGGTGGGATTACCCAGCATATCGGAGCGTACCAGGTAGAAGACAAGGGGAAGAAGATCACCTTCCTGGATACCCCTGGTCACGCCGCTTTCACCACGATGCGGGCTCGGGGCGCTGAGGTGACGGATATTACCATCCTAGTGGTGGCTGCTGACGACGGGGTGAAGCCGCAGACAGTAGAAGCGATCAACCACGCCAAGGCCGCCGATGTGCCCATCATTGTGGCCGTCAATAAGATGGATAAACCGGAAGCCAACCCGGACCGGGTGAAACAACAGTTGACAGAACACGGTCTCGTACCTGAAGAGTGGGGCGGGGAGAACATTTTTGTCCCGGTGTCTGCAGTCAAAGGTGAGGGGATCGACGAGTTATTGGAAATGATCTTGTTGGTGGCGGAAGTTCAAGAGAAAAAAGCCAATCCCAACAAACGGGCCCGGGGAGTCGTCATCGAGGCGGAACTGGATAAAGGGCGCGGAGCCGTGGCCACCCTCTTGGTCCAAAACGGAACTCTCCACGTGGGGGATGCCGTTGTAGTCGGGAATAGCTTCGGTCGGGTGCGGGCTATGATCAACGATCTAGGCAAGCGGGTGAAGACGGCTGAACCCTCCATGCCTGTCGCTATTCTGGGCCTGTCCGATGTGCCAGAGGCAGGAGATCCCTTCATGGCCTTTGAAGAAGAGAAAAAAGCACGGGATATTGCTGATCGACGCTCGGAAAAAAGACGGCAGGAAGAGCTAGGCTTCTCTAGTCGGGTGACCCTGGATGATCTTTACAAGCAGATCCAAGAAGGCGATGTAAAGGATCTGAACGTCATTATCAAGGCGGATGTGCAAGGTTCCGCTGAGGCCCTGCGCAGCTCCTTTGAAAAAATCGATGTGGAAGGGGTACGAATCAACATTGTTCACTCCGGAGCCGGAGCCATCACAGAGTCGGACGTCAGTCTCGCTTCTGCCTCCAACGCTTTGATCGTCGGTTTCAATGTGCGTCCTGAACCCCAGGCCCGAGTGACGGCAGAGCAGGAAAAAGTGGAGATTCGGCTGTACCGGGTGATCTATGATGCGATTGAAGAGCTGGAGTCCGCTATGAAAGGGATGCTCGATCCCGAGTTCCGGGATAAGATGGTGGGCCGTGCTGAGGTTCGCCAGATTTTCAAAGTTTCCAAAGTGGGAACGATTGCCGGCTGCTATGTGACAGAAGGAAAAATGGTCCGTGACGGAAAAGCCCAGCTGATTCGTGACGGGGTAGTGATCCATGAAGGGGATATCGACACACTGAAACGGTTTAAGGACGATGCCAAAGAGGTGGCCCAGGGATATGAATGTGGAGTCACTCTCAAAAACTACAATGATATCAAGGAGAACGACGTCCTCGAAATCTTCATCCTCGAAGAGGTGAAGCGGTAATTCCATGGTTGTCGGTCTGCTGGACTGTCGCTGCCGTATTTTGTATTCCACTTCCCTCAAGGACAAACGACGGGCGGTGAAGAGTGGATTATCTCGTATTCGCCACCGTCTCAATCTGTCCGTGGCGGAAGTGGGCTTTCAGAATGACCGGCAGTGGGCGAATGTAGCTGTTGTCGGTGTTGGAAGCGACCGGGGGATCGTGGACAGTGAGTTGAAGCAGGCTGTTCGGATCCTGGAGACGATTGACGACTTGGAGATCGTGGATGTTGACATCTCCTTTCTGTAAAATTCGCCCGCCCCACCTAACGGGGCGGACAGGAGGTATCGACAATGGCACGCATCCGTGCGAGTCGGGTCGGCGAACAAGTGAAAAAAGAGTTGAGCCATGTATTGCAACATGAGATGAAGGATCCCCGGGTCGGTTTTGTGACGGTGACCGCCGTAGAGATGAGCGGAGATTTGCAACAGGCAAAAGTGTTTATCAGCGTGCTGGGGGATGAAGAGAAGAAAAAAGAAACCTTGGAGGGGCTGGAAAAAGCCAAAGGTTTCCTGCGGACGGAGATCGGGCGAAGAGTACAGCTTCGCCACACTCCCGAGCTGATTTTCAAGTTTGATGAGTCGATCGAACATGGCCAGCACATTTCCAAACTGTTGGAAGAAGTGAGCCGAAATGAGCGCAACTCGGATTGAAGAGGATTGGGAGCAGGCGTTAGCCTTTGTCTCAGAACAGGGACCTTATCTGGTGGTTTCCCACCTACATCCTGACGGGGATGCCATCGGCTCCACTTTGGCTGTTGGATGGATCCTGAAGCGGTTGGGCAAGCAGGTCATGATGGTGAACGAGTCTCCCCTCCCAGAGAAATTTCGGTTTCTGCCGGGAGCGGAAAAGATCCTCTCTCCGGAGGAAGCTGAGTCAGAAGGTCCCTATCGACGGGGGATCGCCGTGGATGTGGCAGACCGGGAACGGATGGGCGCCGCCGGTCACTTGTTGGCAGAGGCGGAGGTGTTAAATATTGACCACCACCCTACTAACGACCGGTTCGGGACCATCAACCTAGTGATTCCTGAGGCGGCGGCGACGGCAGAGATTCTCTGCCGTTGGGCCCGTCATTTGCAGGTGGAGTGGAGTGTTGAACTGGCCACCTGTCTCTACACGGGATTGTTAACCGATACCGGTGGTTTTCGATATACCAATACCACACCGGAAGTGATGGAACTCGCCTCGGGCTTGTTACGCCACGGGGTGGAGCCCGGAGCGATCGCGGACCGGGTGTTTGAGACGATGACACGGGGGCAGTTGGCTTTGCTTCAGCGGGCCTTGGACTCCCTGACTTTTTCCGATGACGGGTTAGTGGCTTGGATCAAACTAACCCGGGAGGACTTTCGTTCCAGTGAGGCCAGGGAGGAAGATTTGGATGGGATCGTCAATTATGCTCGCAATGTGACGGGAGTGGATGTAGGGATTCTGTTCCGGGAAACAGACGGGCAAGGAATCAAGATCAGCCTCCGCTCCAGGGAAATCGTCGATGTAGGAAAACTGGCTCAATCCATGGGTGGAGGCGGCCATGCCCGTGCGGCAGGGTGCTCGCTGGAGGGAACTCTGGATGAGGCGGAGAAGACTTTGTTAGAGCAGGTGAATGTGGCGCTGGATGGGAGGAAGGGATGATGTTGCACGGTGTGATCCCAGTCAATAAGCCGGCAGGGCTGACCTCCCATGATGTGGTCAACCGGCTCCGACGTTTGTCGGGACAAAAAAAGGTGGGACATACCGGCACCCTCGACCCCGCTGTGGAAGGAGTGCTGCCCATCTGTCTCGGTCAGGCGACTCGAATTGCCGAGTACATCCAGTCTCTTCCCAAACGATACCGAGGGACTCTCACACTGGGAGTGGCTACCGATACGGAAGATCAGACGGGCGAGGTGCTGGAAGAGCAACCGGTGGGTCCGCTGGAGCCGGAACGGATCGATGCGGTGTTTCGAAAGTTCACGGGAGAGATCGAACAAATCCCGCCGATGTATTCCGCTGTGAAGGTGGAAGGGAAGCGGTTGTATGAATGGGCTCGGCAGGGACAGCAAGTTCAGCGCCGTTCCCGAAGGGTCACCATCTACTCACTGGAACGAACTGGCATGGAGGAGGGGGAGCAACCCCGAATCCACTTTGATGTCAGATGTTCCAAAGGCACCTATGTGCGAAGTCTGTGTGTGGATGTGGGCAAGGAGCTCGGGTATCCGGCCCACATGTCCCGGCTGATCCGCACGGAAAGCGGTCCCTTTATGCTGGAGGAAGCTTTCGACCTCGACAGATTGGAGCAGGTAGCCAACTCGGGGGAGTGGGGAAGCGTTCTGACAGGAATCGGGGAGGCGTTAAGACATCTGCCCGAGCTCATCGTTCCCCAAAGCTTATATACTTCTGTGATGAACGGCAGGCTCCTTCATCCCGAACAAAGGGAGGCGCTCGCAACAGGTACGCTTTTTCGCGTATCTAGCGAAGAAGGTCAATTTTGTGCCTTGTACCGGATGAAGGATGAAGGAACGGCCAAGCCGGAAAAAGTGTTTCGGGTCAGGTGAAATCTATGGAAACGATCCATTTAACCTATCCATTGAAGATTCAAAGTGAAGTGCCTCCGGTTTCCCTGGCGATCGGATATTTTGACGGAGTCCATCTCGGCCACCAGAGCGTGATCGGTCAGGCCCGCCAAATGGCTGAGGAACTTGGGACATCCCCTGCAGTTATGACCTTTCATCCTCACCCTCGGGAAGTGTTGGGGAAGGCCTCGGTGTCCCGCTACCTCACCCCCTTATCGGAGAAGTTGCTCCGGTTTGCGGAACTGGGGGTGCAACGGGTATATGTGATGAAGTTTGACCGAGAGCTGGCCTCCAAAACTCAGGAAGAATTCGTTGAGGAAGTGCTGATACCCTTGCGGGTACGCGGGGTGACTGTAGGTTTCAATTTCACCTTCGGCCGGGGAGCTGAGGGAAAAGCAGAGGACCTGAACCGTCTGAGTGACGGCCGGTTTCAGGTGGAGATTGTACATCCCATCGCCAGTGATGGGGATTTTGTCAGCAGTACTCGTCTGCGGCAAACTCTAGACAGCGGGGATGTCGAAGCAGCCCTGAAGATTTTGGGGCGTCCTTATTCCCTCCGGGGAGAAGTGGTTCAAGGGAATCGAAGAGGGCGGACCATCGGTTTCCCGACAGCCAACATCCAGTTGCAGGATCCCTTTATCATTCCCGCCACAGGTGTGTATGTGGTTCGTGTCCACAGGGAAGGAGTCTCCAAAGATCTTTTCGGAATGATGAATATTGGCTACCGCCCCACTTTTCGGGATCCGGATCCTGTGAAAACTCTGGAAGTCCACCTGTTTGATCTGGATGAGAACTTGTACGGGGACCGCTTGGAAGTGGAGTTCCTTCATCGGATTCGGGGTGAACAACCCTTTGCCTCGGTGACAGCGCTGACCGAGCAGTTGAAGTCCGATGAGGAGAATTCTCGGGGATGGCTGAAGCGGCAGAATCTCTACTAAGCCAGAGCGCATTTACTCAAACATGGTTCTATGCTATAATATTTTGGTATTGGGCCGGGTTGTTCCCTCCCATGCAGAACCCTGGCGCGGATCATCGATTGCCTCGGCGATGGCCTGGGCTATGGGTGCTTTTCAAACAAAGGAGGTGAAAGGGATGACCCTATCCCTGGAACGGAAACGGGAAATTATCGACGAATACAAGACTCACGAGAGCGATACCGGATCCCCGGAAGTTCAGGTAGCGATCCTGACACATCGGATCAACGAGTTGAACGAACATCTGCGTGAGCATAAGAAAGATCATCACTCCCGCCGTGGTCTGTTGAAGATGGTCGGGCAGCGACGCAACCTGCTCAATTACCTGAAGAAAAATGACGTCGCGCGGTACCGGACGTTGATTCAAAAACTGGGCTTGCGCCGGTAACTTTGGAAGAGCGGGGATTTCCCCGCTTTTTCAATAGGAAGGACTGCTTTTAAATCCAATAAACCCTCCGATTGGATCGGAGCCCCTTCACCTGCTTTAAAAAACCGGGTGGAGGGAAATAATGCATGGATGAAGAAAGTAAACATGTGCGCGTTGAGAGGAGGAAATGCGGCATTGAGTGAATCGACCCTATTTGAGACGGAGTTTGCCGGGAGGCGGCTGACGATGGAAGTCGGCAAATACGCCAACCAATCCAACGGGGCAGTGTTGGTCCGTTACGGAGATACAGCGGTGATGGCGACAGCCACTGCATCCGATGAACCCAAGGACCTCGGTTTTTTTCCATTAACAGTGAACTATGAGGAAAGGCTTTATGCAGTAGGTAAAATCCCCGGTGGTTTTATTAAGCGGGAAGGGCGACCCTCGGAAAAGGCGATCCTGGCCAGCCGGTTGATCGATCGTCCGATCCGCCCACTGTTTCCGGAAGGGTATCGGAATGATGTGCAAGTGGTCACGACGGTGATGTCCGTTGACCAGGATTGTTCCACGGAGATGGCAGCCATGATCGGTGCATCCACCGCTCTGTCCATCTCTGATATTCCCTTCGCCGGTCCCATCGCCGGTGTGATCGTCGGACGGATTGATGGTAAATGGGTGCTGAACCCCTCAGTGGAACAGACGGAAAAAAGCGATCTTCATCTGGTGGTCGCCGGCACCAAGCATGGAATCAACATGGTGGAGGCAGGGGCTGAAGAGGTTCCGGAAGAGGTGATGCTGGAAGGGATCCTGTTTGGTCATGAAGCGATCAAAGAGATGATCGCATTTCAGGAGCAGATCGTGCAGCAAGTGGGGAAAGAAAAGATGGTACCGGATCTCCACCAGGTGGATTCCGAATTGGAACGCCAGATTCGTGAACTGTCCACAGCCCCGATGGCAAAGGCCGCTCAGGTGGAAGAAAAGCAACAGCGGCAGGATGCGATCAACCAAGTGAGAGAGTCTGTTTTGCAACAACTGGCAGGGGAAGAGCCGGAAGCGGAACAGACGAAGGCGATCGAAGAGGTTCTGGACATGGTACTTAAAGAAGAGGTTCGCCGAATGATCCTGGAAGAAAAGAAACGTCCTGACGGTCGTTCTCCGGAAGAGATCCGACCTCTCACCAGTGAAGTGGGAATTCTTCCCCGCACCCACGGGTCAGGCCATTTTCGGCGGGGTCAAACCCAAGTCCTTAGTGTCTGCACCCTGGGAGCTTTGGGGGATGTTCAGATCCTGGATGGTCTCGATCTGGAAGAATCGAAACGATTTATGCATCACTATAACTTTCCCCCTTATTCTGTCGGTGAATCCCGCCCTATGAGAGGACCGGGACGACGTGAAATTGGACACGGGGCCTTGGGTGAACGGGCATTGGAACCGGTGATCCCTTCGGAAGAGGAATTTCCCTATACGATCCGACTGGTCTCCGAGGTACTGGAATCTAATGGCTCCACTTCCCAAGCCAGTATCTGTGCTTCCACCCTGGCTTTGATGGATGCAGGTGTGCCGATCAAAGATCCCGTGGCCGGGATTGCGATGGGGCTGGTCAAGGAAGGAGAGCAAGTGACGGTCTTGACGGATATTCAGGGGATGGAAGACCATCTGGGAGATATGGATTTCAAAGTGGCGGGGACCCGAAAAGGTGTGACCGCGCTGCAGATGGATATCAAGATCGAAGAGATTGACAGGGAAGTTCTTTCCCAGGCGTTGCAACAAGCCCATCGTGCCCGACATGTACTCCTTGATAATATGACGGCCACTCTGGGTGAACCCCGTCAGGAACTGTCTCCCCATGCTCCAAAAATCTTGACCCTGAAGATTCATCCGGACAAGATCCGGGAAGTGATCGGGCCCAGCGGACGGGTGATCAACAAGATTATCGATGAAACTGGAGTCAAAATCGATATTGAGCAGGATGGCAGGATCTTTATCGCCTCAGCGGACCCTGTGCAAAACGAGAAAGCGAAAAGTATCATTGAAGACTTAGTCCGGGAAGTGACGGTTGGGGAGATCTACAACGGAACAGTCAAACGAGTGGAGAAATACGGAGCTTTTGTCGAGATCCTTCCGGGAAAAGAAGGTTTGGTACATATTTCCCAACTGGATAAAGAGCGCGTGAACAAGGTGAGCGACGTGGTAAACCTGGGGGATCAGATCCAGGTGAAAGTGACTGAGATCGATAACCAAGGACGGATTAACTTGTCCAGGAAAGCGGTCCTGACACAAGGCTCCTGATGTCCTCCGTACAAAAAGAGTCAGAGCGATCTGTCTCTTTTTTTATTGGGAAAACCCCTTTGTATAGGAAGGGATGGGGGTGCATAAGTTAGTAGCATCCAATAGGGTGACGAGGTGCTTTATAGTATGAAACAAAGATTGCGGAAACGTTGGGTGTTGCTAACGGTGCCCTTGATCTGGTTGGGGGTTTGGTCCCCATCGGTGACGGCCTATGTCACGTCTGTAAAAAAGGGCTCAGCGGAGCCTGTGCTTCAGAGGGAGGATGAGAAGCTACGGGAAGTGATTGAAAAGGGCTCCCAAGCCCGTCGGGATCCCCCGGTGGATGCACGGATTGACCGTATTTGGAAGGCGATCCCCGGATACAATGGCCTCGAAGTGGACAAGGAAGCTACCTATCGATCGGCGATCAAAGGTGGAAAAGAAAAATCGCTCACCTGGGTTTTTCGCGAGATACCGGCCCGGGTTTCTCTGGATCAATTGCCTGTGGGACCCATATATCGAGGAAATGAAAAGAAACCGATGGCCGCCTTGATGATCAATGTAGCTTGGGGGACGGAACATCTGCCGCGGATGTTGGATATCTTAGAGAAAGAGGGGGTTGCCGCCACCTTTTTTCTAGATGGTTCTTGGCTGAAGCAACATCCCGAGAAGGCGAAAAAATTATTGACCAAAGGTCATGAGCTAGGAAATCACGGTTACAGCCATCCCTTGATGAGTCGGGTAACTCGGGAGCGAATCCGGTCGGAGATGGAAAAGACAGAGTCTCTGATCCGTAAGTTAGGGGCAGAATCCCACTTCTTTGCACCTCCGGCGGGGGATTTCAACCAGGTGGTGTTGGAAGAAGCTCAGCGAATGGGGATGAAGACGGTGTTATGGACTGTGGATACGGTGGATTGGAGAAAAACTTCCTCTCCAGAGTGGATGATTCAGCGGATCCGTAAAGGGATCCACAAGGGATCGCTGGTATTGATGCACCCCACCGAACGCACAGTTCAAGCGCTTCCTCAAATCATCCACAGTATCCAAGAAAAAGGACTGCGGTTAGGAACCGTCAAAGAAGTATTATCTCCTAAACGCGTGGAGCTTGTTGAGCCCGTCCCTTCCTTCTGATATAGTGGGGATGGTTTTTTACAGGTGGAAGTTTGTAATAAGGGGGAGGAATGCATAAAAAGTGATTCAGAGACACCATCTTCCCAATGGGGTCCGGGTCGTGGCGGAATCGATTCCCCATGTCCGGTCTGTAGCTTTTGGCCTGTGGATCGGGGCCGGATCCCGTTGGGAGACAGAGGAGAACAACGGGATTTCTCATTTTTTGGAGCATATGCTTTTCAAAGGAACCGAGAAACGGACCGCCCGTCAGCTAGCGGAAACCTTCGATGAAATCGGCGGACAGGTGAACGCCTTCACTTCCAAGGAGATGACCTGTTACTACGCAAAAGTACTAGATGAACACCTGGAGATCGCCATCGATGTATTGGCGGATATGTTTTTTGAGTCGCTCTTCGAGCCGGAGGAGATTGAAAAAGAGCAAAACGTCATAGAGGAAGAGATTCGGATGGTGGAAGACACACCGGACGACATAGTTCACGATTATCTCTCTATGGCTGCCATGGAAAAGAGTCCCCTCGGCTATGCAGTTCTCGGAACTGTGGAAAATGTTCGGAGTTTCAATCGTTCTCTTTTGTTGGAATACAAGGAGAAGCATTATCGTCCCGATCAGTTGGTGATCGCACTGGCAGGAAATTTGCCGGCAAACTATCTGGAATGGATTGCAGAACGCTTTGGTGATTTCCAAGGGGAGGGGAAAGTGGATGCAAGGAGTGAGGATCCTTGTTTTACTGCGGGAACTTCCCTCCATCGTAAAGAAACAGAGCAATCCCATTTATGTATCGGACTTCCCAGCGTTTCAGTTGCCGATCCCCGAATTTATTCGTATAATTTGTTGAACAACTTACTCGGTGGAAACATGAGCTCCCGCCTGTTTCAGGAAATAAGAGAAGAACGAGGATTGGCCTATTCGGTTTTTTCTTATCTCAGTGCCTACCGTGATACAGGTTTATTCACGATTTATGCCGGTACGGCGCCAGATCAGGAAAACGAAGTGATGGAAATTCTGCTTCGCATTATGAAAGAGTTGCGGGAGAATGGGGTTTCTGAAGAGGAACTGCGAAAAGGAAAAGAACAGTTGAAGGGTAGTCTGATGATGAGTCTGGAGAGCACCAATAGCCGGATGAGTCGCCTCGGAAAAAACGAACTTCTCTTGGGTTCTCACAAATCTTTAGATGAAGTAGTGGCAGCTGTGGAGGGGTTGACCCGTCAAGATCTTTGGGAAGCGGCACAGACGATTTTTTCTCATCCGATGGCTCTCTCCATCATTTCACCTACGGGTGAGCTTCCTTCGGCTTTCAGGAGGGATGCTCTTGTACTTTGATGTAGGAATCAAAAAACTGCCTGGAAATGAAGATTTGCCTCTACCCGAGCGGATGTCGGAAGAGGCGAGTGGCTTTGATCTGTTGGCGGCGGTCCAAGATGAACTGCAACTGGAACCGGGGGAGTGGAGGCTGGTGCCTACAGGTATCGCTTTGGAGATGCCGGCTGGCCTGGAAGCACAGGTCCGTCCTCGCAGTGGTTTAGCTCTCAAACACGGGATTACGCTGTTAAATTCTCCAGGAACTATTGATGCGGATTATCGGGGGGAGATCTCCGCCATACTTCATAATCTAGGCCGGGAGCCCTTTGTGGTTCGTCGCGGAGAGCGGATCGCTCAGCTGGTGTTCCAACAGGTTCCCAAGGTCCGATGGAGGGCGGTGGAACAGCTGAGTTCCACCGACCGTGGCTCTGGTGGATTTGGTCACACGGGCAAGTAGAGTGAGGGAAAGAAATGGGGCGGACACTTTGAGCCGTCTGTTCCCCACAGATGGGTTTGCGTCGGCTCGCCGGAATACAGGCGTTGGAACCCAAACTGATCTGACCCCGGTCTATCGCAATAAAATCCTCTCCTGAAAAGAGGATTTTTTTCAGGCGTGTTGATTAGCCATATTTTGGGTGGGGAGATCGTGTTCACCCACGCGACCGTTGCCATCCGGCAAGGAAGTGAAAACTGGCCG
>NZ_JBNPXF010000013.1:0-87545 GCF_050433445.1 Kroppenstedtia sanguinis | reverse complement strand
AATCGAGGAAGTGCCACAGGCACTACAATTGGAAATCGAGGAAGTGCCACAGGCACTACAATTGGAAATCGAGGAAGTGCCACAGGCACTACAATCTCAATGGACTGAAGCCCTAGAGCAGAGGTAATCATCCTACGAAGCGGAGAAGTCTTACGAGAGAACGCCTAGAAACATTACGAAATGTCGCCATACCCACACTGGACACCTGCCCTGCCTAGAGTCGGTTTGCACCTCGCTCCATATAGGGAGGGCGGGGTTTCACATGGAGCGATTTTGGATCGTCAGAACTTTGATGCTGGAATGTGAAACCCCATCCCGGCTGTCGATGAACGCAGATATCACAACGTTTCTAGAGGCAACAAGCTTCCTACGCATTTACAGGTACTGATGATCGATCTCCCCTCTATAAAAAACGTACTGATTTTGTGCGGGATTATAGAAACCCCGTTGATCCTTTACCCCCAGCAGGAGTAACATGGAAGTGTAAATACATATTTTTGTATCCTAGGAAAGGATACTGAGGAGGTTGGGGATGGAAAAGCAACTGAACGAATTGAAGGCGTTGTTAACTGAAGTGTATGATCTGGAGCATGCCAATGCACTTCTGAACTGGGATCAATCCACCTATATGCCCCAGGGGGGAGCCGCGGCGAGAGGGCGCCAGATGGCGACTTTGGGGAAACTGGCCCACGAAAAAATGACCGACCCGAAGATCGGACGTCTGGTGGATGCGCTGATTCCCTACGGAGAAAGTCTGCCCTATGATTCCGACGAAGCGGGTCTGATCCGGGCGGCACGTCAAAAGTATGAAAAGGCGACGAAGGTACCGGCTGACTTTATGGCGGAGTTTACCACTCACACGGCGGAGACCTTCCATGTGTGGACGCAAGCCCGTCCTGCAGATGATTTTTCAAAAGTTCAGCCTTATCTGGAGAAAACCTTGGAGTTGAGTCGCCAGATGGCGGACTATTTTCCAGGGTACGAGCATATCGCGGATCCCCTGATCAGTTTTTCCGACGAGGGGATGAAGGCCTCCACTCTGAAAAAGTTGTTCGCCGATCTGCGGGCGGAGCTGGTTCCCCTGGTGAAAAGGGTGACGGATCAAGCACCGGTCGATGATTCCTGTCTGAAACAGATCTATCCAGAAGAGACACAACGGCTTTTCGGTGAGCAGGTAATCCAACGCCTGGGCTACGATTTCAGTCGAGGCCGCCAAGATAAAACTCATCATCCCTTTATGACTAAGTTTTCTCTGGGGGATGTACGAATTACCACTCGTTTCAAAGAGAACGATCTCGGCGAAGCCCTGTTTAGCACCATTCATGAGTCAGGGCATGCCATGTACGAACAGGGCATCCGGATGGAGTATGAGGGAACTCCCTTGGCGACAGGCACCTCGTCTGGGGTCCATGAAAGCCAGTCCCGTCTTTGGGAAAACATCGTCGGCAGAAGTCGGGGCTTTTGGGAGTATTTCTATCCGGAATTGCAGCGTACCTTCCCGGAACAGTTGAGCCAGGTTTCCCTGGATACCTTCCATCGGGCCGTCAACAAAGTTCAGCCCTCCCTGATTCGGACAGATGCGGACGAACTTACCTACAATCTTCACGTCATGATCCGATTCGATTTGGAATTGGCGTTGCTGGAAGGGAAGCTGGAGGTAAAGGATTTGCCAGAGGCTTGGCGGGAGCGTTATCGTCAGGATCTGGGGATCGCTCCGGCAGATGATCGGGATGGAGTGCTGCAGGATGTACACTGGTATGCGGATACGATCGGGGGCGTCTTCCAGGGATACACTATCGGCAATATCTTGAGTGCCCAGTTTTATGAAGGGGCACTGAAGGCACATCCGGAGATTTCTGACCAGATTCGACAGGGGGAATTCGGCACCTTGCGGGGGTGGTTGACAGAAGAAATCTATCAGCATGGGGCCAAATTTACTGCAGATGAACTGACGGAGCGGGTCACCGGTTCCAAACTGTCGATCGATCCTTATATCCGTTATCTGAAAGGGAAATTCAGCGAGTTGTATGGGTAAGTACGCCGGTAAGAAGAGGGGCGCCCCGGAGGGCGTTCCTCCTTCTTTTTCTTCAAACGCTTTCACAGAAAGAAGGATTTACGGTTTTCATGGTGAAATGGATTGAAGAATGATAAGAGGGAGGTGGTCACATGGCGGGAACATATCCGGTGATGAAAGGGGCAGAGCCCTTCCACTTTCCCGGAAATGAGGTCGGGGTCCTGGTACAGCACGGTTTCACCGGAACTACCCAGAGCATGCGGGGGCTGGGGGAATATCTAGCGAAGTGCGGATTCACCGTTTACGGTCCTCAGCTCAAGGGACACGGCACCCACTATGAGGAGATGGAGGGGACAACCTATCAGGATTGGATCGAATCAGCGGATGCCGGCTACCGGATGCTGAAAGAGAAGTGTTCCCGGATTTTTGTTGTCGGCTTGTCTATGGGCGGGACGCTAGCTGTGGAGCTGGCCCATCGCCATCCGGAGACTCGGGGGATCGTATTGATCAACGCGGCGATGAAAATGGATTCACTGGAACGGACGGCGGTGGAGAATAAAGTCCGCTTCCTGGATGCTATCGGCTCCGATATCAAAGCAGAGGGAGTCAAAGAGCTTGCCTACGAAAAGACTCCGGTGAAATCGGTGAAAGAGATTGTGAAATTGATGGAAGTTGTCCGAAAGAAGGTCCCTTCTGTCACCTGTCCGGCCCTTATTTTGATGTCAAAGGAAGATCACGTTGTTCCTCCTTCCAATTCCCGGTTCCTCCTCGACAACCTCAACAGTGCTGAAAAAAGCCTGATCGAGCTGGAAAACTCGTATCACGTGGCCACGTTGGACCATGACAAAGAGTTGATCGAGCGGGAGGCGGAGGCATTTATCAAGCGATTGTCCCGCAACTGACCCAACCGTCGGCAGAATCCGACGGTTTTTTTATCACCTTTCTTTACGGTATTGTTTTTTGATTGTAACCTTAAATGAGAGATCAGGGGCATAGTCTTGAAAGGAGAGGGTGAACATGGCGGAACATGAATTTCGACTCACTGCGGATTGGAATGGAGGACGAAATGCAGACGGCAGGATTTCGGCGGGGAATCTGGAGACTCAGATCTCGATTCCTCAGGAGATGGGTGGCCCTGGAGTGGGAACCAACCCCGATGAGATGTTGATCGGCGCTGCAGCCACCTGTTATATCATTACCTTGGCGGCGATGTTGGAACGCCGTCGAATTCCAGTGAAGAAGCTGTCACTGGAGTCGATCGGGGTGGTGAGTGAAAACAAAGGACGTCTCAGATTTGAAAGCATCACCCATAAACCCCGTCTGACTCTCGGGGCGGCAGTCACAGAGGAACAGCTGGAAGAGGCCCGAGCTTTGACGGAAACAGCGGAGCAGACCTGCATGATCTCCAATGCGCTGCGAGGGAATGTGGCCTTGAGTGTCGCAGCCCAAGTAGATATGGAGGAGTGAGGTTATCAGCAAAAAACCGGAAGAAAGTTTCCGGTTTTTTTGCTGTCCATATAAACATTCCGTCTTCATAGCGGGATCAAGAAGTCGCCTTTTTGGTTTGGTGGCTTTGGAACTCCACCAAACGACCGGCGGAATGGACGATCCGGAAGGGATGGCCCTGGTGTTTCTTCTCTTGGAGAAGGGTGTGTCCCTTTTGTTTGGCCTCGTCGTCGGTTTGGGCAGTGATGGGTTCATCCACCAGTTTGTTTCCTTCTTGATCATAAACGGTCAGATGGTACATCAGAATCCCTCCCTCCGCTGATGGCTTGCCTTCATTATAGCATGGAGAAGACAGAAGAAATAAGCAAAAAAATGGACCGCCCACGGAGGGGGTACCGTGGAGGTCCGGAAACGCTGGATCATTAAAGGGGATCAAGGGGGTATCCGCTGAGTTTGATGTTATCGTATCGGTGTAAAGGAGAAGTTAATAGAAGGTGAAGTTTTGATGGATCTCGGCGGGAGAGTCAGGGGAGATTAATTCCGGCTTCGTCCAGCGTTTTTTTCAACTCTTTACGAAGCTCTCGTTCCACCTTCCACTGCTCCCCGTTCTTTGTTTTGGCGAGAATCCGGATGACGATGTCTGAGGTTCCCACGCTTTGAATCCCTAGTACATTGGGGCCTTCGATGATGTCGGACATGCGCTCCCCGATCCGGTCGCATTCTTCTTGCAGGAGCCGGATCACTTCATCCACATTTTCTTTATAGTCGACAGTGAGATCGACGAGAGCTTGCATATTGCCTCGGGAGTGGTTGGTCAGGGAGTTGATCTCCCGGTTGGGAATAAAGTGAAGATCCCCATTGAACCCCCGGACTTTCAGCACGCGCAGGCCGGTCTCCTCCACGACTCCGGAAAAGTTGTTGACCGTTACGTACTCTCCCACGTTGACTTGGTTCTCCAGCAGGACGAAGAAACCGGTCACCACATCGCTGACCAGGCCCTGGGCACCGAAACCGATGGCCAATCCCAGAATTCCGGCACTGGCAATGAGGCCGGTGGCATTTACATGAAACTCTTCCAAGACGGCGACTAGGGCGATGAAGAAAATGATGTATCCGATCAAACTGGTTACCAAGGTTCGCAAGGTATCCACTCGGGGTTGAGAGGAATTTCCGGCTGCCATCCGTCTTTCGATCAAACGGGTGATGACACTTTTTACCACGCCGTAAACCGCGATGGAGATCAGAATGATGATTCCAGCAGTGGCAAGAGATTTCAGCCATTCCATAAATCGAACACAGCTCCTTTTCGGTTGAGTCTGAATCCTGAGACATACCTGGTGGAGGTGACTGGTTAAACTAAGGGTATAAAAACAGAGTCAGAAGTGCAAAAAAGAGCTTGCACCTTACCTATTAACGAATTATTATTGTATACGTGGTTATAATGTTCGTTTTTTGGGGGTTAGGAGCTGTATGATGGACCGTTTGTTTGGTTTTCGGGAAAAAGGAACGAATATTCCACGGGAAGTGTTGGCGGGGTTAACCACCTTTCTGACGATGGTTTATATTGTGGTGGTAAATCCGGCGGTTCTCGAAAAATCCGGGATGGATTTTGGTGCGGTCTTTGTGGCGACCGTGGTGGCATCTGCGCTGAGCACCCTGATCATGGGCCTCTTCGCCAACTATCCGATCGCCATCGCTCCAGGGATGGGACTCAACGCTTATTTTGCCTACAGTGTAGTGGGCAACGGCCAGATCGGCTGGGAGGTGGCGATGGGAGCGGTGTTGGTGGCCGGGATTCTGTTTTTGATCCTGTCTGTCACGCGTTTTCGGGAAGCGTTGATCCAAGCGATTCCGCCCAGTCTCAAATTTGGGATCACGGCGGGGATCGGACTTTTTATCGCTTTCGTCGGGTTGAAATCGGCGGGTATCATCATCAATGATGAGGTGAACTTGGTCGGGTTGGGGGATTTCCATTCCCCGGAGACCCTGCTCAGTCTGTTTGGTCTGTTTGCCACTCTGGTGTTGATGACCCTGCGTGTCCCCGGAGCCCTCTTTCTCGGGATGCTATTGACCGCAGTAGGGGCTTGGATCGTGGGCTTGTTTCAGTTCCCGGAAAATTGGGTGACTTGGCCCCCCAGCGTGGCTCCCACCTTCGGTGCTGCCGTCACTGCTCTGCCTCAGGTGTTTGAACAGGGGCTCTATGCCGTGATTTTCGCTTTTCTCTTGGTGACGTTGTTTGATACCACCGGTACAATGATTGGAGTGGCAGAGCAGGCTGGATTGGTCAAGGAAGGAAAATTCCCCCGGATGAGGGCAGCCCTAATGGCGGATGCAGTTGGCGTGACTACCGGGGCGGTGATGGGTACCAGTCCCACCAGTGCCTATGTAGAATCCACTACCGGAGTGGCCGTCGGGGGACGGACCGGATTTACGGCAGTGGTGGTCAGTCTGCTGTTCCTGGGAACGCTCTTCTTTGAGCCCTTAGTGGCCAAGATTGCGGGATTGTCCGCGATTACGGCCCCGGTGTTGATCATTGTTGGCTGTTTGATGATGAGTGGTCTGTCCAAAGTTCAGTGGGATGAATTTGAGGAGGCCTTTCCCGCTTTCATCGTCATGTTGAGCATGCCCCTCACCTTCAGTATCGCCACTGGGATCGCTTTTGGTTTTATCACCTATCCTCTGTTGAAACTGGTGCGAGGAAAAGGAAAAGAGGTTCACCCCCTCTTGTATCTGTTCATGGTTTTGTTTATACTGCAATTAACATTCTTGCCTGAAGCCTGATCGGTAAGAGACAAAATCACGAATACAGAGCAACCCGGATGGGAAAAACCATCTGGGTTGCTCTCTTGTGTGTAGTTTTACGGATGAGATCCTTCTCGCCTGCGGGAGCGTTTCAAGATCCACAAGAGCAGAAGCATGACCAAGATGCCGATAGCAAGGCAGATCCCCTCCCGGGTCCAAGGGGGGAGGGGGAAGGGGAGGCGGATGTGATCTTCATATAAGATCCAGAGGAATTCCAAAATCAGGGCGGCCTCCAGTCCGATGATTCCGCTTAACCATTTGTTTGCCGAGGATATTTTTTTGCGGCTGGAATCATTTTTCATCCCGATCCTCCTTGGGGTCCATCGTTACGTATCATTTACTCTTTCGGGATGGGGCGGGAATCTTCCTTTTTGAATCGGAAATTCGTTTTTTATCACCATGGGATGACAGGGGACGGTAGGATGAGTGAACACACGCATGCAAAGGGATTTCGATTATTGTTGGCGGTTATTTTTGTTTCAGGATTCTCACAGGGGTTGTTGTTGCCCTTGCTAGCCACCCTACTGGAAGGGCGCGGGGTGAGTGCGGGTTTGAATGGTCTGAATGCCGCCGCCTTATATATCGGGATATTAGTGGTTTCTCCCCTTTGTGGTCCGTTGGTTCGTCAGTGGGGATATCGTCGGATGATCCGGACCGGGATGGCGGCGGTTGCCCTGTGTATCTTCCTGTTTCCTCTCTTTACAGGCTATTTCAGTTGGATGTTCCTCCGCTTTCTGATCGGTATCGGGGATGGGATCCTGGGTTATGCCAGCCAACTATGGATCACCTCTGAGAGCCCCCGACATCTGCGGGGGCGTCGCCTTGCCTATTTTGGTCTTGTGCACGGGCTAGGTTTTGGTGCTGGTCCCTTGGGACTCAACCTGTTACCCTTAGGCGTGTGGGTTCCCTTTGTGACGGCGGGGATTCTGCTCACCTTGCTCTGGATGCTGGCGTCCCAGTTGCAGGATGTGCGGCCACAGATTGCAGCTACTACAGGTACGGGCAGGCTACGCCGGGTCTATCGCTGGGGCTTTGTCGCCTTGATCCCAGGTTTTCTGTATGGTTTCCTGGAAGCCTCCCTCTCTGGCAGCTTTCCGGTCTATGGGTTGCGGGAAGGTCTGTCTCCAGCCTGGGTCTCTCTATTGATCACCGCCTTCGTTTACGGATCCCTGGTTTTACAGGTGCCCTTGGGAGTCTGGAGCGACCGCTGGGGTCGTAAGCGGGTCCTCACCTGGATCTACTTTTTCGGTGGGCTGGGGATAGCGGCGATCCCCTTTGCGATGGGAGAACAGTGGTTGTTGCTAGGCTTGTTCGCTGTCGCCGGGGGTCTGCTCGGTTCCCTCTATTCTCTTGGCTTGACGTTCCTGGCGGATCTTTTGCCCAAGGAGAATCTTCCTGATGGCAATGCGGTGGCCAATGTCCACTTTGCCCTGGGTTGTATGATGGGTCCTTATGCCGGGGGCTGGCTGATCCAATTTGCCGGTGGAGGTAGCCTCTTCTGGCTCATCGCTTTCACCCTGCTCCTCTCCTCCCTGGTCACCGCCCTGTTTGGGAATAGAGGACAGACCGAGGTTTCCCAGCAGGGAGAGGTGGCATGAAAAAGGGTTCATAAAAAACCCGGCGGATGCATTCACACAGAATGCATCCGCCGGGTTTTCCTTTGATAGAGGGATCTCCCTGTATCCTTGGGTAGGGTCACGGAATTGAGATCACCGTGGGGACATAATCGATCAAGATAGCCGAACGAAGGGCGACTTTGTCTTCTGCACCTAACCGGACTCCACTGACATAATGGCTGACCATCCGGTCGCAAACCCCATAGCTTTCCAGTGGGTGGTTCAGTTCGAACTCCTCGTGAATTTGGTGCGGTTGGACTTCCTCTCGCTTTTTCCCTGCACACTCAGGGGTGGCGATCAAGTTGGTCCCTCCCAGGACGTTGGTCCGTTCCACCAAGTGACAGAAAGTAAAGGGTTCCCCGTCCTGATGGACATGATCAGGGGAAGCCACAGATTCAGCCTGGGCGTCACGGACGAGCATTTTGACAAAATGAACTCCCACATGGATCGGCATCGTCAACGTGCGCTGATCCCAAAAGGTTTGTTCATAGTCGTACTGGATGATCCGAGAAAGTAAGGGGATCTGTTTGGTTGCTTCCGAGAGAGGTGAAAAGGCTCGGTATTCCTCTGCGTACTCGGAGTTATAAGCTCCCTGGAAGTACTCGCACCGTTGCTGTCCATCTGGTGTTTGGTAATTAGGCAACCAGTGGAATTCGTTGTTCCACGGAAGGATGATCCCTCGGGAGTAACGTCTGTAACGGTGCGAGTTGGGGTTATACGGATCCAAGGGCAACTCCGCAAACTCCTGCGCCAATTGCTTCAATTGTTTTTGTGACTCGGGGTGACCCAGGTCAGATGAAAAGTCAAAACGAATGTAACCTGTCTTTTGAAAGGTTTCAGTTTGAGATTTTACGGTTTTCATTCTAAGATACCTCCGGGAATGATTAGGGGGAGTTCTGGTAAAGAGATGGTGACGGATCCATCCCTGTTTGATTTTCGTTTGCGAGTCAGCGCAAGATCTATGTAGGGATCCAGTTCGGAACCGGGTTTAGAAAATAAAAATCCCTTGTGTATAATGGATTGGGAAGTGGTCCAACTTTAAACCCAAATACAGAAGAAAATATATCACTCTTTTCGATCCCCTGCAATGAATGGAGAGTTCTCCCTATATGGGTATGCGCACAGGGCTCCGGAATGACTTGGGTGCGCGCCGACATGCGAAACACAGCAGAACCCTCCCTGAACGGTTCACAACACTTCTAGGCACTCTTTGCCAGGAGCAAGGGGTTTCATCCGCTGGCCCTCTGCTGGACTGAAAATTAAGATTCAATTGATCTGAAGGGGGGAGGTAACGTCGATGAGCCATCTGGAAACGTATTGGGTGAGCATTCCTGGGGGGGTCTCTTCGGATCTTCTCAGCAGATTTCGCTCATTTCTTGATCCGGAGGAACAACAAACCTATGACCGGTACCGCCTCGATTTTAAAAAAATCGAGTTTCTCACAGGAAGAGTCTTATTGAAAAAACTGCTGGGTGTTCGGCTGCAACTTCCACCTGAAGAGATTCGCCTGGTTCGGAATGATTACGGCAAGCTGTTTTTAAAAACAGACCAAACGCCAGCACTCTTTTTTAATCTCACCCATACGATCGTCTGATCGCCTGTGTCTTGTCCTCTCGAGATGGAGTCGGGATCGATATGGAACGGATCCGAAAAGCCCCTTTTGAAGTGATGGATCAGGTGTTTCAGCCCTCAGAGATGGCCTGGGTGCAATCTCAGCCCACTTTGGCGAGGAAAGAGCAGGCCTTCTTTCTCCTTTGGACACGAAAGGAAGCGGTGATGAAAGCGGAGGGCCTCGGTTTTTCACTACCGCCTAAGACCTTTACAGTGCCCCGAAATTGGGGGGAAACCACAGATCACCGGTACCAGTATTTTATTACCCGGATGTCTCTGCCTGAGTCGGATGCACTTTGTTCCGTAGTCTTGAGGACTCCCTCCTCTATAGATTCACAGGAGATGCGTTGTTCTTTTCAACAATGGACGATGGAGGAATTGTACGGGTGGGTCCAGGAATGATGCTGGCGTAATTCTCTGAGGGAGAGCGGCTTGCAAATGCCTTGAAAGGATGTATACTGGAAGTATTCCAAGAACCGGAGGTATCCAAAAAACCGCGATGCGTTTCGACCGTTAAGACCGTAACCAATCGGATACGGCGCCATTTTCTGCTCTGGAGCAGAGCGGTCGGGACAAGTCTGCCCTTTTTGGGAGACTCCGGTTCACATCAGTGGTCGGATCTAGAGCCCAGCGGTTTTTCCTATGGAAAACCGCTGAGGTTTCTTTGGTTCCTGTTTTAAATCGTTGGATGGAATCAAGACCCTCTGCTATCCGAGGCGGAACCGGGACGGCGCCTGTGCTGTTCATGGTCATAGCCTATACGGAAAGCGGGGGGTTTTTATGTGGGTGTTGAAGGCGGAAGGCTTGATGAAAGAGTGGGATGGGAAGAGAATCTTTGAAAAGGTGGATCTCGCGATCCGGGAAGGAGAGCGGGTGGCTCTGATCGGTGCCAACGGCGTCGGTAAAACGACTTTGTTGGATTGTCTGATCGGTAGAATCACTCCCGATGCGGGGAAAATTCATCGCCATGTGCCGGTTTCCCAGTGGGGATGGGTGGAGCAACAGCCGTCGGTCCCGGAGAGGATGAGTCTGCAGGATTGGATTCTCTCCGCCGACTCCAAACGATTTGCGCTGCGGCAGGAGTTGACTCGCCTGGAGGAGGAGATGGCTTCAGGAGACGACGTTCTTTTTCAGCGTTACAGCGATGTGCAGGGGGAGTACCAATCTCTGGGTGGGTATGAGTGGGAGACGATGGCGGAAGGGGTGTTACATCGACTGGGCTTTCCCCTGGAGCGGCAACAGCTTCCCTACGAACAGCTGAGCGGAGGACAGAAGACCCGGGCTCGGCTGGCACGGGCGATGACGGAGAACCCCTCTTTCCTCCTGCTGGATGAACCGACCAACCATCTGGATGAGGAAACCCAGGCTTGGTTTACTGAGTGGTTGGCCGGATTTCGAGGAGCCTGTCTCATCGTCTCTCACGATCGGGCTTGGATCGATCAGGTGGCTGACACCACCGTGGAACTGACCGCAGGAGGAACCCGATCTGTCAAAGGAGGCTACTCGGACTTCATCCGGGAACGGGAGCGGGAACAAAGGGAGCAGGAGGCCCTTTACCGCAAGCAACAGCAGGAAAAGAAACGGCTGGAGGAGGCGATCCGCCGCTACAGCGATTGGTTCCAGCAGGCTCATGCCGCCGCTGGGGAGCGCAACCCCTTTTACAAGAAAAAAGCGAATAAGAACCAGACCCGGCTGAAGGCCAAGGAGCAGGCCTTGAAGCGTCTGGAGGAACAGCAGGTGGAGCGGCCCCGGAAGGATCCTCGAATCCAGGCAAACCTCGGCGGTGAGGCTTTGGCGGCTCACCGGTTAGTGCGGTTGGAGGAGGTCAGTTTTTCCTATGGGGAGCATCAGGTGCTACAAAAGGTGAATCTGACCCTTTCTAGAGGGGAGCGACTGGCGGTGATGGGTCCCAATGGCTGTGGGAAGAGCACCCTGTTGAAACTGATCACTGGTGAGCTAACGCCTACAGAGGGGCTGGTGCATCGGCATCCGGCACTACGGATCGGTTATTTCGCCCAGGAATTGGAGGATCTGGAGCTAGAGAAGACTGTATTGGACAGCATGCTCTCCCTTCCCGGCATGACGGCGGGGGAGGCGCGGAAGGTGTTGGCATCCTTCTTATTCCGGCGGGAGGATGTGCACAAACGAATCGGTGATCTCAGTATGGGGGAGCGGTGTCGGGTGGCTTTTGTCCATCTCTATTTCTCCGAGGCGAATCTCTTGGTACTGGATGAACCGACCAACCACCTGGATATCCCCACCCGGGAGCGGATCGAGGAAGCTCTCAACCACTATCCCGGCACCCTGGTGCTGGTCTCCCATGATCGGTATTCTTTGGACCGAGTTTCCAACCGGGTGGCGGTATTAAAAGAAGGAACCATGAAGGTTTGGCCAGGGGGGTCCCAGGCCTATCGAGAGCACCTCCGGGAACGAGCAGAACGCCCGACGGACCTGGAGACGGATCACAAAATCCGCACTTTGGAACTGGAACTGAGCCGCCTGATGGCCGCAGAGGAGCCCGAGACTGAGGTGGATCGGGAGAGTCTGCATCAGCAGATCCGGCAGGTAAAAGAGGCCTTGGATGCTCTGCGCTGAGAAGGAAATCCCCCCCCGCTTCGACAGAGAAAGCGGGGGGGTTTGTTGTTTGGAGGCTGTGTATTTACGGAAAATGGGTGTTGCATCGGGTGACTTTGATCATATGGGATTGAACCGTGATAAAATACGAGTGTGTGAAGTGAAACTGCCTTTGCTAAGGAAGGGCTTCGACCCGTTTCCGTAAAGAAGCGGGTTTAGCCCTTGGCTTATCCGGCAGAATTAGAAAAAGAGGAAGCCAAAGGGGGAGCTACGCATGTGGAAAGAAAACCAATTAACCCAGATGTTAGGGATCCGTTATCCTGTGATTCAGGCAGGGATGGCAGGTGGGGCTGCCATGCCGGAGTTAGTAGCGGCGGTCTCTAATGCGGGGGGATTAGGTACGCTGGGTGCAGGCTATTTGTCACCGGAGGAGATTCGAAAAGCGGTCCGGGAAATCCGAAGCCGCACCGATCACCCCTTTGCTGTCAACCTGCTGGTCACTCAGGAGCCTTCTCCCTCTGCTGAGGAGTTGAAACAGGGGAGAGAACTATTGGCACCAATCTATCGGGAGATGGGGCTGGAACCGCAGGTGCCCACTCGGTATGCTCCCTCCTTCGCAGAGCAGATAGAGATCCTGATCGAGGAGAAGATCCCGGTCTTCAGCTTTACCTTTGCCATTCCGGAACAAAAGTGGCTCCATCGGCTGAAGGCGGAGGGCACGATCTTGATCGGAACAGCCACCACAGTACGGGAGGGGGAACTCCTGGAAGCGGCAGGGGTGGATTTGGTGACAGCCCAAGGAGCGGAGGCTGGCGGACACCGGGGTACTTTTGCCGGGACCTATGAACAGGGCATGGTTGGTACCCTGGCGCTGGTTCCTCAGTTGGTCGATCGGATCGGGTTGCCAGTGATTGCCGCTGGTGGAATCATGGATGGTCGCGGATTGGCGGCGTCTTTGGCCTTGGGAGCTGCAGGCGTGCAGATGGGGACGGCTTTTCTCACTTGTTCGGAAAGCGGGGCGCATGAAGTGCATCAGGCGCAAATCTTGGAAGGGAGTGAGGATGGCACCGTGGTGACGCGGGCCTTTTCAGGGAAACCCGCCCGGGGAATTCGTAACCGCTTGATCGACGAGCTGGCGGGAGGGGAAGCGAAGATCCCCCCGTACCCAGTGCAAAACGCTCTGACGAGAGAAATTCGCCAAGCCGCCGCCCGCCAAAAGGATCCGGAACGGATGAGCCTCTGGGCCGGTCAGGGACTGCGTCTCTCCCGTAAGCAGGGAGCCGGGAAGTTGGTCCACCAGGTGGTGACCGAGGCGGAAGCCATTCTAAAAGCATTGTGAAAAAGCGGTCATACTCACAGGACACAAGTCGTGCCTAGGGTTATACAGGGAGGGTTGGGTTTCTCATGGAGTGATTTTGGATCCGTAGAATAACGAAAACGGCATGTGAAACCCTATGCCGATCCTCTGCAAAAATGGGTAATCACCATGCTTCTAGGGAAATTCGCGGTATGGTATGCAATAGGAGAGTGGTGGTTTGTGTGAAAAGGGGGTACCCTGTCTCAAACTATGGTAGAGTGAAGAAAATGAATCTTTGGAGGAGGCCGACAGATGATGGATGCAACCTCCCTGCTTCAGAACCAGAGAGCCTTTTTCCGTAGCAGAAAAACACAGGAGACCGATTTTCGCTTAGAAAGCCTGAAAAAACTGCGCAGGGCGATTCAATCCCGGGAAGGGGAGATCATGGCGGCGCTGAAACAGGATCTTAACAAATCGGAACAGGAAGCCTTTATCTCTGAAATCGGGTATATGGTTCAGGAAATCAGCTTCGTCACTAAAAACACCAAGTTCTGGGCTCGGCCACAAAAAGTGAAAACCGCCCTCACTCATATGGGTTCCTCCAGCTATATCTACCCGGAACCCTATGGTGTCTCCCTGATCATCGCGCCCTGGAACTATCCTTTTATGTTGGCACTCTCTCCTTTGGTCGGGGCGGTCGCCGCAGGCAACTGTGTGGTTCTCAAACCATCGGAGTTGACTCCCCATGTTTCCGCTCTGTTGGCAGATCTGATCGCGGACACCTTTGATCCCGGTCATGTGACCGTGGTGGAGGGCGGTGTCGAGACCAGTACCGAATTGTTGAAGCAACCCTTTGACAAAATCTTTTTTACCGGGAGCCCCGGAGTGGGTCGAGTCGTGATGGAGGCGGCCGCCCAACACCTGACCCCGGTGACCTTGGAGTTGGGCGGCAAGAGCCCGGCGATTGTGGATCAGGATGCCGATCTTTCCCTGGCGGCCAAGCGGATTGCCTGGGGCAAGTGGTTAAATGCAGGCCAAACCTGTGTCGCTCCAGATTATCTCTGGGTTCATGAAAAGAGAAAAGAAGAGCTGATCCAGCAGCTGGGGAAGGCGATCCGGCAGTTTTACGGGGAGACTCCCCTGCAAAATCCCGATTACACCCGAATAGTGAATGAGAAGCACTTTAACCGCCTCAACGCCTATCTTCAAGAAGACACCACCCTCCTCGGCGGGGAGACGGATCCGGAACAGCTGAAAATCGCTCCCACCTTGCTAGAGGGCGTCACATGGGGACAATCGGTGATGGAGGATGAAATTTTCGGCCCGATCCTGCCCATCCTGACTTTCCGGGATCTCTCCCAAGTGGTGGAACAGGTGACGGCGCAGCCCAAACCGCTGGCTCTCTATTATTTTTCCAACAACCGAGGAAAACAGGAGAAGATTCTGCGCTCCATCTCCTTCGGTGGCGGATGTATCAATGACACCATCATGCACTTGGCCACTCCCCATCTCCCCTTCGGTGGTGTGGGCAACAGCGGGCTCGGAAACTATCATGGCAAACACAGCTTTGACTGTTTCTCTCACCAGAAGAGCGTCCTCAAACAGACGCAAAAGTTTGACCTGCCCTTCCGCTATCCCTCCAGTAAAAACGGATTGAAATTACTCCGCAGGATTATGAAATGAGCTCCTCCTGTAAGAGACAGGAAATCGAATCGACCTCTGTTTAAACTTTAAAATACCGGGTTCCTCAGCTGTGATAAAAGGTGGTTATTCAGTGGAGCGATGTCCAGTATGTCATGGTAGAGTAGGATTCAATGAGGATGTTGACGCTATGTTTTGTCCTGTGTGTGATGAATGGTTGGAAGAAGCTTGTTCAGATCCGATGTGTCACTTTTGTAAAGATCGGCCGGAGAAACCCTCTCAAGTTTGACGCAGAAGCACCATGGAAAACCCGTGGTGCTTTTCTATTAAAACCGTAATTGCATGCTCCGCAGGACTTCACATTGGGTTCAAATTTCTATCTATTGGAGCTTGACACGCTATTTGCAGAAGGTATAATCTGTGTGTAACCGGTTACAGAATGACTGGCCTTCTCTTTTTTTCTTTTTGTGTGTAACCGGTTACACAGGGAGTGAATTCAGCGTATGACAACGATCCGAGATGTGGCCAGAGAGGCCGGGGTTTCCGTAGCGACGGTGTCCCGGGTTTTGAACAAAAAAGGGTATGTGAACCTGGAGACGGAGGCTCGGGTGCGGGAGGTGATCCGGGAGTTAGACTACCGCCCGAACTCCGTGGCCCGCAGTTTGACCAGCCGGAAAACAGGAACGATTGCCATGATCCTGCCGGATATTATGAACCCTTTTTTTTCGGAATTGGCACGGGCGGTGGAAGATACGGCTCGATCCCGGGAATTCACAGTTATTATCTGCAATTCCGATGATTTGGATGTCCGGGAGAAATCTTATATACAAGTGCTCCACCAAAAATATATCGACGGGATCATTTTCGCTTCCAGCACCCTGAGTGAAGAGGATCTGAAGTATATGGTCCGTCACCACATCCCCTTGGTGGTATTGGACCGGGCTCCAGGTCAAGGTGGTTGTTCCGTGATCCGTTCGAAAAATGCCGAGGGAGCGAAGCTGGCGGTTCAGCATCTGCTGGATGCGGGATGTCGCAAGATTGCCCATATCGCCGGCCCGCAGGAATTGATCACGGCTGAGGAACGGTTGAAAGGATACCGGGAGATGGTGGAAGGACGTGCGTGGTTTGAAGAATCCCTGATCGTGCCCGGTCACTTTTCTATTGCCGGGGGTAAGGGGGCCATTCAAGCCTTGCTGGAATTCCATCCCGATCTCGATGGAATTTTCGCTGGCAATGATCTGATGGCGGTGGGTGCGCTCAAAGCATTGCATCGAATGGGTGTGAAGGTGCCGGAAGAGATTTCCCTGTGCGGATTCGACGGGGTGGGCGCCGGGGAGTGGACCGAACCGGAGTTGACCACGGTGGCCCAGCCTATCTATGAGATCGGAGCGCGGGCGGCTCTGCACTTGATCGACCGGGTACAAGAGAAAACGGATCAGATGGTGGACCTGGAGCTGGATACTCATCTGATTCAGCGGGATTCGACGAGGAGGCGAAGGAATTGAAAGAGAGATCGGCTCGTGTGGCGGTGATCGGCAGTTTGAACATGGACGTGGTGGTTCAGACCCGGCGACTGCCGCAGATCGGAGAGACGGTGTTGGGAGAGGAAGTCCACTTTATTCCCGGCGGCAAGGGAGCCAACCAAGCTGTAGCCGCAGCCCGGCTGGGAGTCCGCACTCAGATGATCGGTTCCGTAGGAGGGGATCCCTTTGGCCAGTCTCTGTTGGAATCTTTGCAAAAGAGCGGAGTGGAAACGACGGCGGTGAAAACCGTTTCCATCACTCCTACCGGTGTGGCATCGATCCTGCTCTCTGGTGGGGACAACCGGATTATCGTGGTCCAGGGAGCCAACAACCACTGCCTCCCCAGTGATGTGGAGGCCAATCGAGAGCGAATCGCCAGCGTGGATGTGGTGCTGTTACAGTTGGAGATTCCACTGGAGACGGTGATCACGGCGGCCCGGATTGCCAAAGAACTGGGGAAAACGGTGGTGCTGAATCCCGCCCCCGCCCAGGAGTTGCCCCCAGAGCTGTATCAGCTGACAGATGTGATCACCCCCAACCGTACTGAGTTGGAGCTTCTCTCTGCGCATCCAGCGGGGGAAGAAAATTTAGAAGCAGCGATGCAGGTGCTGTTGGAACAGGGGGTGGGCTGTGTGGTGACCACACTGGGGGAGCAGGGGGCGGCCCTCCTGTCGGCAGAGGGGTTCCAGCAAGTGGGGGCCCATCCTGTGGACGTGGTGGATTCCACCGGGGCAGGGGATGCCTTTAACGCGGGGCTCGCCTGCGCTCTCGCTGAGGGAGAGGGCCTCACAGAAGCTGTCGACTTCGCAGGCCAGGTGGCCGCTTTGGCTGTCACCCGACTGGGAGCGCAGGACGGCATGCCGACGCGACAGGAAGTGGAAGTTTTTCATGGAAGGGAAAGGAAGGTCGACTATTGAAAAAGACGATGCTACTCAACAGTCACCTGTCCAGAGTGATCAGTGAACTGGGTCATACGGATCTCATTGTGATTGCGGATGCTGGCCTGCCGATCCCGGCGGAGACGGAGCGAATCGATCTGGCAGTACGTCCAGGCACTCCAGGCCTGTGGGAGACACTGGAGGCGGTATTGTCGGAAATGACGGTGGAAAAAGCGATTCTGGCCCAGGAGACGACAGAGGTAAGCCCCTCTCTCCATCAACAGTGGATAGAGGCACTTCCGGGAATCCCATGGGAGACGATCTCTCATGAAGAGCTGAAAGAGCTAACCCGGAAGGCAAAAGCGGTGATCCGCACCGGGGAATGCACGCCCTATGCCAATCTGGTCTTGCAGGCTGGTGTCCTGTTCTGAAAGAAGGTGAAATCATGGCCAAACCACTCTTAGAAATGACTCAAATTCAAAAATCTTTCTCCGGTGTCCAAGTGTTGATAAATGCAGGCTTCTCCCTGGAAAAAGGAGAAGTCCACGCCCTCATGGGGGAAAATGGAGCTGGCAAATCCACGCTGATGAAGATTCTCGGCGGGATCTACCCCAGAGAGGGAGGCCAGGTGGCCATCGCCGGTGAGGAACGGAACATCTCCACACCCCGGGAGGCGACGGAATTGGGTATCGCCATGATCCATCAGGAGCTCAACCTGGTGCCCCACCTCTCGGTGATGGAGAATCTCTTTCTTGGCCGGGAATTTGTCTGGGGGCGAACGGGCTGGATTCGCTGGCGTCGAATGGAAGCTGAGGCGAAAAAGTGGCTGGAACGCTTGGGAATGGATCTCCATCCTTCAGTAAAAACCGGAGATCTCTCCGTCGGTCAGCAACAAATGGTGGAGATCGCCAAGGCGCTTTCCCTGGAGGCCAAGATCCTGGTGCTGGATGAGCCGACAGCGGCACTGACCAACCGGGAGATCGAGTCCTTGTTTGATGTGATTCGTTCCCTGAAAAAACAGGGAGTGGGGATGATCTACACCTCCCACCGGATGGAGGAAATCTTTGAAATCTGTGACCGAATCACAGTGATGCGAGACGGGGAAACGGTGGGAACTCGGGTCAGCAGGGAGACGAACATGGATGAACTGGTCCAGATGATGGTGGGCCGGGAGATCCAGAACCGTTATCCTCGCCATCCTGTCCCCCCCGGAGAAGAACGGTTCTCTGTCGAGGGATTGACCCGTAAGGGAGAGGTGGAGGACATCTCTTTCTCCATCTGTCAAGGGGAGATCGTGGGACTGGCGGGGTTGATGGGAGCCGGTCGAACGGAAACGGCGGATCTTCTTTTCGGGGTCAGAAAAGCGGAGGGTGGAACCCTCCGGATCGATGGGCAAGAGGTTCGAATCCGACGTCCGGAAGATGCCATTCGACACGGCCTCGCCTATGTTACAGAAGATCGCAAGCAGGAGGGGTTGGTACTTCCCCTCTCTGTCAGGGAAAATCTGTCTCTGCCCAGCCTTTCTTCTCTCTCCTCCTGGGGCGTGATTCACGGGAAGCAAGAGGCTCGTCTGACTGCAGAGACCGTGGACACCCTGTCCGTCAAGGCTTCCGGTTCGGAACAGGAGGTTCGTACCTTAAGCGGAGGAAATCAGCAAAAAGTGGTGATCGGCAAGTGGTTGGCTACTTCTCCCCGGGTGCTAATTTTGGATGAACCCACCCGGGGTGTGGATATCGGGGCCAAGGAGGAAATCTACCGCTTGATCGACCGATTGGCCCAGGAAGGGTTGGCAATCCTGCTCATTTCCTCGGATCTGCCGGAAGTGTTGGGGATGAGCGATCGGGTGCTGGTGATGCACGAAGGGCGGATCACCGGCCGCTTTGCAAAAGGTGAGGCGACACAGGAGAAAGTGATGCGAGCCGCCTCGGGAGGTGAAGTGTGATGCAAACCCCGTTGAAAAGCTCCGCGATGCGAGTAGGTTGGGTGCAGAAAATCGGTCCCCTCTTAGGTCTAGGGGTGATCGTGGTCGTATTGTCGCTGATCAGCCAGGACTTTTTGACCATGACCAATATCTTCAATGTGCTCAGGCAGATCTCCATCAACGCCTTGCTGGCCTTTGGGATGACCTTTGTCATCCTAACCGGGGGAATTGATCTTTCCGTCGGTTCCATCCTGGCTCTGTCTGGAGCTTTTAGTGCAGGGATGTTGGCCTCCGGGATGGATCCTTTTCTGGCGATCCTGACCGGGTTAGTGGCAGGCACGCTGATGGGAACGATCAACGGAGTATTGGTGACCCGAGGGCGAGTGGCTCCTTTTATCGCCACTCTGGCGACGATGACTATTTTCCGTGGGCTAACCCTGGTGTATACCGAAGGGCGTCCCATCGCTTATGAGAATGAACTCTTTTCCATGCTGGGCAAGGGATATTTCCTGGAGATTCCGATCCCGGTGATCTGGATGCTGATTTCCTTCTTTATCCTTTACTTTGTCCTAAAAAATACCACCTTCGGCCGTCATGTCTATGCTATCGGGGGCAATGAGGAAGCGACGATGCTCTCGGGTGTCCGGACCCACCGGGTGAAGGTATGGGTGTATGCGATCAGTGGTCTGTTCGCTTCCTTGGCGGGTATTATCTTGACTGCCCGTCTCAACTCCGCCCAGCCGACAGCTGGGGCGAGTTATGAACTGGATGCCATCGCCGCTGTGGTCATCGGCGGGACGAGCCTGTCTGGAGGCCGGGGCTGGATCGTTGGTACATTGATCGGTGCCATGATCATCGGAGTGCTGGACAACGGACTCAACCTGCTCAACGTCTCCTCCTTCTACCAACAAGTGGTGAAGGGTGGAGTGATCCTGCTGGCGGTGCTACTGGATCGATCCAAGAAATCCTGAACCCGATCCATGGGACTTTTGTATAAAAATTTTTGAGGAGGGACCCGAAGTGAAAAAGACCTGGACTCTGTTGTTGGCTGTGGTGCTGGTTGTCGGTATCCTGGCTGGTTGTTCCAGCGAATCGAGCCTAGAAAAAGAGGAGAAGGAAGCCGCCGGTGACAAGGTGAAGATCGGTCTGTCCGTCTCCACCCTCAACAACCCCTTCTTCGTCTCTTTGAAGGAAGGGGCGGAGAAATCCGCCAAAAAAGCGGGTGCTGAGTTGATTGTGGCGGATGCCCAGGACGATAACGCCAAACAGCTGAACGATGTAGAAGATCTGATCCAGAAAAATGTGGACATCCTGTTGATCAACCCGACAGACAGCAAAGCTGTCTCCACCGCTGTTGAATCCGCCAATGATGCGAAGATCCCCGTCATCACCGTCGACCGGGAATCCGAAGGGGGCGAGGTTGTCGCTCATGTCGCCTCGGATAACGTAGCCGGCGGAAAGACAGCTGGGGAGTTCATTCTGGAACAGCTGAAAAACAAAGGCAACATCGTTGAATTGGAAGGGATTCCGGGAACCTCCGCCGCCCGTGACCGGGGCAAGGGTTTCCACCAGGCGGTAGATGATGAGAAGGATGTGAAAGTGGTCGCCTCCCAACCGGCCAACTTCAACCGGGACAAAGGGCTGACGGTGATGGAGAATATCCTTCAGAGCCATCCGGAGATCGATGCCGTCTTCGCCCATAATGACGAAATGGCTTTAGGTGCCCAGCAAGCGATCCGGGCTGCCAAAAAAGAGATCGTGGTGGTCGGATTTGACGCCACGGATGATGCGGTCAAATCAGTCAAAAAAGGGGATCTTGGAGCCACTATCGCCCAGAAACCAGAAGAAATCGGGAAGACCGGAATCGAAGTAGCCATCCAAGCCGCCAAAGGAGAAAAAGTGGACAAGTTCCACCCTGTGGAGCTGGAATTGATCCAGAAGTGAACATTGGAAAAGAGAGAAGCGCCGGTGGTGAGCCGCTGCTTCTCTCTTTTCTTTATCGTCTTCCTGTCAATTCAGGAAACCGATCGAGTCGTCGTCGAAAAATCTGTGTGGTTGGTTGCGGCAAGTGATCGGGAGGGAAGTAGGAGACATCCGGTTCGTACCTCCCCTGGTTTTTGAATGATCAATTTCACTTAACGCTCAAAAGGACTCCAAATAGGAGTTTGCCTTCGGGCTTGTCTCGAGGGGGGAAAAAGGAAGTTTGCAAGAATGGTGGTTCGTGTGAACGGGATTCCGCTGACTGTGTCTGTTGCGGTCCGGATCGGAACTTCTGTTTATAAAAATTGTATCGTAATTTCCCGATCGGGTTCATTTAATTCTTTCGGAATCCTGATTTCCAGGATATCATCTTTGAAGATTGCCTTGCTGCCGTTGTAGCGGCCGGGAGAAGGGAGTGAAACTACTTCTTCTTTCTCAGTCAGTCCGGATAAGCGCACCTGGCCGGTATTAAAGAATACTTTCAGGTTTCTTGTGTTTGCGTGTTCGGGAATTTTTGCCCGTACAATGATGTAATGGTGGGTGTCGATAACATCCGGACGCAAGCGGATCGGGATGGAATGGTTTTGAATAGTATCATCAGGTAGAACTTGAGATAACACCCCTTTTACATAATCCTCTATCCATGATGAGTCTTGGTTCGGGATACCCTTTTGAGATGGATCAAAATGTTTTCTGAAATCGTTCCAGTTGGGACCAAACGGGTTAAATTGGTCTTGAGGACCGGTCATTTCCATTACCCCCATTCAGTCTGTTCAGTATCTTGAAATAATCCTGCCTGAAGCCCAATAAAATAGGGGAGACATGGTATTTAAAAATCGGAGGGATTAACATTGGCCCGCATTTTTTTTGACAGTCTCAAAATAACCGAAATATCAAATGCTTCGGGTGTGTTTACGGGTCATAACGTACAGTACGGATGGCGACATGAAAGTAAACAAAATGAAGGATTCGGCACGTTTTCGGGGAATGGGAATCTCACCTGCAAGGGTATCCATATTCTTATCGATTCAGATCTCATCGATCAATGGGTGAAAAAACAACATGATGAGGGTCATTGAGATGACTTTATTTTATGCGGGGAACCATCTTTGTGTGAGGGCCGACGATCCACATGTTTAGACGCCGCAGGGCAAAAACAGCCGAAATCATGAGCAAAGAGATGCAGGAGCGACTGGATCGAGTGGAACAGAAACTTGATAAATTAGCCCATAAAAACTTTGAGTACACGGTGAACATAGAGCATCTTCATGCTCACCAGCCTGTATTGGAACGGCTCACTTTTCGCCTGGATCAGCTTGATGTTCAAACGGTGAGCGGGGCCCTGAACCTGGGAAACAACTTTGGTGTCCGTGTCGTTCAGGATGAGAAAAAACAGACCGAGTTCAAGAACCGTGCAGAGGATAATCACACAACCGGGGATTCATTCCATATGGATCAGACAGCTGACGGATACTGTTTCAAATTTAAACGATCATCACCATGAATCGGGAGGGAAAAACCCCATGTCGACCTTATTATCACCGACATTTTATATCGGTCACATCCGTATCGGAAGTGTGGAAGGGGCTTCCTGTGTCAATTTGGGGAATAACTGGCCCACGGATTTTGACAACTACAAAAAACATACACAAGGTTTCGGTGAGGTGGGGGGGATCACAACCGGTTAACGGAAGCACAGTCAGCTGTTACGGATTCTGAGTTAATTGATATGCTGAATCTTTCCGATGACGCAGATCTTCCCGATTGGGTGAAGGAGATGGTCGTGAATACATCCCGAAGGGCGATGGGGCATCACAAGTAGTTTCACTTTGAGTGGAATAAGTCCGAATCTTGAATGGGCGCGTCAATCAGATCGCTGTCAAAGAGAAGATTGATGTTGCTGTATACGCCGTTCCAATCTCCGAATATCAATCCGAAGGCCTCATTTTCTTTCTCGTGTGAGGCCCAACCATATTGTGTATTCGTTCCAACGAATACACCGCTGGCGTTTGTAATCGCGGTGACAGACACGTCTCCGAATTGGACCAAAGCATTTTCGTTTTGATTGCTCATATCGATTCTCCTATACCCCTTGCAGGGTTGATCCGCCTTTAATGTCCTGGTCGTTGATTGGGGAGTCTATGGCATCGTTATCGGAAATAGCGTTGAGATTTCCTGGATATGTGTTAAAAAAACCGTACATTAAATTTGCTGAATTTTGCTTTTGGTGGGAGTCCCAGCCAGGTTGGTTATTTTGGCCGATAAACACGCCGGAGTCGTTTTGCAAAGAGCCCACGTTTATCATATTAAAAGATGTAAGGGTGGCCATGAAAAAAGTTCCTCCATTCTCCTTATAAATTCCCTTGTGAAATGAGCGAACACCCATATTCCTATTCCCATGCAAACCAGGATGTGAGGAATATTACGGTTGAGACATCCAAGTATCCACAGGATTATGCTCATCTATACCATGAATTTGTGGAACCGCGTGAAACAGTCGGGTTTCGGGTTATGACCATAGCCTATTCCAGTTCAGGGAATATGTGCGAATGCCGTCGCCCTCCTGTTACAGATCGCCAAATGGTCGCGCAACCGCGGGTGATATCAGTAACGCTTTTTGAATTGAGTTATAAGATTTCTTGGAAATTATAAAATAGAGCGAAAGGTTCTATGATAGTTTTTCGTGGAGGGATTGTCGCCGGACTCATCCTTGGGTAGGATAAGAAGAAACCGGAAGATGCCCGGTGATGGAAAAGGAGTGTTGTCTGATGGCACGAGCCACATTTGGAGCAGGATGTTTTTGGGGCGTGGAGGAGTTCTTTCGCCAGATAAAAGGTGTCACCTCCACGGCTGTCGGATATATGGGGGGGACCACAGAAAACCCCACTTATGAGGAGGTCTGTACCGACCGAACGGGTCATGCTGAAGTGGTGGATCTGGAGTATGATCCTTCGCAGGTCAGCTATGAGGAATTGCTTTGGGTGTTTTGGGAGAATCATAACCCGACCACGCTGAACCGGCAGGGTCCAGATCTCGGTACCCAGTACCGGTCTGTGATCTTTTATCATTCGCCGGAACAAAAGGAAGCAGCGGAAAAATCCAAACAGGAGTTGGAAACCTCAGGTAAATGGAAAGATCCTTTGGTGACCCAGATTGTACCGGCTGCCCCCTTTTACCGTGCGGAGGAGTATCATCAACGTTACCTCGAGAAGCGAGGACAATCCTCCTGTCACATCTGATCATTGGGAAGTCGCTCAGATGTAGATCCATGAAAAAACCGATCCCCCATTAGGGATCGGTTTTTTAACAGACGGAATCATCGGGCTTGGGATTCTTCATGCCGAAGAGCCTGCGCAGTGGGAGGCCGACGGTGGTTCCCAGCAGGGCCATCCCGATCCAAACCCAACCATGAAGACTAAAAGAAGCGATGCCGCTGAAGAAAGCTCCGATGTTACATCCGTAGGCGAGTCGGGCACCATAACCCATCATCAGACCTCCGATCACCGAGGCGAGAGCGACCCGTCCGCGGACCTTGCGAATGGCATAGGTTCCAGCAGCGGCCGCCGCTGTCATAGCGCCGAGGATGATGCCGAAGTTCATCACGCTGGTGGCATCAGCTGTGACAGGCTTACTTAAGACGGCGCCTTTTTCGCCGGACCAATAGGCCCAATGGGTGACATCGATCCCGATCCATTGCATGAATTTGGATCCCCACAGGACGAAGGCGGAGGTGATCCCCCAGGGTTCTCCTTTGATGGTGAGGGTGAGGGCATTCAAGACTGCCAAACCCACCGCCGCCGCCCACAAGGGCCAGGATCCCCGGAGCAACCGTCTCCATCCCTTGGCGGTGGGGAGTGGCTTGATCATTGGCGGGCGTCTCTTGCGACCGATGAGGACCGTGATTCCGGCGATGGCAGCGAAGAGCGCCATCTGTAAAATCCAAGCGCCACCATAGCCCAGGCCGGTGGTTTCCGCCAGGGAGACTGGAGGCAAGGAAGGAACTTCTTGAGTCCAGAAGCCCCAATGCCAGGCGCCCAGTACCGATCCGGCGATAAAGGCGATCAGGGTAATGAAGACAGGTGCGCTCCCGCCCCCTACAGCGTACAAGGTTCCGGAAGCACAACCTCCTCCCAACTGCATCCCGATCCCAAACAGAAAGGCTCCGACGAGGAGGCTGAGACTGAGGGGGGAGACGGAGGGCTGGGGATGCACCCCAAAGAAGCTGAATCCAGAGGAGAAGATCAAGGCAAACAGAGTGGAGGCGACGGCCAGCATCAGCATATGAGCGCGTAAGCCGGCTCCCTGTCCCACCGAGAGCAACTGGCGAAAAGCCGAAGTGAACCCGAACCGGGCATGATACAGAGTAAATCCCAGTAGTAGACCGATGGTGAATAGTAGGCACTGTTTCAACCCTTGGGTTCCGTTGATCATCGCACCCAGTCCGCCGATAGCAATGACCGCGATGGCCAGTACCCCAAACTGAGGGGAAGAAAGAGCCGGTGCAGAGGGAAGAGGCCTCTGGGTGCCCAAGGGTTGGGCAGCAGAAGTTGAAATAGACAAAAGAATCACACCACCTTATCCGATTCATTTAGTTGGTTTTAGGTATGAGTGACATATTACAATAAGCGGCTGTAAATGTAAATACTAAGACCGGGACAGCCTAAAGATATGTCTATTTCTCCTTCATAATCAAAAGAACGGGGGAATTCGATTCTGCAGAACCCGGCCCACACTCGTATACAGCGCTCAGGGATGTGGGTCAATCAGAAAACAGGCTGAGGCCCTGAATTGCAAATATCCATTCTACCCAGCGGGGATGTCTGACGAGCCAAAGTCATTCCATGTGAAACCCCTCCCTCTCACCGATGTTTTTACTCGGGACAGGATCTTGTTTGTCTAACCAGAGGGAACCGTCTTTCCTTAAATGGTTTGTCCCACTTTGATCTCGACCGTCTACAAACGCTGGAAGTCTCAACGTTTCTAGTGCCCCTTCAGGCAACTTTGATCTTGTATTTCAGTATGGCGGGGGCAGGACGGTGAGGCAGCTCCGATCTCTTGCAAAGAGCGCAAAGGCGAATCAAATCCTCACCGTCCTCGCCTTACTGTGATTTTCCACACAATCTTCTCTGAAGGGGCACTAGCAGGATCGCTCTACCTAAATATTGCTAATCAGCATGATTCTACAGAAGACTATGGCCTTGAAGGATCGTGAATCAGACGGATTGCTCTCCAGTCACAGTCCAACCTATTGAAAGGCTTTACGGGTGTTCTTGACAAGCTGGATGAAATCGCTTACAGTTAATGTACGTACAATAATTGTACGTACATTAACTGTAAAGGGGGGAGCGTCTTGAGTAACAAAAGAGTTGCCATACTAGGGAGCAGTGGTGGGAACCTGTATAGTCTCGGCGGTAGTGATCCGGTGAAGTTACTGGGAGAAATCCATGCTCAGTGTGATCGTGCCGAAATGGATGTGGCTTGGATTCAATTTATTGGTGCGAAAGCATCCATGGATAAAATCAAGGAGACGACACCGGCAGACCTCTATACCTGGGATTCTGCGACACAGGCTGTCCAAGTTGTGTTTTCTGGGACACTGAAGGAAGTAAACGAACAAGCAGTAAAAGTTGACCAAGAGGTGGCTCAAGCGATTGATGATGGCGACATCGATGGCATCATCTTGATGAGTGCCGATCCGGACGGGACGAACAAAGAAGCGATCGCAGCGGCCACCCGGAATGAAGTACCGATTGTGGGTACAGGTGGTACATCTATGGCTATCACCAGCTCGAAAGGTGGCAAAGTGATCGCCACATCGGGAACCACAGGGACGACCAATCGTACTCGCGCGATCTCCTTTGTCAGTTCCCTGAGCAAGTATTGGGGGATCGACTACCGACCGTCCATTGGTCAATCCAATACGGAAATCGCTGACAATCCGCTGAAGCGAATTCAATTCAGAGGCATTATGTTGGCTGCCTTGCCGGGATTTATTTCTTTGGCGATCATCCTCGCTTTGAGTAAAATACCGGGTTTATCCGGTTTGGGCGATGTTTTTGATATCTTGATCAAAGCGTTGCCAGTCATGTTGGCTGCCATTGCGGCTAGACAAATATCTGGTTTGGATGAAGTGGCTATCGTTGCTGGGATCATCGCAGGGGTATTATCCGTAGATGGTGGAATTATCGGTGGTATTATCGCAGGGATTCTGGCCGGGGTTCTCGTAACTTATCTCTTTAAAAAGTGCGTCGACTGGAATTTTCCTACAACCACTATCAATATTGCTGCAGGTGGGCTAGCGGGTATTATCGCCGGTTTGTTTGCATATTTTCTGATCGCACCCTTGGCTTTGCAAGCGGGTCAAGCCATTCGGGAATTGATTGAATATACGATTGCTTTAAGCCCATTACTAGCGGGATTGGTGGCGGGGCTCTTGATTTGGCCTGCTATTCTCGGCGGGGTTTATCATGCGGCTATTTTGCCGATTGTACTGCTTGAAATGGAGAAAGCCGGGAACAGTTTTCTGGGAGCTGTCGATATGACCGGACTGGTCATGGTATCGGCGGGAATCACCTTGGCAAACATGATCGCTCCTCGAAAAAAAGGGGAAGCAGCCTTGGCCACACCTGGGTTTTTGATCAATATGGGTTTCGGGACTTTTGTCGAGGCAGCCTATCCCTTCATGTTCTCCAACAAAGTGGTTTTTGCCGGAGCGATCGGCTCAGCGGGATTGGCTGGCATGCTGGTGGGACTGTTTGATGTCAGAGGAACAGCCTACGTGCCTTCCCTGGTCTCTCCATTTTTGTCCAACAATATCACGGGGCAATTGATCGCGATGGCCGTGGGATTTGTAAGTTCATTTGTGATTACCCTCATCGCAAATAAATGGAGTCAGAATAAAACAAACAACAGCCAGGAGTGATGATGTATGTTTACAGGAGATATGGAGAGAAAACGGAAGATCGCCATTGAAAAAGTGTGGAATGCGATTGAGGAGCATGGGGGACAAACGATTTTAAGTACCGGGATCACCGGGGATGACGCGAGAATCGCGAAAGCGGTGATCGATGCTGGGGTGAAAATGTTGGAACCAAATCATCCCGCAGTGGCACTCGCTCGGGGGCATCAAGGTGTGACAAGCATGCATGATGCAGAACACGTCAGGCATGATGTCGATTTTTCCGAGATGGTCGGAGTGGTGCGTGGCGTTCGCAGTGTGGTTGGGGAAGAGCCTTTTATTACAGTAGGTGTGCCCGGCGGTTTTACAGAGACGATGCCGGTTCCAATTGCCGACGAAGATTTTTATCAGATTTCCCGGGCAGGAACCGACGGGTTGCATACACACAAGTGTGATCTACGCGATCTGAAGGAAATTGTACAAAAGGCACACTACTACGGTTTGCTGGTCGATGCTTACATCGCACATCCCGATGATAAACATCCCTTCGGAATTCCCGCCCGAACTGCGGATGAAGTGGCGCAAGCGGCTAAGCAAATGGAAAATATCGGTGTGGATATGATCGGTCTGATGACTGGTATGAGTTACGATGGAGTCAAAGCAGGCGAAATTCCCGAGATCATCAAAGAACGATTGGAGGCATTGATCTCCTCCGTGTCCGTACCGACCCTGGCTGAGGGAGGAATCAATACGACGAACTACTCCGCGTTTCGCAAGACAGGTGTTCATATTATGGTTGTCGGAACATCGATCGATCAAATGGTACAAGAATCAGCTCAGCAAGTGGTCAAAAAATTTATCTCTCGATAAAGGTGTATCGAGAATGGTTTTCCCCAGGGCTGTTGATGAACCCTAAAGTAGATGATGGGGACGAAACGATCCTATCGCTCGTTCTTCCCCTCGCCCCATCGTAAAATATGGCTTGAGGGGACAGGGATGGTGGGACGGCTCCGATCTCTTGCAAAAAGCGCAAAGGCCCTTCACCGTCCCACCATCCCGACCGTATTTCCTGACTAAAAATATGGCTAATCAATACGCCTAGTTTTTCCCTGTTAACTTCATGTGCGGAATCCTTTATTGTGCATGAAATATTCTCTCCCTCCATGCTGTTCGGATCAAAGACCAGCTTGGAGGGTTTTTTAGTATAATAGAACTTATATAATCAATGGTTAGGAGTATCGGATATGGATACATTTGAACGGACAGGGGAGCTTCCTTTATATCAACAAATATATGAATGGATCAAACTTAAAATTGACTCGGAAATCTGGAAGCCGGGTACCCAATTGCCACCGGAACCCATATTGAGTAAAGATCTCGGCGTCAGTCGGCAAACCCTGCGTCAGGCGTTGCAACTGTTAATCAATGAAGGACTTTTGTATCGTCAGCAGGGAAAAGGGACCTTTGTACAAAACACCCGGTCTCAATATGAATTGACGATTTTGACCAGTTTTTCGGAACAGATGAAAGCCAAGGGGAAACATCCTTCTTCCCAATTGATCGATATTCAGTCGAATATACAACCGGATCATAAACTGCAGGTACAACTGGGATTGTCTCCCCATAACCGTGTTCTTAAAATGGTCCGTTTGCGCTTGGCAGATGAAATGCCCATGTCTTTAGAAACGGTATACATGGATGAAAACTTGTGTCCGAAACTGGCTCAGCAGGATTTGGCCCGTGAATCACTATACCATTTAGTTGAAAATGTATATCAACACCCGATCAGCTATGGGAATATTTCACTGGAGGTAACACAGGTTAATCCGGAGGAGGCTGACTGGCTACAAATCGATTCGACGTCCTCGGTTCTTCATATGGAGTGCATTAACTATTCCTACAACTCGCGCCCTCTATTCATCACCTATGCCAAGTATCCACAGGAGCGATATATATTTACTGTCAGCATGCCACGACGCCAATAGTTTCAAGCAGGCGTGTTGATTCACCCTATTTTAGGTAAGAAATAAGGTGGGATGGTGGTGGGACGGCTCCGATTTCTTGCAAAGAGCGCAAAGGCCCTTCACCGTCCCCTTAAGCTATATTTTACGATGGGGGCATTGAAAGAGCGAAAGGATGTTTCGTTCCCATCATCTACTTTAGGGTTGTTCAACAGCCCTGAGTTTCAAGATGGGATGCAGGGAACCGGTAGCTTTTGCGTTTCCAATCCGGGGATGAAAAAATACAAGTACAGGGAGGATCTGTCTGATCGAGATCCACCCTCTCTTTACAATCATATAAGAATATGCTTATATATATAGGTGAGGTGGTGGTCATGGATTTTGACCAGTTGGCAGATTGCCATAAAGCCCTGGGGGACAAAACCCGCCTTCGGATCCTCGCTCTTCTGAGGGAAGAGGATTTGTGTGTCGGGGAACTGGTGGAGGTTTTGAAGATCACCCAACCGGCGGTCTCCCAGCATGTTCGAAAGTTGCGGAACGCCAGGTTGGTGAAGGAACGGCGGCAGGGCCAGTGGGTTTACTACTCCCTGAACGGAGAGGATTATCCGTATTTCCCTTCTTTGCTCCGCTCTCTTCCCGATCAGAGCCATGAGATCGAACGTCTGAAAGAGGAAGGAAAGAAAGGGGTTTGTACCTGAGAGGAAGATGCCGCCTCATGTGGAACAAGTGGTTTCGTCGATCTGTGATATTAATGTCTGGAGGTTCGGACCTATGCACAAAGTAATCATTCTCGGAACGGGTCCGGCGGGCTTGACCGCTGCCATCTACCTGGCACGGGCCAATATGAATCCGCTGGTGATTGAAGGTCAGGAGCCGGGGGGACAACTCACCACGACCACGGATGTGGAGAATTTCCCCGGATTTCCGGAAGGAATTCTCGGACCGGAATTAATGGATAACATGCGGAAACAGGCGGAACGGTTCGGTGCCCAATTCAAACGGGGCTGGGTGACCGATGTGGATCTTTCCCATCGCCCCTTCAAATTGACCGTAGAGGGCCAAGGGGAGTTGACCAGTGAAGCTTTGGTACTTTCCACTGGCGCCACCGCCAAGTTGCTGGGGATTCCCGGAGAGAAGGATAACATGGGCCAAGGGGTGAGTGCTTGTGCCACTTGTGACGGTTTCTTCTTCCGGGGCAAAAAGGTGATTGTGGTCGGTGGCGGGGACTCCGCTATGGAGGAGGCCAATTTCCTGACCAAGTTCGCCTCTGAGGTGACAGTGGTTCACCGACGGGATGAACTCAGGGCTTCCAAGATTATGCGAGACCGAGCCCAGGCCAATGAAAAGATCAAATGGGCCCTCAATCGGGTTCCCCTGGAAGTGGTGACCAAAGAAGGGGGCGGAATCCAAGGGTTGAAGGTTCAAAACAAAGAGACCGGTGCCGAGGAGATCATAGAAGTCGATGGCATCTTTGTCGCCATCGGTCATCGTCCCAATACTGGTTTTCTCCGTGGCCAGCTAAATACCGACGAACAAGGCTACATTCAAGTCATTCCAGGCACTACCCGAACCAACATCGAGGGGGTCTTCGCCTGCGGGGATGTTCAGGATCGGGAATACCGTCAAGCGATTACGGCGGCGGGCACCGGTTGTATGGCGGCCTTGGACTGTGAGAAATTCTTGGAGGGAGCGGCTACGGTGGACTGGTCCAAGACCCTTTGAGAACAGGAAAAACCGGCGGATGTATCCCGCCGGTTTTTCTCTGTTGGTTTTGGATCACTTATCCAATCCATTGACTTAAAAAGAGCCCCATCGCTAGCAACAAGCCAAATAGAGTGTTCACCTGAGCGGTGAATTTCATGCTCGGGGCCATTTCCGTATTGGTAGTTTTACCCTGGAATCCACGGATGGCCTGGATGGATTTGGGGAGGCTCAGACCTACCAACAGAATCCAGGGGGTTGCCTCCCCGATCAGAACGAGCAGGAGAACCCACAGGTAAGAGACGATAAACATCCCAGTGAGGAAGCGGACGGCTCCTTGGTGTCCCAAGAGAATGGCCAAGGTTTTGCGGCCGTTTTTCTCGTCTCCTTCCCGGTCACGGATGTTGTTGGCCATCATGATGGCCCCGACGAGAATGGCGATCGGGATGGAGACGAGCAGGCTATTCAGGGTAAGAGTGCCGACCTGGATGAAAAATGCGATTAGAATAATTCCCATCCCCATAAATAATCCTGAAACCAATTCACCTAGGGGAGTGTAAGCGATGGGGAGAGGTCCCCCGGTGTAGAGATAACCTGTCGCGATGCAGACGGAGCCGATCGCCGCCAGCCACCAGCTACTTTCCATGCAGATATAGATCCCGAGCAGGACGGAGACTCCACAGAAGGTGAGGGCGATCCCCATCACTGTATTTGGAGAGACGCCATGGCGCACGATGGCACCACCAATGCCCACGGAGCCCTCATGATCCAATCCTCGCTTGTAGTCGTAGTATTCGTTGAACATATTGGTCGCTGCCTGGATCAGGATGGAGGCGATCAACATAGCCAGAAATAACGGAATGTCGATCCGAGTCAGCGACATCGCCAGCGCGGTCCCGATCAGGACAGGTACAAAGGAAGCGGTCAGGGTGTGGGGGCGCAACAATTGCCACCAGATCTGCCATCCTTTTGCGGTAACCGGTCCAGTTGCGGAGGGGTGTTCGTTCATTAGTGTTTCGCTCCTTCCTTCCGATGTCCATTATACTTCGGAACACTCTCAGACTCCAGTATAGACGGGAAAGACTGGGGGATCAGTAGAAAAGAACGGGGATTTTGGGTATACTGGATTAGGTTTCATCAACGAGTGTGTGCTACAAGTGGGCATAGATCGGAGCGAATCCTACTGGATTCGCCGAAACGCCGTCGGGAGAGTGGTCCCGACGGGCGGATGGGGGGAAGGACCGTGACGACCATGAGGGAATTACACAACATTGCCGGGTTGAAGGAAGGGGCGGCCCGAGCCCGGAGGGAACAAAGGCCGGTGCTGGTCAGCCAGACCCGGTGGGTGGACAACCTGGAGCCCCTCTCTTTTTTTGCGTCTGCAACGAGATTCCGGGGAACGCGCAACTTTTGGTCTGATCCGGACCGAGGGCTTACCCTGGTCGGTGTGGGAGTCGCTTGGAAATTGGAGACCTACGCCAGGGAAGGCTCTTATCTAAAAACGGAGCAGGAGTGGGATCACCTGCTGAAAGGTGCGATCCGGGTTCCGGCAGAGACACCGACGGGTACGGGGCCGCTCCTTCTGGGCGGCTTTTCCTTTGATCCACTTGCAGAAAAAACCCCGCTCTGGGAAGGGTTTTTCGACGCTTCTTTCATCCTGCCCCAATTTCTGTTGACCGTGACCGGAGGAAAATGTTGGCTGACCGTCAATGTTCTACTTCGTCCGGGGGAGGATGTAGAACAGAGGGGAAAGATACTGACGGAAGAGGAGAGGGCCCTGCTGGAGACGGCCGCAGATTTTCAATTCTCACCCCCGGCTCAAACTTCATTCGATGTGTTGGAGGTGGAACCGGATCGCTGGAAAAAGACAGTAGCCACAGCGGCGCGGGAGATCCGGGAAGGGGCTCTTGAAAAAGTGGTACTGGCTCGGCCACTTCAGCTGGAGTCGGAGACCTCCTTCTCTCCGGAAGCAGGCTTATACCGGCTGCTGGCGAGACAAGCCCATGGCTTCCTGTTTGCAGTGGAACGTGGCGATGCCTGCTTGCTGAGTGCTTCCCCGGAGCGCCTCGTAAAAAGTGAAGGGGAGCGATTCTATTCCACTTGTCTGGCGGGGACCATCCGGCGGGGGAAAGATCCTGAGGAAGACCGGAAATTGGGAGAAGAATTGCTCGCTGATCCCAAGAATGGGGGCGAGCATGCGGTGGTGGTCCATATGATCCGCGAGGCTTTTCAAGAGGGATGCTTCCAAGTGCGAGTGCCTGACTCACCTACTTTGTACCAGGCACAGGATGTACAGCATCTGTTTACCCCAGTGGAAGGAACTCCGTTGCCGGAGACCACGTTGTTGTCGATGGTGGCACGGCTGCACCCGACTCCAGCTCTAGGCGGATACCCTCAGAAGGAGGCGGTCGCCCGGATCCGGGAAATCGAAGGGATGGACCGGGGTTGGTATTCGGCTCCAGTGGGTTGGCTAGATGATCGGGGGAACGGGGAGTTTGCCTGTGCCATTCGCTCTGGCCTGCTCCGGGGGCGGGAAGCTTCTCTCTTTGCCGGTTGCGGGATCGTGGGCGATTCCGAACCCGATAGCGAATACGAAGAGACGAATCTGAAGTTCAAGCCGATGCTGTCGGCATTGGGAGGCGATAGCCGGTGAGTCACAGGGAAGACCTGACGGCAACTGTGGGTGCCTTTGTGGACGAGCTGGTTCTGAGCGGTCTCCGACACGCGGTGATCAGTCCGGGCTCCCGATCCACGCCCTTGGCACTGGCCATGGTTGCTCATCCCGGTTTGAAGGAGTGGTTGCTGGTGGATGAACGCTCCGCCGGCTTTTTTGCCTTGGGATTGGGCAAAGCTTTGGGAGAGCCAGCGGCGTTGTTGTGTACCTCAGGAACTGCAACGGCCAATTATTTCCCAGCGGTGGCGGAAGCGAAGCTAGCCCGGGTCCCGCTAGTGGTTTTGACTGCGGATCGTCCCCACGAACTGCGGGATGTAGGCGCACCGCAATCGATGGACCAGATCGGAATGTATGGAACCCATGTCAAATGGTTTATGGATATGGCGCTGCCGGATCGCTCTGAACTGATGTTACGGTATGTGCGGACCACGGCGGCCCGGGCAGTGGCAACAGCCCAGACGGGGCCAAAGGGACCGATCCATCTTAATCTCCCTTATCGGGAACCTCTGATGCCGGATCTCGCTTCCCCCACCTTCTGGCAGGGAGGAAGGCGAGAGGAGGGAACCACTCCCTATGTGAGGGTGACTGCGGGAGAACGGGAATTATCCGGCAAAGAATTGGACCAGTGGGCCCAATCACTGTCCCAGTGGGAGCGGGGCCTGATCGTGGTCGGCCCTCAGGAGGCAGGGGAGCTGGGACCCGCTGTGCATCGATTGGCGGAATCTCTCCGCTTCCCTGTTCTCGCCGATCCTCTCTCCCGGCTCCGAAACGGAACCCATCCCAAGGAATGGATTTTAGAGGGGTATGACGCATTTCTACGGGAGAAAGAAGCGGTGGAAAAACTGGCACCCGAGGTGGTAATCCGCTTCGGGGCGATGCCCGTTTCCAAAGCAGTCCTCTTATACTTAAAAGAGCATCCCTCCGCCCGACAGATCGTGATCGATCCGGATGGAGGGTGGCGGGACCCCTCCTTATTGTCCGCGGAAATGATCTACACCGATCCGATTCGCTTCTGTACAGGAGTGGCTCATCGAATCCCACCGCGGAAGGAATCTGCCTGGGCGCAACTCTGGCAGGAGTTGAATCGGGAGACGACAGCCCAGTTGGCGAAGGCGGGCCAGATGGAGGCTCCTTTTGAGGGACGGGTGTTTTTGGAGCTGGCGAAGTTGTTGCCGGAGGAGGGGATTCTCTTTGCAGGAAATAGCATGCCCGTTCGGGATTTGGACTCATTTTTATTGAACAGTGACCGGTGCTTGCACTCGATAGCCAACCGAGGCATAAGCGGGATCGATGGGGTGGTCTCCACTGCCTTGGGTGTCGCAGCGGCGAGATCCCATGTGACGCTGGTGCTGGGGGATCTTTCTTTTTTTCACGATCTCAACGGCCTCCTCGCCGCCAAGTTGCACGCTTTGCATGCCACCATCGTGGTGATCAATAATGACGGGGGCGGCATCTTCTCTCTTCTCCCTCAGGCTTCCCAGACGGATCCTGACACCTTTGAAACCCTGTTCGGCACGCCTCTCGGGCTGGATTTTGAACATGCGGTTCATATGTACGGGGGTCATTGGGAACGTCCCGATTCCTGGGAAGCTTTTCGGAAGGCTTATGTCGCCAGTCTGGAAGGGACGGGACTCCATGTGATCGAGGTGGGGACGGATCGCCAGGAAAATGCCGACCTGCATCAGGAGATCTGGAAACAGATCGGGGAAAGGGTGCGAAAGCGGTTGGAAGAGGTGGAGGGCTGATGGATTTATATGTGAACGGTGTCCATTTTCAGGTAGAGGTGGAGGGGGAAGGGCCGACACTCCTCCTGTTACATGGTTTTACCGGTTCACGGATCACCTGGGAGCCGTACCTCGACTCCTGGACGCAACACTTCCAGGTGGTGCGGCTGGATCTGATCGGCCATGGGGAGAGTGAGGCACCTCTGGATCCCGCTCGTTACGGGATGGATCAGGCTGTGGCGGATCTGACAGGAATCCTGGACCAGTTGCAGATTTCCCGTGCTCATGTCCTCGGGTATTCCATGGGGGGACGCCTCGCACTCTCCCTCGCCGCCAGCGCTCCCGCTCGGGTGAAGACACTCTTATTGGAGAGTAGCTCTCCCGGTCTGAAGACAGATGCGGAGCGGCGGGCTCGCCAAGAGCGAGATGAAGCCTTGGCGGCTTGGGTGGAAAGAGAAGGACTGGAAGTTTTTGTCCGGTATTGGGAAAGGATTCCCTTGTTTGCAACCCAAGCGAATCTACCGGAGAAGGTACGACGGGGGATCCAAAAAGAGCGGCTGGCCCAACGAGCGCACGGACTAGCCAACAGTCTTCGTGGGATGGGAACTGGAGCACAGCCTTCCTGGTGGGGACACCTCGGGGAAATTCCGTGCCCTGTGTTGTTGATTACCGGGGAGTTGGATGCAAAATTTTGCCGGATCGCAGAAGAGATGAAGAGTCAGTTTTCCCGGTGCCAATGGCGGAGCGTATCCGCGGTGGGACATGCCGTTCATGTGGAAGCGCCCCGGATTTTTGATACAATAGTGATGGAATTTCTTTTGCGTCATGGAAAATTCCCTAACAGTTGAGGGAGGATGAGAGTGTGAGCGTCCAATGGAAATCGGTACGGGAGTATGAAGATATCAAATATGAAAAGTACAATCATATTGCCAAGGTGACGATTAATCGTCCCGAAGTGCGCAATGCATTTCGTCCCCAGACGGTGACCGAGATGATCGACGCCTTTGCCAGGGCTCGAGATGATTCCGAGGTGGGAGTGGTTATTCTGTCGGGAGAAGGGGACAAGGCCTTCTGTTCCGGCGGGGACCAGCGAGTACGGGGGCATGGCGGTTATGTGGGAGAGGATGAGATCCCCCGGTTGAATGTCCTCGATCTGCAACGGTTGATCCGCACCATCCCCAAACCGGTGATCGCCATGGTCTCCGGCTATGCCATCGGCGGCGGTCACGTGTTGCACGTGGTTTGCGATCTAACCATCGCTGCAGACAATGCGATTTTTGGTCAGACAGGCCCCAAGGTAGGCAGCTTTGACGCTGGTTATGGTGCCGGTTACCTAGCCCGTCTCGTAGGTCATAAGAAAGCCCGGGAGATTTGGTTTCTATGCCGTCAGTACAATGCCCAGGAAGCTCTGGATATGGGTTTGGTCAACACCGTCGTTCCGCTGGAGAAGCTGGAGGAAGAGACGATTCAGTGGTGTGAGGAGATCCTGGAGAAATCCCCTACCGCTCTCCGTTTTCTGAAGGCTTCCTTTAACGCTGACACCGACGGGCTGGCCGGCCTGCAACAGCTTGGGGGCGATGCCACTCTGCTCTATTACACGACCGACGAAGCCAAAGAAGGACGCGACGCCTTCAAAGAAAAACGGAAACCGGACTTTGACAAATTTCCTCGCTTCCCGTAAACCGCTAGATCTACCCGGCTCTATCACAGAGCCGGGTTTGTTGTCATGGGTTTCCGCAAGCTTGTTCCGAAGTCCGTCTTTGGATTAGGATGAAAGAGGGGAGGGCTGTGAATACATACTCCGATGAATCGAGAAGAGTGGATCCCTTTTCCAATTCGGGACAAGTGTCCTTTTCAGGGACCCTGTCGCTTCCGGGAAGGGGACCAGACATCACGATGACCAGAAAGGTTGTATTCCATGTTGCAGAGTAACGGGTTGGAAATGCCTCATTGGTTGGCCCAGAGAGCATCCTTGACACCGGAGCGGATCGCCCTGATCTGTGACGGGGAGGAATGGACTTTCCGCCGTTTGGAAGAGGAAGTGGGAAGGATGGCACGGCGGTTGGCCGGATGGGGATTGAAATCGGGGGATCGGGTAGCTTTATGGATGGGAAACGGTCTCCATATGGTGACGCTCATCCACGCTGTCACCCGTCTCGGAGCGGTGGTGGTGCCGCTCAACACTCGTCTGTCCCCAAAGGAAGTCGCTTGGCAGGTGGAAGATGCCGGAGTGCGGATGTGGGTAGTAGATGCCGATCATGAGTCCCAAGTGACGGCAGTAGAAGGTTCCTTGGGGCCGCTCACCTGGAATGAACTTACCCGCCTTCCGGAGGCGGAGATGGAACTTCCCTCCCGTCTTTCGCTAAATGATTTACATACGATCATGTACACTTCCGGGACGACGGGACTGCCCAAGGGGGTGATGCTGACTTGGGGAAATCATTGGTGGAGTGCCACCGGCTCGGTTCTCAATCTGGGGCTGGATGCTGAGGATCGGTGGCTGGCCGCCGTTCCTCTGTTTCATATGAGCGGTTTGTCCATCCTGATGCGAAGCCTCATCTACGGCATGACAGCCGTCATCCATTCCGCCTTTGATCCAGCCGAGGCCAACCGGAGCATCCGGGAAGAGGGGGTTACGATCGTCTCTGTGGTCGGGACGATGCTGACTCGGATGTTGGAGGAGCTGGGAGAGGGAATTTATCCGAATCATTTTCGGTGTATGTTGTTGGGGGGTGGCCCGGCACCGAAACCTTTGCTGGAACAGTGTAAAGACAAAGGTGTGCCGGTCTTCCAAACCTACGGGATGACAGAGACGGCTTCTCAGATCGTCACGCTGGCTCCGGAGGATAGTCTGCGGAAGTTGGGATCGGCGGGGAAACCGCTTTTTCCCTCTGAGCTTCGGATCGTGAAGCAGGGGTTGGATCTTCCACCGGGAGAGGCGGGGGAGATTGCAGTTCGGGGTCCCAATGTCACCAGGGGTTACTGGAAGCGGGGGGATGCGACGCGAGATACGATCCGGGAAGGATGGCTCTATACCGGTGATCTGGGATACTTGGATGAAGAGGGCTTTCTTTATGTATTGGACCGGCGCAGCGATTTGATCATCTCCGGCGGTGAAAATATCTACCCCGCGGAAGTGGAAGCGGTGCTGACTGCACATCCGGCGGTGGAGGATGCAGGGGTGATTGGTATACCGCACCAGGTATGGGGACAAGTGCCCGTCGGTTTTGTCCGATTGAAGTCGGGGACCGTTGCTGGAGAGGAGGAGCTGGTTCAACATTGCCGGGAGCGGCTCGCCGGGTATAAAGTACCTGTCCAGATTCATTTTGTGAGTCATCTGCCCAAAAACGCCTCCAACAAGCTTTTGCGTCGGGAGCTGTCGCGCTGGATTCTCAGGGAAGGGAATGGGGGTGAAGAGTTGTGATCCTCCGTCAAGTGACATTGCATCATGTTCGAATGACTCTGAAGACCCCCTTTTCCAACAGTCTTACCACCGTCACCGATCGGGAACTGATCTTGGTGGAGGCGGAGGATGAAGTGGGGCAAAGCGGTTGGGGAGAATGTGTCGCTTTTTCTTCTCCCTGGTACACCGAGGAGACGGTGGAAACCGCTTGGCATGTGATGAGGGATTTCCTGATTCCCCGTCTTCTTGGCACTCCTTTGCAACATCCAGGAGAAGTACCGGAGCGGTTTCGCGCCATCCGCCGTCATCCCATGGCTAAAGCCGCTGTGGAAGGGGCGGTCTGGGACCTTTGGTGCCGGGGGCAGGGGATCTCCCTCGCCAGCGCCCTGGGAGGAACCCGGGACCGGATCGAAGCGGGTGTGGCTGTTGGTGCCGCTGATCTGGATACGATGTTGGAGACGATCCGACAACGGGTGGAGGAAGGTTACCGACGAGTGAAAGTGAAGGTGAAGCCTGAGGCGGACGTCGAGGTTCTGGAGGGCATCCGGGAGGTTTTTCCCGAATTGCCGCTGATGGTTGATGCCAACTCCGCATACACTCTGAAGGATCTGAAGCACCTGAAACGGATGGATACTTTTGATCTCCTGATGATCGAACAGCCGCTGGCGGTGGATGACATCGTAGATCATGCGAGATTGCAAGCGGAACTGGTGACGCCGATCTGCCTGGATGAAAGTCTGCAGTCCTTTGAGGATGTGCGCAAAGCACTGGAGCTGGGCAGCTGTTCCGTGGTCAATGTGAAGGTGGGGCGGGTTGGCGGGCTGACGGAGGCCAAGCGAATCCATGATCTCTGTCAGGCGGAGGGAATCCCCCTCTGGTGCGGTGGGATGTTGGAGTCAGGGATCGCTCGCGCCCACAATATTGCCCTTGCCTCTCTGGAAGGCTTTAATCTTCCGGGGGACATCTCTGCTTCTAATCGCTACTGGGAGCAGGATCTGATTCAGCCGGAGGTGACTGTTGAGGAGGGACAAATCGCTGTGCCGGCAAGACCTGGGATCGGGTTTGAAGTGGATCGGGAGCGGTTGCAGGCAGTTCGTCTAGCTTCTCAGGTTTTTACCTGCTAAAAGTTGAGATCGATCGTTCGTTAGCGTCGGGGGTGGGTCTAGATTTCCCCCGACTTTTCACCATGCATAATTTCCGGATTCAGGGTAAAATAGAGAAGATATGATGAAAAAGCGAAAAGGGGGTCAAAGGTGTATAAAGCTCTAATCACCATTTCAATCTACTCCCTGGGTGCCGGTTTTTCAGTACAGCTCATTTTGTGTAGTTTGTATGTATCGGCCATAATAGTTCCGGAGGATCCCGTGTTGTGGTTTCTTCTTGCACTGTATGCGGTGTCAGAAACATGGTGGGTGGGTGTATTGTTGTTTGCAGGCTCCATCCCCCTTCAAGTGCTTGTATTTAGAAAAATGAAGCGGGAAGAGCCGGATGCGTATCCCTTGACAGCAGTAGGGATCGGAATCGGGATGTTGGCTTTTGCAGGGATGTGGTTGGAAATTTGGGATTGGCGATTGTTTGCCCTGATGGTGCCCGCTGCCTTTTTATTCGGAGGCATGTGGTGGAATCGGATCGGGTTGCCTCGCTTGGACGAAAAGGGAATCCCCCTCTGAGAAGCGTCTGAATGGTGCCGGTGGAAAACCGGCTTTTTTCATTTATGATGTGATTCAAATACAGGAGCATCAGGCGTGCTGTTTAGCCCTATTTTAGGCAGGAAATAAGGTCGGAATGGTGGGAGGGTGAAGAGCCTTTTCACCCATAGGGCACAAGTCTCGCCAGGGTCGCTTTCCGCTCCCGGGTCTCGCTATGCGTTCTTTGCGAGAGATCGAAGCCGTCCCACCCTCCCCGTCCCCTCAAGCGATATTCTACGATGGGAGTGCAATGGGAAGAGCGAAAGAATCATTTCGTTTCCAACATCTACTTTATGGTTCATCAACAGTCCTGACCTAATAATAATATATTATTTTTATGTCAATTTCATATATTCAGTCCATCTCTATTCCAAGCTCGGGTGTAGAGCGATATAATCGGGGTTGAGTAAGGTGAGTGGATATGGCAAGATCTGCCGTGCATTTATAGGAAAGGGGTTTAGTACCTGATAACATGTTGGAAAATCGAGGTGGAAGGAGCGGCGGAAACTTTGACCGCCAAACATTGAAAGTGCGAAGCTACCGTCCGGAAACGGATGAAGAAAGGGTGGCGGATTTTTATCTGGATTTCTTGCGGGGGCATTATCGCCTGTGGTCGGAATTGGTAGGAGAGGACTATGATGCCGAGCATTGGGAGCAAGTGTTGGTGAGGGAAGAGGCGGGGAAAAGATGGGCGAGGGAATTGCAAAACCGAGTGGAGGATCCTGATTCACTCCTCTTGATTTTTACTGCAGACCGAGACGAACCCATCGGCTTTTTGCTCCTGGAGATCCAGACAGACCCTCTCACCTTTTCTAAAAAAGGATTCGTTCATGGGATATTTTTACACCCAGACTACCGAGGTCGGGGCTGGTCCAGACAGATGTTGGCCTGGGGGGAGCGCTGGTTTCACGAAAAAGGGGTCAGCCCCTATCACGTTTATGTCACTAGCAATAATCTGGCAGCCATTAAATTGTACGCATCCATGGGCTATCGGGTCACCGATTATCGAATGACCAAGATCGGCAATTTTTAAAAGGCTTTGATCAGGAGAATTCTGGGTATAATTATTTCTGTGATCGAAATTCCAGCCGATGGAGAGAATGCCCATGTCTAACTTGATCAATCGTCAGATCCTGCTTGCAAAACGTCCCAAGGGCTGGCCGGATGACAGCATCTTTCGGTTGGTCGAATCTCCGATTCCGAACCTGGGGGACGGGGAAGTGCTGGTACGTACCGTCTACCTTTCCGTTGATCCGTATATGCGGGGGAGGATGAACGATGCCAAGTCATATACTCCGCCTTTTGAATTGGATGAGGTGCTGACCGGTGGGAGTGGTAGGGCAAGTCCACCATCCCGACCTTATTTCCTGCCTAAAATAGGGGTAATCAACATGCCTAGGTTAAGACAACTGTAATATTGATATCAAACTAGGCTGTTGATTGACCAAAAAACAGGTGGGTTGGGGTGGCGAGACCGGGAGCGAGGCGGATAGGCGCGACTTGTGCTCCTGTGGGTACACCGGAGCGTGGTAGAACAAGACCTCCCCATCCGAAATGTGGTTCTTCAAAAGGCCTGATATCAAGCTATTTCGTATCGAAGTTTCAAAATGAAATAAATAGGAGGGAGAACAACATGCATGATAAGCAACCCACGGAACCAGACAGCACGGCAGTACGGGTGGCGTTGTGGCGAGCTTTGCATGTACAGGTCGATTCACCACCCTATGTATTTGAAGACGAGGTCGGCCTGCGACTGGCTGCCCCAGAAGACGGATGGCGTCAACGCCCCGACATGGATCCAGAGGGAACCAGCGGCTTCCGTGCATCCATCGTGGCCCGTGCCCGTTTCATTGAGGAACTGGTTACCGAACAGCTCAGCCAAGGTGTGACCCAGTATGTGATCCTCGGAGCTGGCCTCGACACCTTTGCTCAGCGCCGGCCAGAGGTCGCCTCCCGGATGCGGGTCTTCGAGGTAGACCAGCCCGTCACACAGGCTTGGAAGAGGCAACGCTTGATCGAGCTCGGTTTTGGCATTCCCGAGTGGTTACGACTCGTGCCGGTCGACTTCGAAGCAGGTTGGTCCTGGGAGGAGCAATTAAAGGCCGCGGGCTTCGACAAGAGCCAGCCAGCTGTGGTGGCCTCTACCGGTGTCACCCAGTACCTCACCAAGGAGGCGATTAGGGCCACGCTACGCCAGGTGGCAACCCTGGCACCCGGTTCCACACTAGCCATGACGTTTCTGCTGCCGCTTGAGCTCACCGAATCCGAGCTGCGCCCTGGGGTTGAGGCGGCTTCGACGGGAGCGCGGGCAAGCGGCACGCCTTTCATCAGCTTCTTCTCACCGCCGGAGATGCTGGCACTGGCCCGCGAGGCAGGCTTCCGAGAAGCCCGGCATGTATCCGCGACCGATCTTAACCAGCGCTATTTTACCGGCCGCACCGATGGTCTTCGGCTGCCAAGTGGAGAGGAGTTCCTGGTGGCGACTACTTAGTGCCCCTGGGGATTTTGCACTCAGGGGAGTACAAGTCCCGGTCTCGCTATGCGTTCTTTGCAAGAGATCGGAGCCGCCCTACTATATCCTGTCCCCGCCTTGCTGAAAAACAAGATCAGAGTTGCCTGAAGGGGCCTTGAGTAGAGGCTTATAAAAAGTGAGCGAGAAAACCCAGGCCTTTAGGTTGGGTTGAGATGAAAGCGGGCGTCGTTCGGTGTCTCCCTTGTGGGGATCGCTGGGCCATTTCTCCAGGTTACTGGGAATACCCAAGAATCCCAAGTTTTCAGGTGTGTGGATTGTCCAAGAATCAACAAGCTAACCAAGCAACGTCAGCGAGTACTAGCATTACCCCCAAAAATAAACCCGGCACGCTGCTTTTTGCAGTTGCCGGGTTTTGTCTGTAAGTTTACTCTGCCTGTCCAGCATGTTTCATATGTTTACGACGCTGGTTTTTAGGCAGAATCCGTTTACGGATGCGGAAGGCCTGGGGTGTGACTTCCAATAACTCATCATCGGAGAGGTATTCCAGGGCATCGTCGAGGGAAAGGTTCTTCGGTGTTTCCAAGCGCAGGGCATCATCGGAGCCAGCGGCACGGAAGTTGGTCAATTGTTTCTTTTTGCAGACATTGACATCCAAGTCGTTTTCCCGAATGTGTTGGCCAATGACCATCCCTTCATAGACCTCGGTGTTGGGCCCGATAAAGAGCGTGCCCCGCTCTTGGGCGGCGTGCAGTCCATAGGAGTTGGCGTCGCCGGATTCCCAGGCGATCAGAGATCCGTGGTTTCGGGTCTGAATCTCACCGGAGTAGGGCTCATATCCGCCGAAGAGGGTGTTCATCAGCCCTTCTCCTCGAGTCGCCGTCAGAAACTGCTGATTAAACCCGATCAAACCCCGGGTAGGGACACGATAAGTGTAATGGACGGAGCCGTCATCCCGCAGTTTCATGTCTACCATCTGTCCTTTGCGGCTTCCCAGTAGTTCCACCACGGTTCCTTGGTATTCGTTACTCACTTCCACTTCAACGACTTCCACCGGTTCATGCCATTTGTCATTGATTTTCTTCAGGATCACTTCGGGCTTGCTTACCTCCAACTCATAACCTTCCCGACGCATGTTTTCAATCAGGATGCTGAGGTGCAGCTCTCCCCGTCCAGCCACGAGGAAGGTGTCAGGGGACTCGGTATCCTCCACATGGAGAGCGACGTCCCGCTCAGATTCCAGGTAGAGGCGTTCCCGCAGTTTCCGGGAAGTGACATATTCTCCTTCCCGCCCGGCGAAGGGGCTGGTGTTGACACCGAAGGTGACACGAAGGGTGGGTTCTTCCACCTGGATCGGAGGCAGGGGACGTGGTTCTTCCGGATCTGTGATCGTGTCCCCGATTCCCACATCCCCCAGGCCAGTCAAAGCGATAATATCGCCGGCGGTGGCTTCTTCCACTTCCGTCCGTTTCAACCCTTCGTGGGTAAACACCTGAGCCACCTTCAGGGAGTGACGTTTTTCCTCCCGGTCGATCCGCAGGACCTGCTGGTTTTTGCGGATGGTTCCGCTGTTCAGCCTACCGATCACAATTTTCCCTTTATAGTCGTCATAACCCATCAGGGTGGCCTGCATCTGAAGCGGAGCATCAGATTGGACCTGGGGAGCAGGCAAGTACTCCACAATTTTTTCAAACAGCGGCTCCAGGTTCTCCGTCAGTTGGTCTGGCTCTTCGCCGCAAATTCCATTCAGGGCACTGGCGTAGAGAACTGGGAACTCCGCCTGTTCTTCTGTGGCTCCCAAGTCGACAAAGAGATCGAAGGTGGTGTCCACCACATAGTCGGGACGAGCGTGGTTCCGGTCGATCTTGTTGACGACGACAATCGCTTTGAGACCCCGCTCCAAGGCCTGGCGGAGGACGAACTTGGTCTGGGGCATGGGCCCTTCCACAGAGTCCACGAGCAACAAGACTCCGTCCACCATGTTCATCACTCGTTCCACTTCGCCGCCGAAGTCGGCGTGGCCTGGAGTATCGACAATATTGATTTTCACTCCGTTGTAGTGAACGGAGGTGTTTTTGGACAGGATGGTGATTCCCCGCTCCCGTTCCAGGTCATTGGAATCCATGACCCGATTCGCGACACTCTGATTTTCTCGGAAGATATGGCTCTGTTTCAACATCGCATCCACGAGGGTGGTTTTCCCGTGGTCGACGTGTGCGATTATGGCTATGTTACGGATTTGGTCAGCTTTCATATCCAGGCGCGCAGGATGCGCTTCCCCCTTCAAACTAAGATCACCCGGCTCGCCCATGAACGGGACAGGGTCAGAGATTGACATAAACTCTCAGGGAGACATTATAGCACAGGAAGGGCTCCAGAGTGAAGAAAACATCTTTACCATAGGAAACAGATCCGATATAATATATAGAATTTGGGAAAGAAGCGGGGTCGGTGGGAGCAAAGGTCTTAGGGTCCATTGGGCGTGGGATCGTTGGTCGAAACCATGGCAGATACACAGAAGCCGGGAGGGTAAGATCTACCCTCTCGGCTTTTTCATTTTGCATAAGAATCAACCGATACGATTTTACACTCCTTCCCCAACGTGTAAGACATTCAGTTGGAAGGAGTTGCTGTTCCAATCGCCGCTTCAATTCAAAGCCCCCCATCTGTCAAGGTGGGGGGCTTTGCAGGTTAGGTTTTATAATTTGGCCAAAAGCTTGGCGAAGAGGGCGGCTCTAATGGGAAGCTGATCGATGAGAATGTGCTCGTATTCGGCGTGGGGGCCGTCACCCACCGCTCCCAGTCCGTCCAATGTGGGAATTCCGAGAGCAGCGGTAAAATTTCCGTCGCTTGCTCCACCCACCGACGCTTCAGTCAAATCGATGCCCAACTCCTTCCCACAATCGGCAGCCAAGCTAAACAGCTGTTCCGTCTGGGCGGTTCGCACCATTGGAGGCCGGTTGATCTCGCCTTCCACCTCGATCGAAACCCCATTGAGGTAGGGTTTCGCTTCGACGATCCGTTTTGAAATACGCTCTGCTTCCTCCAGCTTGCTGATCCGGACGTCGATGTCGATTTCCGCCTGTTCGGCCACCACATTGATACGGTTGCCGCCATGTGCAATGCCAGCGTTAATAGTGGTTCCCAAGGTATAATCGGTTAAGGAATGGAGGAACAAAATCTGATGTGCCATCTCCTCCACAGCGCTGATTCCTTCGGCGTGATGATTGCCGGAGTGGGATGCTTTTCCCTTGATCCTCATTTTAAAAATCCCGTTTCCTTTGCGGGAGGTCTTCAGAGCCCCTGTATGGGCGACAGACGGTTCCGGGATGAGCACGGCTTCGCTTTTTGACGCTTCCTCTTCGATCAGGGAGCGGGAGGTGCCACTTCCGATCTCTTCATCACTTGTGCAAAGAAATACAATTTTTTTATCCAATGGGAGCTCCAGTTCCCGACACGCTTTAATCCCCCATAGCGCCTGCACGATTCCCCCTTTCATATCCAGGATTCCCGGCCCGTATGCCTGGTTTCCCTTCACCTGATAGGAAAGCCTGCCGACATCCCAGACCGTATCAAAATGAGTCAGGATCAATACTTGGGAATCCCCCGAGCCATAGGAGAAACGAAGGTGATTACCAGTCTCCGTTTGCGGGATCACTTCCGCTTTCAGACCCAGGTGCTTTTGAAAAAGGGCTTGTAATCCCTTTCCGCAGTGGTCGACCCGATCCTTGTCATGAGAGGGGGACTCCCATCCGACCACATGTGCCAAATCTTCCAATATATCCTGCTGGTTTGTTTTCAGATAGCGCAAAACCTTATCCATTTCCATCATCCTTTCAATAGGGTCCCCACCCGATCGAGATACCAATGATTAAGAAAACGATATCCAATACCGCCCAGATCGCAAGCAGAGGCAAGATAAATCGCAACCATTTTCCATAGGAGATGCCACTGATGGCGAGAATACTCATCAGCACACCAGATGTGGGATTCATGCAATTGACAAGTCCTTCTCCCAGCATAACAGCTTCGACGGCGACTTGACGGGTAATGTTCAATAAATCGGCCAGCGGGACCAAGACAGGGACCAATACGACGGATTCTCCAGATCCCGAAGAGATCAGAAAATGTAATAATGCACTCACCAAGAACATGCCGATCCCACCTAAAGTGGGAGTGAGTGGATTCAACAGAGCTGCCAGATGATTTACGATGGTATCCAAAAGCTTTCCATCTTCCAGCACGACAGAAATCGACCGTGCCATCCCGATGATCAGCGCTCCGTTTATCAGGCCCTGACATCCTTGCAGAAAGGTTTTTGCGATCTCATTAGGACCCATTCGTGCGATCAATCCGACTCCGATGGCGATGAAGATGAAGATGCCCGCCATTTCATTTTCAGTCCACTTGAATAGGAGAGTGCAAATGATAAAAGAAAGAAGAGTGAGGCCGGCAAAGGACAAGATCAGTTTTTGTTGTAGGGTGAAGGTGGTTTGGTTGCCCAAGGCCTTTTCCGATTGTTCCTCATTTCCTGTGGAGGCGGGGAACAAGTCGGATCCTAAAATGCTTGCGGATGGGTTTCCCTTGATCTTGCGAGCGTAGCGGGAAATATATAAGATGGTGACGACTGTGGTGACCAGGTAGATCACGATGCGAAAGCCGATTCCGGAAAAGAGGGGAAGCTCGGCGATCCGCTGAGATAGACCCAGGGGAGAAGGAGTGGCGATGGTGGTGTTATACCCAGCATAGGTTCCCAGATAGATGAGAGCCACGCCAAAGAGGGCATCCAGCTTCATCGCTCTCGCGATCATAATCCCGAGAGGAATGAAGGCGATGACCGAGTTGACAATCACTCCCACCGTCCCCAGAAAGGAGAATAATCCGCTGACAAGAATAATCAAAAGGAATTCCTTATTGCCCAGGCGGTTGACGAGAGAGAGGATGGCTGCGTTCAAAGCTCCCGTTTTTTCGATCACTGCCATGGCGCCGCCTGTAAACAGCACTAATAAGATCAAGGGAGCTGCATCCACCATCCCGGTTTGGATTGCTGTGAAGAACTGGATAAAGCCGGTTGGATTGGGATCAACCGCGTGATAGCTACCAGGAATGGTGACGCTGATATCTCCCTTTTGCACTCGATCGAACTCCCCGGCTGGTACCAGATAGGTGGCAATTGCACAGAGAAATAAGAGGGAGAATAGGAGAACATAAGGGTTCGGTCTGCTAAACTTTTTGGAGAAATTTTTAACTGTGTTTGGGATGGGAGTTTTCATGAAAATAGCCTCTCTTTTCATCACATTGCTGGACTTTCCTATTTTTCTGTTGTACCAACAATTCAGATTCAAAAATAAATTAGTTTTATTTATACCATGAAAGACGATGGTTTGAAAAGAATCAAATATTGGTTATGGAGAGAGGTCTGTACGATTATAGTAATTTTTTGCCTACTCGCACTTTAACTTGGCCCTAAGAACTGGTTTTAAAATATCACACTCGGTTTGCAGAAACCCCTGTTTTTCGACGGTGAAATATGGGTTAGCTGAAACCGGAAATCAGACGTGATTCATAAAAAAAATAAAAAGCCGCAGTGTCATGTCAACGACTGCGGCTTTTTTGATCGATCTAAACTTCTTTTACCGGCTTCTTAAGAAGCATGACAAGAATAGCTGTCACCAATGCTCCGATGGCGATGGAGAGGATATAGGGCAATAGATGGGTGATCGCATGGGGGATGAAAAATACGAACACACCTCCATGGGGAGCCACCAAGGACACGTTGAACCACATGGAGAGGGCGGCTGCAACCGCTGATCCGATCATCATCGAGGGGATCACGCGGAGAGGATCCTTCGCCGCAAAGGGGATGGCACCTTCTGTGATGAAGGAAGCTCCGAGTACGAGTCCCGCCTTACCTGCTTCTCGTTCGTCGTGGGTAAACCGGTTCTTGCGGAGAAACGTCGCCAAAGCCAATCCGAGGGGGGGTGTCATTCCAGCTGCCATCACCGCTGCCATCGGGGTTTGGACGCCAGCTTCCAACATCGTGATCGCAAAGGTGTAGGCAGCCTTATTGAGGGGTCCTCCCACATCCAAAGCCATCATCGCTCCTAACAACAATCCGAGCAGGATGGCGGAGCCGGCTTGCATCCCCTTCAGGAAGTGGGTCAGTCCCTCTGTGATGGCGGCCATCGGAGTTCCGATGACATAAATCATCAACAGACCGACGATGAGGACTGAAAAAAGAGGAATGATGAGTACCGGTTTGAGTCCCTCTAACGTTGCCGGCAACTTCAGGTATTTTTTGATTGCAAGGGCTACATAACCGGCCAAAAATCCAGCCACAATCCCGCCGAGGAATCCGGAGCCGATCTGTGATGCGAGCATCCCTCCCACCAAGCCCGGTGCAATTCCCGGCCGGTCGGCGATGGAGAAGGCGATGAATCCAGCCAGTACGGGAACCATCAGCGCGAAGGCATTATCCTGACCGATTTGCTTCAGGGCCGCCGCCAGGGAGCCTTTCTCTTCAGCAGCATCAATTCCGAACACAAATGAGAGGGCGATCAACAACCCACCTGCCACTACGAAGGGGATCATGTAGGAGACCCCGGTCATCAAGTGTTTATAGATGCCTGTCCGTTCCTGGGATCGTTTTTCCTTCTGCTGTTGAACCTCTTTTGTATTGTTTTTTTCTGCAGAGTCCGCATCCGAGGCAGATTCGCTCTTTTGTTCGATAACCCGATCGATCAAGGCACTAGCATTCTTAATTGCGTCTCCCGTTCCCGTTTTCACGATCGGTTTACCGACAAAGCGGGTCTCATCCACCTTGGTGTCAGCGGCGATAATGACCCCCTCCGCACGGGCGATCTCCTCAGCCGTGAGTTCGTTTTCCGCACCGACGGAACCTTGAGTCTCCACCTTGGCTTCGTAACCCTTCTCTTTTGCTGCCTGTTCAATCGCTTCTGCCGCCATGTACGTATGGGCAATCCCGGTAGGACAAGAGGTGATCGCTACAATCCATTTGGCCATAGTTTACGACCTCCTTTTCAAGATGGGTCCATTTGGGACAATACGTGCAAAATATCCCCTTTGGTTTTGGCATGCATTAGTTCATCACGAAAGGATTCGTGCATTAGTTTTCGGGACAATTTAGCCAGGGTTTGCAGATGCAGATTGTCGGACTGCTCTGGAACCGCGATCATAAAAAACAGTTTTGCTGGGTGCCCGTCCAAGCTGTCAAATTCGACACCTTCGGAAGAGCGGCCAAAGGCGATGGCTGGCTCTATCACCGCGGCTGATTTACCGTGGGGAATGGCGACTCCAAATCCAATGCCTGTACTGCCTTGTTGTTCGCGAGCATGAATCGACTGTAGAAAAACATCTCGATCGGACAGTTTTCCGTCCTGTTCCAATAGTGCGGCCAACTCACGCAATACCTCGGCCTTGGTCTTAGACTGCAACTGTTCGTTGATTCGCTGTTCATTTACGAGTTCAGTTATTTTCATGGCTGGGATCTCCTTTGCTGATGTTCTCCTTTGGAAGGAATTAGAAGTGTTGTGATTTACATCGATCTTGGACGGTTTTTTCACAACTCTTCTAGCTGTACCTGTTTTTCCAGTGCACGGATTTCTTCCAAGGTTCCGAAATCCGTTCCACTCTGACTTGCGGCGGCTGTTCCCGAGGCTACGCCCCAAGACAAGGTTTTCGATAGGGGTCTTCCTATGATCAGTGACTGCAAAATGGCTGCCACCATGGCATCCCCGGCTCCTACTGTGCTTTTGGATGCGATGGGAGGGGGAGTCGCCTTCCAGTGTTCTTGTGGTGAGGAACCGATGGCTCCTTTTGCACCCAGGGACAGGAAGATGTGTGAAATTCCCTTTTGATGAAGAGCTTCGATCTGTTCGGAGAGGGTTTCGTTCCCCGGATTTAACTGCTGCATCTCCTCTTCGTTGGGTTTAATTAGAAAGGGACAAGCAGTGATTCCTTCCATGAGAGCCCTTCCACTGGTATCGAGGAGGACCTGCTTTCCCTGTTTTTTCAGCAGATGAATCATGTCGCGATAAATCGTTTCTGGAACGCCCGGCGGAATACTGCCGGAAAGGGCAACCCACTTGACTTGAGGGGGAAGGTTCTGTAATTTTTTCCACAATGAGCGAAGGGCGGAGGTTGGGACAGTGAAACCGGCGTCGTTTAATTCGGTGATCGCATTCGCTGAGGGGTCCCATACTTTTATGTTCTGGCGGGTTTCCCCGGGACAGCGGATCCAGTCTGTCGCAATCCCTTGCTGTTTCATACGAGATGTAAATAGGGCTTCATTGTCTTCTCCGATGAAACCCATCGCCATGGATGGAATCCCCAGTTGGGCCAAGGCTCGGGATACATTGATCCCTTTTCCCCCGAGGTCTGTTTGTTTATGATCGATGCGATGGGTCCCCTGTAAAGTGAAGGAATCGACGGTGAGTGTCTGGTCGATTGCAGGATTCAGGGTGACTGTGATGACTTCAAACAGTGGAACCATCCCTTTCTGTCGCAATGGTGATCTTTAATCCCAGGTCTGTCAATTCTTCTTGGATACGGTTATCGATGCCCCGATCGGTGATCAGGTTGTCGATGGAATCAAGGGAACAAACATGAGCGAAAGCGGTTCGACCTACTTTACTGGAATCGGCTAGCAAAAACACTTCCCGTGCCGATCGGATCATGTCCTGTTTCGTTTTCGCTTCCAATGGATCCGGGGTTGTTACACCACGGGTGCGATCCACTCCATTGGCACCGAGAAATAGTTTGTCCACGTTCAGCTGTTTTAACATCGATTCTGCATAGGGACCGACAGCGGCCAGTGTGCTAAACTTGACCATTCCCCCGATGAGGATGACGTCCATCTCTCCTTTGTCCGATAAAAGAGAGGCGATATGATAGGAATTGGTCACCACGGTTAAGTGGGAGTGATCGCACAACCCTTTGGCCAGATGTGTGGTGGTGGTCCCGGCATCCAACAGGATCGTCTCCCCCGGTTGGATGAATGGAACGGCTGCCTCAGCGATGGCAGCTTTCTCAAGCTCTTGAACCGACACTTTCTCCTGATAGCTGGGCTCGGCTTTTCCCTTTTCCAGCAAGATCGCCCCGCCATGTGTCCGCTCCAATAGGTGTTCATCTTCAAGTTCCTGCAGATCCCGACGAATCGTACTTTCAGATACACGGAAGTAACTTGTCAATTCTTGTACGGTTACACGCTCTTGTTGGCTGAGTAAAGCCAAAATGTGTTGTTTTCGTTCCTCTGCAAACAAGCAACCACCTCTTCACTGATCATGAATGATTGCGACTGTTTATGATTGATCGTGTCCAGTATACACCAAGTAAGCGCTTTAATCAAGCATAAACGAGCAGGAGGGATTCCTCGGTATAACAGAAAGTAGCAATAATCAGAGGAAATTAGTTAAAATGGAAATTCAGAGACGGCTACTTTAGCCTATTACAGTGGAAAGTGTGCTATTTTTAGCAGTAGCAAAGGAGGATCCATTTGCCTAAACAACTACTCTTTATTGTCGCTCCGTTCGTGTTTATAGCTAGTCTCGTCTTGTACAATCTCGTTTTTGCGGGCAATATAAGCTGGCTTGCACTTCTTTTCGCCGCGGTGATTTACTATGTGGTTGTCGGGTTTTTCTTCAACGTTTATAAGAAGCGATAAGAGAAACAAAAAAGTCCGCAAGGTTTATCTTTGCTAACTTTTTAAAGGTCCACAGATCCTTTCTATTCTCTGTCAGCCAAGCGTTTTGACCCATTTAGTTCGCTTTTGAGGGATCATCAATATAATTTATAAGGCGCGTTCATTATCCATATTTTAGGCAGGAAATCAGGTCAGGATGGTGGGACGGTGAAGAGCCTTTGCATTCTTTACAAGAGATCGTAGCCGTCCCACCATCCCCGTCCCCTCAAGCTACATTTTACGATGGGGGCAATCAGTCAAAACGGAATTTGGGTAATTTCGGAAATAAGGGTAATTAAAATAGAGCTTGTTATATGAAGGACTCTACTCTGTTAAGGCTTTAGTCTTATCGGTGGTAATCCTTTCTGATTATCAAGTAAGTGTAATAACAAGGATTTTAAAAATCTCGAAAATGGAAAGGACCTCCCCGGGATGACATGGCATCACCACCAGGAGCATGGTAGGATGCAGTTAGTGGAATCGGATGTGCATGATGTAGCAAGGCATATTGGTGGCGATGCCATATGGGGAAACAAATAGAAGGAGCGGATAGGAAGTGGGCCAATATATCCTTTGGGAGGATGGTAAAGAGCTTCCCCGGGATCGAATCACTGAAGTGGAAGAGTACCTGGGGATCCGCTTTCCCGAAGCGTATGTACGGATTGTGATGGAGCATAACGGGGCCTCTCCTATTCCCGGTGGCTACAGTTTTACCGGACCTGAAGGAGAGAGACTCGGAGATACGCTCTACTTAATTCCCTTCTCAGCGGAGAAAAGCGCGGAACGGCAAAACATTGTACTTACGTATTTTGACAGCTTGGAGAGAAGGAGGTTGCCGGAGAGGGTTTACCCCTTTGCCAATGGTTCTGGTGGGGATATGACCTGTTTTGATTACCGGGACGCACCCAATGGTGAGCCGCGAATCCTCTGGTGGTGTCACGATGAGTGGCCCAACCACAGAAAATTGCGATGGGGGGCAATCTATCCCGTCTGTGACAGCTTTTCCGAGCTGTTAGACAAGCTGGAACATGACTTTGAGTGGGTGGATGTCCGGGAACCGGTGAGCCGAGAGCGGATCCGGGAGGTGGAAAGGGAGTGGGGCGTCTCCCTGCCGGAGGATTATGTGGAGTGTGTGATGGAAAACAACGGGGGAAGACCTGTTCCCAACCGCTTTCGATCCGGTGAATTTGGCAAAAAACAAAAACATGTATTAAAGCGGTTGCTCTCATTGGATGGGTACGCACCTGAGATCCTGAGTGTGTATCAGCGTGTGCAGGGTCGGATCGCCAATGGGGTTTATCCGATCGCCGCCTGTGATGCGGAGGATTATGTCTGTCTGGATTACCGGGATGTGGGGCGTGAAGGGCCGAAGATCACCCTGTGGCAGCAGGAGGAAGATGAGTATCGGTCGGTGGCTGATCAGTTTATCATTCTGTTGGCGAAGTTTTATGACTGAGGGTCTGGCAGTGGAGAAGACGTGATGAAAATGCCCTTTCGGCCTCTTAAGCAGAGGCTGAAGGAGGTGAATTTGGCAGACCAACTGGAAAGGAGAGAAAAAGGGTGGATAAATTTGTCTTGTGGGAGGAAGGAGTGGGGGGGATGAAGAGAAGATTCCCTGGGAACATCTTGAAGAGGTAGAGGAGGAACTGGGCATCCGCTTTCCCGAATCGTATGTACAGATTGTGTTAGAACATAATGGAGGGATTCCCGTACCGGGGTATTATGAGGTGGAGGGCCCTAATGGAAAGAAAATATTGAATAGTATACAGCTGATTTTCTTCGAACCAGATGAATTCCCGGAAGAGGATAACTTTGTAAAAGAGTATCGCTATCATGTGAAAGAATATGGTTTTCCGGAAGGGGTTTACCCCTTTGCCGAAGGAGAGGGGTGGACTTGTTTTGATTACCGGAATGCACCCGATGGTGAGCCGAAGATTGTGTGGTGGAGTTACAAGCTGGATAAAAAGACGTTCTATCCGGTCTGCGATACTTTTTCCGAACTGTTGAATAAGCTGAGGTTTGAGTTTGAGTGGATCGACGTCCGGGAACCGGTGAGCCGGGATCGGGTCCAGGAAGTGGAAAAGGAGTGGGGCATCTCTTTGCCCGAGGACTATGTGCAGTGTGTGATGGATTACAATGGGGGAAGACCTGTGCCGGATAATCGGTTTTGGTATAAGGAGAGGAAGGGAATCTTTAACGGATTGCTCTCCTTTGACGGAGATGAGCCAGAGATCCTGACGGTGTATGATCGCCTGCGGGAACGGATCGCCGCAGGGGTGTATCCGGTGGGGCGAGTGAAGCGGCCGGGGGGGTATATTTGTTTGGATTACCGGGAGTCCTCGGGTGAAGAACCGAGAGTTGTCTTCTGGAATCTGGATGAAGATGTGTATTACAAGGTGGATGATCGGTTTGTGGGTTTCTTGAAAGGATTGATTCGATACGACTGAAGGTGGTTACTTTGTTATCATCCCCTCCCTCCAGGTTAAAGTCCGGGAGGGGATTTTTTCCACCGAAAAGAAGGGGGAGCATTGAAGGTTGGAATTGAACTGAGACTGGCAACACGGGCCGATCCCGCCTGCTATCTTGCCGACACATAACCCCTGCCCCCCAATTGCTTGTCCCTCCTACATTGACTACAATTAAGTAGGTATAAATGACACAGGGAGGCGAAGGGGTTTGCTGTTTATCGACAACCAGAATCACTACGATCCGCGGGTGAATCTCGCGATTGAGGAATATGTGTTGAAGCATCTGGATATCAACGAGACGTATCTCTTGTTTTATATCAATGATCCTTCCATCATCATCGGACGGAACCAGAACACGGTGGAAGAGATTCATGTGGACTATTGCCGGGAGCATGGGATCCATGTGGTCCGGCGGCTGTCCGGGGGCGGGGCGGTCTATCATGACCGGGGGAATTTGAATTTCAGCTTTATTACCAAAGATGACGGAGACAGTTTCCTCAACTTCCGCAAGTTTACCGAACCGGTGATCAAGGCGTTGAACCGACTGGGGGTCGATGCGGAGATGACCGGGCGCAACGACATCCAGGTCGGGGAGAAGAAGATCTCCGGCAACGCCCAATTCAGCACCAAGGGACGGATGTTTAGTCACGGTACGCTGATGTTGGATGTGGATTTGGGCCAAGTGGCGGAAGCTTTGAATGTGAAAAAGGAGAAGTTCCAGTCGAAAAGCACCAAATCGGTGCGGAGCCGGGTGGCCAATATCAGCGAGTTTCTGGATCGCAAGCTGTCTGTGGAGGAATTCCGCGAGATTCTGCTTCGCTATATCTTTGAGGGAGAGGCGGAGATTCCCCAATACCATCTTACCGAAGCGGACTGGGAGATCATCCATCAAATTTCTGAGGAACGCTACCGTAACTGGGACTGGAACGTCGGCCACTCCCCTAAATTTAATGTAGAGTATTCCCGGCGCTTTGAAGGGGCGGGAAGTATTGATGTGCGCCTGCAGGTGGAAAAGGGCATGATCGAGGGTTGTACGATCTTCGGCGACTTTTTTGGAGTGAAGGATGTCCGGGAGATTCAGGATCGGCTTACCGGCTGTCGCTATGATCGGGAGGAGATCGCCAAGGCTTTGGAAGGGATCGACATCGGGGAGTATTTCGGAAAGGTATCCAAGGAAGAGTTTATCGATCTGGTTTATTGATGTGAGAGCCGTGCCGGGGGATCCCCCGGCTTTTTTTAAGCGGAAGGGAGAATGAATTATGATTGGTATCGAAGAGTTGGGAGAAGCAGACTGGATCGAATGGGGGAGATTGATCGGTCGGAGGAGGTGACCTACCAATACCTGTTTCGGGAGGGAGAATTGCACCGGGAGCGGATCGATACTCAGGTGCCCACCTAGACACCGGAGACGATGGAAAAGAATCATCGCATGTTACTTCCCATCCTAAGTAAGGGCGGCCACTGTCTAGGAGCATTAACTGGGGACCGGCTGGTAGGGATGGCGGTGTTAGGCGGAGAGTGGATTGGAGAGAAGCGGGATCAGTTGCAGATGGCTTTTCTCTATGTAAGCCGTAAATATCGACGGCAAAGGATGGCCCGGAAACGGATGGGTGAGATCCGCCGATAGGCTCGGGAGAAACAGGCGAATCAACTCTACATTTCAGCGACTTGCATATGGTTGTCGGCTGGCCCCGAAGGTGGACCTGCGACTATATGCCCTGGAGCCTTTAGACATTCATCTGGTGAAAGACCTAAATTGACGAACACCGGGCTGTGATGAAATCCGCCCGGTGTTGCTTTTTTGGATTAATCTTCCCAGACCTGGACCTCTTTCATCCGGTCGCCGTTTTTCATGTTGAGGGCCACGTCCAGTCCCTGGGTTACTTTGCCGAAGACCGTGTGAATTCCGTCGAGATGGGGCTGAGCTTCATGAACAATGAAGAACTGGCAGGAGCCGGTATCTTTGCCGGCGTGGGCCATGGAAAGAGAACCGGGTTCGTGCCGGTAAGGGTTATTTTCTGTTTCGCAGGCAATGGTATAACCGGCATCTCCCCGTCCGTTGCCTAACGGGCACCCTCCCTGGCTGACAAATCCGGGGATGACGCGATGGAAGGTTAATCCGTTGTAAAAGCCTTCATCGGCCAGTTTGCGGAAGTTGGCTACGGTGTTGGGTGCGGCGTCGGGGAAGAACTGGATTTCAATCTTCCCGCCATTTTCCATTTCAATGCTTCCTTTGATGCTCATGATATTGCCTCCCTTCGGTGGACTTCCCCATTGTATCACAGTCAAGTCGTAGTGGATTCCGGGAAATGCATGTCCACGAATTTTCCCGGCAAGGGACGTAGAGCGAAAAAATAAACCCAGCCCCACCTCTCGTGGAGTCCGGGTTTGTTTCAGTTCAGTTGAGTATGGGCTCTTTCAGTTTCAGAACTTTGTCCGGATCGGCATAATTTCGGCCGTAATATTGTTTGGAGCGGTAGCCGTGGATTTGATTGCAAACTTGAGTCATCATGTCCAGGATTGATTTTTGTCCGATAGGCTGGGGACTCCAGTAATGGATATTCAGTGTAAAGGTGTCTCCGTCTTTGGTTTCCAATGCATACTGGATGCGATCGGCAATTTTGAATCCATTTCTCTGATAGAAACGGACCCGTTTTTGGGTATCGGCCACTTCAGGGTCTACAGGCTCCACCTCCAGCAGGATCGGTTTTCCTTTGGCCTTCAGTTTTTGGATCACCTGGCCTCCGACACCCTTGCCTCGCAGCTTTTGATTCACCAGCAGGTAATCCACAAAGACGAAGGAAGAGAATTCACCGTACAGGACGAGGTAGTCTTCCGTTTCCTCTTTGTGGTACATGTCCTGGTCGTGGATCAAGTCGCACAGTTGGCCGTAGGCTTTCATTTCTTCCTCGGGAAAGTACTTGTTAAGACGGTTATACCAATTCACAGAATGTCCTCCTGTTCAATTTTAGGCGGAGTCAAAAAGAACCGCCGACGACACAACTCTTACTTTAACATACTTTGGGAAATTTCCTGGGGAGACCGGTGGAAGCTGTGACAATCCATAGTTTATTTGGGGTTGACAAGAAGCTTGTCGGATTTTTCCTCCTGGAATCCTATTCCTTTTTTTAGGGTTAATAAACCTCATCATCAGGTCCATTTCTCCGGGTTACTGGAGATTACCCAAGAATCCCACGCCTTTTAGGCGTGGGGAGTGTCAATTTAACAAATTTAAAGCCTTTCTCAGTTTGATTGCGAATTGCACGGGGTTTTCGACGGACTCCAAATGAAGGTACATCAGGCGGGGTTTTTCAAACAACCAGTGATTGTGAATGGCGGTTACCAAAAAACCTCTTCGGCGGGCCGCATCAACAAAACAAGCCAAGACCATGGGATCCAGGTTTCGGTTTGTTTTTATGACTCTTCGATGTTTTTTTATGACGTCCCACCGCATGAGGTTTGAAGTGGCGTCGGTGCTGTTAGTTACCCCGACTCCACGATCTTTTTCATGATACACAGATTGTGAAACACTTCCTTTTTGATCCGGGGGACTGCCAAAGAGGCTAGCATGCCTTTAAAGCCCCTGGGTTTGAACCGGGCTTTGTTAGTGACCACCGTTGCCCCATCCTTGTCGGCAAAATTGTATTCCAAACCATAGGGAAAGGGTCCACCGGCAATGGACTCAACCGCAAAACGCTGCCCGGGAAGATGTTGCGTGACCACGATGTGATCCCGGGCTTCCTTGTTTGCAAACATTCGCACGAGAACATACTCGGAGCCGATGATGTCTTTTTTTCGCTGGATTTCCTCCACTCGGATGACAGCATAATTCCATTCCGTTGCCTTTTGAACATTGGCTATGTAAGCAAAAACACGCTCCCGACCTTGATTGATGACAACCTCATTTTGGAATCGGATAATGAACGCACACTCCTTTCAAACTTACAGAATTTTATATCCGACGCCCCTCTCGGTAACCAAAATCTTTGGTCTTTTGGGTGAGTCTTCGACTTTTTCCCTCAGCTTGCTAATATAAACATAAAGTGAATTCAAATCGGGCAATTCAGCGTCTTGGATTAGATCTGTCGAAGAAACGGCTTGACCCCTGTGGAGGGTCAGAAGATAGAGAAGTTTGAATTCGATCGTGGAAAGGTGGGATCGTTCCCCACGTTTGTCAATACAGTGGCCAGCAATGTCAAAAAACGTATCCGAATTCAATCGAATGGTTTTTTGCCCGGGATACAACGCTTGAAACAGTTTACTTAAAGGGGTGTGCATGAAAATAGCAGCATTTTCCCGTGTGACAAAATGAGACACAGTTTGGTTGTTTGAACTGAAAATCAATATGGCAACCTTGCAATCATGGGACAACTCTTTCCATAGATGAAAGTCACTTTCATCCGGCTCCGGAAAATCAAGCATCAAGGAGATACATCCCTTCTTGGTAAGGGCGGGTTTTATATCCATTGGGCTTTTAACAACGACCACTTGAATCCCGTCGTGTTGGAACAAATGGGTAATCAGTTGAATTAACCAAGTGTTTCCCGAATATAAAATGATGTGTTTGTTTTCCATCAGACCACCAATATTATATTATATTTTCGATATAATATAACATATGGAAGTATCTAATGTCCATTTTTAGTGATTTTAGTATTTAATCCCACCATCTACCCGGATCACTTCCCCGTTTACATAATCCCCTAAACAGGAAGCCAGAAACAAAACAACATGAGAGACTTCCTTTGCGGAACCGGGTCGTTGCATCATGGTTGATTCCACCTTTTGTTTCATGATTTCTTCCGGTACTTTCAAGGTCATCTCGGTTTTAATGGGGCCGGGTGACACCACATTGGCTGTAATTCCTTTGGAACTGTATTCCTGAGCAATCGACTTGGTCAGACCGATGATTCCTGCCTTGGAGGCAGAGTAATTTGCTTGGCCTGCATTCCCTAAAAGACCGCAGATGGATGAGATATTGATAATCTTACCCGAACGTTGGCGCAACATTTTGCGAAGTGAATATTTGCTGGATAGAAAGGGTCCCCGGAGGTTTGTGCGAATTACCTTATCCCAACTTTCAGCCGGCATCTGGATCAGTAAAGAATCACGAGTAATTCCGGCATTGTTAACCAATACATCCACTTGTCCATACTTGTGACAGGTAAATTCGATTAATTCCTGTGCTTGTTTTTCGTCGGCGATGTCCGCTCTATAAATATCTGCAATTCCCCCGTTCCGGCGGATCTGTTGCAATGTGGATTCAGCTTCTTCCTTATTCTTTACATAATTGATCACCACGCTTGCACCTTCTTTACTCAAGGTGCAAGCGATCTGTCTTCCGATTCCCCGTGATCCACCGGTAACCACCACGGTTTTGTCCCGTAACATCATGGAATCAAGCCTCCTGGAGTTCTGCGATGAGCAGTTTCAATTTTTTTGTGAAATCGGGCATCGGAGAAGACGATAATAATGGAGTAAGGACCAGTCGGCCTTTTCCGGAACCGATGGGTAGTATAAACCCTTCAAAGGAGGTACTGGTGATCAGGTTGGATTGTTGTTGAAAAGAGATAACTTTTTGATTGAAATGCCAGTATTGCTTGAATAAGTTCACCAGAACCTGATTACAAATTTCCGGAAGCCAATCATATGGATCGATTTGAATATCCATAAGTGGGGAATCGCTTTTTTGTAGAGTCAGGCGTTCTCTCGGATAATTGAGAACTTCTTCTTCGAATACGGGTATCGTTAACGGTTGTTCGGGATCTGTGAGCGAAGTGATAATGGTTCCACCCCGACACAAGAATTGATGTATCCGTTGCCTTTGTAATGGAGTGGGCAGAATTTCTTTTAGCCTGAAAGATTGGGAAGAGGGACCAGATTCCCAATAAATTCGGTTCCCCACAGCATGAATGACCAGGATATCTTCGGTTTGAAAATGAATGTCTGTGTCGGGAGTCCATTCGTTCAAATCGTTGAATGTTGGTAGCCCAATCGTGTAAATCATACGGCCTCACCTTTTATTTTTCTTGACCTGATGAACGGTAGCCACCAGTTTGCACTCCCCAGCAAACGCATCGAAGTTGGAACCAATACGGAACGGACCAGCGTGGCATCCAACAGGATGGATATGGCCAAGCCGAAACCCAGTTCAGCGACGATTCGGATCTTCACCAGGGAAAAAGCGGCAAACACAGCAATCATGATCGCAGCCGCTCCGTTCACCAAGCCAGCGGTGGCCGCTATTCCTTTGGCCACACTCTCCCGGTTGGAAAAACCGGCTTCATGGAACTCACGCATTCGACTGATAATCAATACTTCATAGTCCATACTCAAACCGAACAATACGGCAAAGAGAACAACGGGGGTGACGGAGTTAATAGTGGAGCCTTCGCCGTCAAGAAATAAATAGACGAGCAATCCTAGGCTGGCCAGCATAACAAGGCTGTTCAACATCAATGCCTTCAGCGGAATTAGCAGGGATCGGAAAGTGATTACCAGGATAAAGAAACTGATCGCGAGAACGGTGACGATGATATAGGGGAAGCTGCCGATGACACGTTGGTCAAAGTCCAAGCCTGTAGCTGTTTCTCCTCCAACATGATATTGAAATGTTTGAATGGTTTCATGATCCAATACCTGTCGGACCTCTTTCACCAGATCATGGGTGGCTTTGCTGTCTGCTGGTGTCTTGGCTGACACGAGAAGGATCGCGGTATCTTGGCCACGATTCAGGTTTACAAGATTGGACAACTGATTTTGTGCATCATCAGGAAGAGAGTCGGTGTTTTTATAAATTCGTTTATACTGATCAAGCTTCCAATCCTTGTTCCAGTTGGTTAAACTGGTCACTTCTTTAACATTGTCCAGCTTCTCTATCTTTCTTGTAACGGAATCAATATCTTCCAAACTGTCCGGTGAAAGGATATTTCCGTTTTTGGATCGCATGGCGACCTCGATGGGGAAGACATCTCCCTGGCCGAATTCACCGGCCAATACTTCAAATCCGTCTCGGGCGGTGTTATTTTCAGGTAAAATCGAGGCGGAGGCTACCGGAACCTGCATTTTGACCTGTTGGACCGGCCAAGAAAATACCAGCAACAGTAAAATAACTGGGATCAGGAACAGAACTGGGCGTTTCATTAGACGGTGGGAGAAAGATTCCCAGCGGGATCGTGACTTTTTTCTTTGCAGAAAGGGGATGGCACCCCAATTGATTTTTGTTCCCATCAAGACCAACACAGAAGGCAACAGGGTGTTGGCAACCAAAACGGAGAAGATAACAACAACCACCCCGCCAATGGCGATGGAATTGAAAATCATGATATTTGGTAAAAATAGGGACGAAAGACTGATGGCAACGGTGACTCCGGAGAAAAACACCGCTCTTCCGGCAGTCATTACAGAAATCCGGACCGCTTTTTTCGATTCATACTTTTGTAATTCCTGACGGAAGCGACTCATCAGGAACAGGCAGTAATCCACCACCACGCCGAGTCCGATCATACTGACCGCATTGGTTAGCAATATATTGAGAGTGACCTGATCGGCGATGAAATAACAGACAGCCATGGTGGTACCCAGGGCAAAGGCGATCATGATCAGAGGGACAACGGTTGATGCCGCTGTTCCCAGTACGACCAGTAGAATGAGAATCATGGCCGGGATGGCGATGATTTCTGCCTTGGTGACTTCTTGTTTGGTGGCATCATTGAGGGCATAGGTGAGTGAGGGGCCGCCGGTGACCCACCATTTAAAGTTTTTTAATTCGCTCCCGCCTTGTTGGGTCAGTTGTTCACTCAGCTTAGGTACCAAGTTGTTGGCTTGATTCTCTGTTCCCTCAATCCCGATCATTAAAAAGGTTTTCTTTTGATCTTTGGAAACCAGCTTCTCATTTTTTGTCTCATAGTAAGTTTCCACGGAGGCAACAAGATCATTTTGCTGGATAATTTGTTTTGCTCCGTCGACAGCTTCTTTAAATACAGGGTCGGATACAGAATATTTTTTGTTGCTTATTACCAAGATCAGGGTTTGTGGGTGTCTGTTTTCAAATTTTTTTTCCAAAACCTCTTTGGTTGTGGCGGATTCGCTGTTGGGGTCGTTAAAACCTCCTGCGGACAGGGAATCAGGCAATTGAACGGCGAAATAAGCCGAGGACAGTAACAAAATGATCCAAGTTCCAATAATTTTCCTGGGGTGTTCGGTTACGATTTTTGCGAGCCATTTAAACATGAGAGATCCAACCTACTTTCAAAATGATAATCGATACGCAGTAGACAGGAGGCTGCTTCTAACTTTCTTCGCAAGTCCTCTGGTCTTTTGGATTCCAAGTTCACCACCTGCAAGTAGCTGTTTGCAGCTTCTTCGATTAACCCAAGTTTCAGTTGACAATTTGCTAAACCCATGTACAGGAAGATTTCAGTTGGATCCAATTGAACCGATTTTGTATATTCAGAAATGGCCGTCTGTTTACTCCCTCCCATCCAGGGGGGCATATACAGATGCCACATGCCCAGAGCATAATGGGCATGGGCATAATCTTGGTTAAGTTGAATGGTTTTCTCGAAAATTCTTTTGGATCTTCTTGCTAATAAGGCCTTTTGTAATGGATTGTTGCTGATCAACGAAAGCCTTCCCAATGCACGCCCGTATTCAAATAGAGCAGATACATGGGTTGGATCCCTTTTTAGCAGGACTCGGCAAATATAGAGAGCTCTTCGATAACAAATCTCTTCCGGTAAGGGATCGCGCTGTTTCCGTCGGATCCCCCGTTCGTTCCAACCAGTTGCCGCTTTTACCAATTCCTCGGCAGACATGTCCAGCTCTGTATCGCCAATTGTAACCTCCACAGGGATTCCCGGTAATTGTTCTCCTGTTAAACGGACGACTTCCTCCATCACCTGATGGGCCATTTGGTTTGCATTCACTTTGGATAGGTTCTGTTGATGGAAGTAAAAAGGTTTTCCGATTCGGATCTTGGAACGGATCAAGCGGGGAATTCGCTTTCCTTTCGGCAAAGTGTCAAATGACCCTGACAATCCAATGGGGAGGATAGGTACTTTTCCGAGCAATGCGAGTTTAATGGGACCGGACTTTACAGGCATCAGATGACCGGTCGGGCTTCTGGTCCCTTCTGGGTAAATAACGACAACCTTTCCATCCCGAAGATATTGCAACACGGATCGAAGTGCTTTAGTGTCTGTTGAACTTCGGTCAAGAGGAATGCACCCTAGAGAGATATGCCACAACCTAGAGATCGGTGTTCCGAAGGCTTCTTTTTTTGTTAAGTAATAAACTTCCGTCTTGCAGAAGGTTTTCAGGACGGTGCTGATTAAAAAGTGATCGAGATAACTGGAGTGGTTAGCGACAATGATAAAGGGCCCCTTTTTAGGGACGTGATCAATTCCTTCAAAGCGGCCCATAAAGAAGATCCGGGTGAAGAGGATGACTACAAATTTAAACAGGGATCCGAGCCGATCTAAAAGTATTCCTTGTTTCATTTTGATTCGCCTCGCTCGTTATCGCTCAAACATTGACCAGGGGACTTCGGTCATATTTTGAACGATATTGATACAAGTCGGCGATGGTGATATACGGGATGTGGTATTGATCACGGAGTCGGAATAGATCCGGCTGTCTCGCCATCGTTCCGTCTTCATTGATAATTTCCACAATCACCCCCGCCGGCTGATACCCAGCCAAACGAATCAAATCCGTGGTCGCTTCAGTATGACCGGTTCGAGTGAAAATCCCACCTTCCCGTGCGATCAGTGGGAAAATATGGCCAGGCCGAACGAAATCATGGGGTTGTGTATCGTCTTGGACTACCAATTGAACGGTTTTTGCACGGTCCCATGCGGAAATCCCGGTTGTAACACCATGACGAGGGTGGGCATCGACAGAAACTGTGAATGCGGTTGACATTACTTCTTCGTTTTTATCCACCATGGGGTGAAATTGAAGTCGTTGGGCAATGTTTGAGGCGATAGGCATACAAACCAATCCTTTGCCATGGGTGATCATAAAATTGATGGTTTCGGGGCGGATCAACTCAGCGATAGCAACAAAATCCCCTTCGTTTTCACGATCTTCGTCATCGGAGACAATGATCAGATGTCCTTTTGACAATGTTTCCAAAGCTGTTTCGACAGAATCAAATTTGGACAATGTATTCACCCTTTCTAGACTATTCACTATTGAGGCTACACAAGGAAGGAAATAAAATAAATGCTCTTTTAGTTAAGATATCCCAAATTTTATTAAGGTTTAAGTATGGGTGAATGACAGGCGTGTTGATTCGCCATATTTTAGGTGGGGAGATCGTGTTCACCCACGCGACCGTTGTACCCACAGGGCACAAGTCTCACCAGGGTCGCTTTCGCTCCCGGGTTTCGCTATGGCAGACACAATTCTTTTCCGCCGCTCATTTTCTAGTTAATCAACAGCTTTGGATCGGGATTATAGAAGAAGCGGAATTTGCAGATGAACCCCCCGCTGCGGAGGAAGCGGGGGGGTTCTCTTCAAAAATTTCCCCGGGACTGTCCGCCGTCGACGGGGAGGGTGGTGCCTACGACCCAGGAGGCTTTGTCGGAGGCGAGGAAGAGGGCGACGTGGGCCACTTCCTCAGGCTTGCCGAAGCGGCCCGCTGGGATTTCCCGATGGACGAAGGCTTTGATTTGGTCGGGATTTTCCTCCAGTCGCCTTTGCCAGTTGCTGGTGGGGTGGAGGATGGAACCTGGGGCGATGCCGTTGACACGGACCCCGTGGGGGATCGCTTCATCGGCGAGGGCTTTGGTGAAACTGATCACCGCCGCTTTGGCGTTGTTGTAGCTCACCTTTCCGCCGGATTCCCGCCCGTAGATGGAGGAAATATTGAGGATGCAGCCGCTTTTCTTCTTCCTCATTGCATCAAAGGCGAGCCGGCTGAAATGGACAGTGGAGAAATAGTTGAGCTCCATTGCCTGTTCAAACAGATCCAGGTCGGTTTCCGCCACTGTTCCGCCATTGCTACCCCCTACGTTGTTCACCAGCACATCGATGGTGCCGAAATCCTCCAACAGTTGCCGGAAGACCCGTTCCCGGTCTTCCTTTTGCATGAAATCCCCATCGTAGACGGAGACGCCACCGAGCTCTTCGCTGGCCTCGGTCAAGGAGGCCCGGTTTCGGGCGGCGATGGCTACCTGAGCTCCTTCATCTTTGAATGCCTTGGCAATCGCTTTGCCGATTCCTTTGGAACCCCCTGTGATAAATACGACACGGTTTTTCAAACCAAGGTCCATCGAACATCATCCTTTCATAGTTGGCTCTTGATGGGTGGAATCGTGGAACATAGAGTTCGGTAGAGGTATAGGCAGATACGACCAAACGATCATGTAATAAAAGGGACTGGACAGACAGAATACTATAAACGAGCCGAAGCACGAGAGGAAAGTTTCTTTAATATCGATCGCTCCAAAAGCATAGGCAAAAACTGTAACCCAAAACAAGACCCCAAAGGTCAAGATGATATGAATCACAGTTTTCCAAAATCGGATTCGTTTCAGTCGGCAGAGAAAGGCGACATAGGATCCGACCATTCCGATGAGGGGTAAACCCCAGGCGAAGATAGAATCCGGAGCAAACCATTCCTGGGTACTCCCGTACAAAGTCAATCCAAACAGCAACGCCTGTCCAATGTAGATGGCCCCATAAGGGATCGACTTTCGCTTTACCTTTTGCTCCCTCGATTGTTGTTCTGTCCATTCCAAATAGGCTTTGCCGTAGCGCTTGGGAGTTTTGTGTGTTCTAGTGATGGGAATGAACTCTTCGATGCGACCCCGAAAATCTAAAGGTTTGCACTCCAACGGACCTTCTTCTAGTGTCTCCACCTTCTTCTGGTGCGGAACAAAGGTCAAGTCGTACTCTGTAATCCACATGGGGACGTCAAACTTCTGCAGCCGGGTCAACAGATCGTCAATCAATTCTGCCTCTCCGGCAAGAGTGTTCGTTTTTTTTGTTCCTCCCGCTTCATAAACAAAATGAACTGCTGGATAATAAAGATAGCGTTTTACTTGAAGCGAGCCTGGGTCATCATTCGGTATCTCTCTGGTTTTCGGTGCCACCACACATTTCAGGATGTTGGAAAAAGGAATACTTCCTTTCTCGTAGTTTTTGGTTTGCCGGTTATAAGCGTCATAGAGGATCGCATTCTCCGTGATACTCATCCCACCGGGCTTTCGGTAGTTGGACAAGGTTTCCCTAAAAAGCTTGACACCCTCAATTGCACCCCAGAGTCCCATAGGGTATCCCAAGGCAAAGCAGGAGATGATAAAAAATTGGTATTCTGGATGACTCCAATCAAACCCCACCACCGCCAAGATGGGACCGACCCACATGATCGCAATAGCCAGCACCATTAAAGTGGAGAGCGCCAGAAAACCGAGCCACTGCCACAAGGTTTTGCGGCTGTTATAGGTATGATGATCGATGTGTGGAGATTCCATCAGCTACCCTCCAATTGAACCGAGATCCATGTCTATTGTAATTCAACAGCGTTTTCAGACAAGGTGAACTTGCGTTTGCAGAGGGGCGGGATGGGGTGGGGGAGAAAAAAGATTTTGGCACGTGGGGATGATGACTTTTTCACAAGGCTTCTAGCATCGAGAATAATAATCAGACCATTGACAACATTCCTGTTGTTGTGTAATCTGAAAACAAGCAAGCGCTTGTTTTGAGTAGGTGAGGTGTTTTGCACGATGTCCCGAATCGGACGTAGGGAACAAATATTGGAAAAATCCAGTCAGTTGTTTCGCACCAAGGGATATCACGGGACGACGATCCGGGATATATCCGAAGCCAGCGGCATTCTCTCCGGAAGCTTGTATGCCCATATCAAGTCCAAGGAAGATCTTCTCTTTGAGATCACGGATCGAGGGGCGGAGTTGTTTCTCCGTTCCCTGCGGCCGGTGGTGAGGAGCGACGAGGATCCGGTGATCAAACTGCGGAAGGGGCTGGTGGCCCACATCCGGGTGATCACGGAAAATCTGGAGGCGGCGACGGTCTTCTTTCATGAATGGAAGGCGCTTACGGAGGAGCGGCGCCGGATCATCCAGGAGAAACGGGACGAGTATGAGGCGATGTGGGCGGAGTTGTTAAGCGAAGGGGTGAAGAGAGGTCGTTTCCGACTGGCCGATGAAAAGTTTGCCCGCCTGCTGATCCTGTCGGCGGCCAATGGTCTGTATCAATGGTATAACCCGCAGGGAGATCTGTCGCCGGAGGAAGTGGCAGACCGTTTTACCACCATCTTGCTGTCGGGATTCACCGGCGGCGAAGGAGGCGAGAATCGGTGAGTCTGGAGGAGCGCCATGCCCGCTTCATGGAGCGGATCCAGCGTGGCGAGAAGATCGAGGCGACGGACTGGATGCCTGAGGAGTACCGGAAGTTGCTTCTTAAACTGATTCATATGCACGGTGTTAGCGAGATCATGGGAGCTTTCCCGGAGAAAGAGTGGGTGCCCAAGGCTCCGACTCTGAAGCGGAAACTGGCGATTATGGCCAAAGTGCAGGATGAGGTGGGACATGGCCAGCTTTTGTTGCGGGTGGCGGAGGACTTGGCCGCCCCCTTGGGTAAGACCCGGGAAGATCTGATTGAGGACCTGATTGAAGGACGGGTCAAATTTCACAATGTGTTTCACATGGAGTCTCCCACTTGGGCGGATGCTGGGGTGATCGGTTGGTTGGTGGACGGGGCGGCCATCGTCAATCAAGCGGCCCTGCTCAGCACTTCCTATGGCCCTTATGCTCGGGTGTTGAAGCGAATCTGTGCGGAGGAGAGCTTTCACATGCAACACGGAGAAAACATCATCCTCGCCCTGGCTGGAGGGACCCAAATGCAGCGACAGATGTTGCAGGAGGCGGTCAACCGCTGGTGGGAATCGCTTCTCTTTTTCTTCGGTCCGGTGGAAGTGACGCCAGCGGCCCGGCGGATGCTGGATTACAAGATCCGGACGAAGACCAATGAGGAACTTCGCCAACAATTTTTAAATAAGTATGTACCGCGGATTCGCTCTCTGGGGCTGACCATTCCCGACCCGGACCTCTCCTACGATGAGAAGGAAGGCAGATGGAACTTCACCCCGCCGGATTGGGAGAAGTTCGGGGAGATTGTGAAACGGAACCGGGGTCCCAAATCGGTGGAGCGGATCGGGCTCCGGCGGTTCGCCCATGAAGAGCAGCGATGGGTTCGGGAAGCGATGGTCCGCTCTCGGGAGTTACAGAGCGTGTGATGGGGATAAAGGAGTGAAAAGAAGATGGATGACCAAAAGCGACGTGGGGAATACGACGTGTTTGAGGTGTTTGTGCAGAAGACTCAGGCAGACTTCCATGTCCATGTGGGAAGCGTGGTCGCTCCCTCCCCAGATGTAGCTCTGTTGACTGCCCGAGAAAATTTTTTGCGCAGGGAGAAAGCCGTCAATCTCTGGATTGTCCCTCGGAACGGGATTTACGCGACTTCTTATGATGAACCGGATTGGTTCGCCCGGGAGATGGATCGGCGGTATCGGGAAGTGGGGGGCTATTCGGAAAACGGACGCCTTTGGAAAATGTACCGGGAGCGAGCGTTGCATCTGGAGGATATCGTTCGGGATCTGAAGGAAACCCCATCCGGGAGTGAAGATAGGGGGGAGGCGAGATGAACATCGAACAGGCAGATCAGGCTCGGCAGGATCCCACATACCGGAAGGCGCTGGTGGAATTGTTGTATCAGTTGGCTGACGATGAGCTTTGTCTGGGACACCGGGATTCCGAGTGGCTGGGAGTGGCTCCGGACTTGGAAGGGGATGTCGCCTTTAGCTCTATTGCTCAGGATGAGGTGGGTCATGCCATATTCCATCTGGAACGGCTCCATGAGCTGGGGGAGGCGGATCCCGATACCTTGGCCTTTTCCCGTGGGCTGAATGAGCGGCGGAATGCGGTGTTGATGGAACGGCCCAATGGAGATTGGGCGAAGACGATTCTGCGTCATTTTCTCTATGATATGTTTGACGATGTCCGGACCGAGGCGCTCCTCGCTTCCAGTTACCGTCCCTTGGCGCAAGGGATGGCCAAGATCCAGCGGGAAGAGTACTATCATCTGCTGCACCTAAAGCTGTGGTTCATCCGCCTCGCCCGTGGGGGCGGGGAGGCCCGCCACCGGATGGAACAGGCGCTGGCCGAGGTGTGGCCGGAAGTGGGCGATCTGTTCTCCTTGGGGGAAGGGGAGGAGGAATTGCTCCGTCACGGCCTGATCCAATGCGGGTCGGGTGAGCTGATGCATCGCTGGGTGGAGCGGGTGAAGCCGGTCTTTCAGGAGGCGGAGCTCCTCTGGCCGGGACTTCCGCCACAACCGGAGTTGCAGGGCCGCTCGGGTGAACATACCCAAGATTTGGCGGAGATGATCAGAACCCTGTCTGAAGTATACACTTCAGACCCGGCGGCTTGCTGGTAGGGAGGGATGGAGATGAAGGAAACCATGGTTCCAGAGTTGATGGAAGCTTTGCAGGAGGTGAAGGATCCGGAGATACCCGACCTCAGCATTGTGGAGTTGGGAATGGTCAACCAGGTGACCGCGGAGGCCGGGGAGGTATGGGTGGAACTTACTCCTACCTTTGTTGGTTGCCCCGCCTTGGATTGGATTGCCGACCACGTGAAGGAAAAGTTATCCCCAGTGAAGGGAGTGGCCCAGGTGAAGGTCTCCTTTGTGATGGACCCACCCTGGACCAGCGAACGCATCACACCGGAAGGTCGGGAAAAACTGAGGGGTTTCGGGATCGCTCCGCCCCGAGCCAGAGGGGAAGATCCCATGGACCTTGCGCCGGAGTGCCCCTTCTGCGGTGCCGAGGGGGGCGAAGTGCTCAATCTGTTCGGTCCCACGGCCTGCCGGTCCATCTTTTACTGCCGCAATTGTCACCAGCCCTTTGAAGGGATGAAACCTATTTGACCGGGAGGAGGAACCTTCTTGTTTCAGCCTGAACTTGAAACCATGCCCCGGCGTGAACTGGAGAAACTCCAATTGGATCGCCTCCGGTGGACTGTGGACCGGGTATATCACCTGGTTCCCTTTTACCGGCGAAAGCTGGAGGAGACCGGGGTGCAGCCGGATAACATCCAGAGTTTAAAAGAACTTCACCACCTCCCTTTCACATATAAGAAGGATCTCAGGGATCATTATCCCTTTGGGTTGTTTGCTGTGGAGCAGGAGGAGCTGTCCCGTATTCATGCTTCCTCCGGAACTCGGGGTAAACCGACGGTGGTGGGCTATACCTCTAACGATCTCCGACATTGGGCGGAAGTTTGTGCCCGTGCCATCGTGATTGCCGGAGGGCGGGCCGGGGATGTGTTTCACAATGCTTATGGCTATGGTCTATTTACTGGGGGATTGGGATTGCACTATGGAGCGGAACGACTCGGGGCGACGGTGGTTCCTGTCTCCGGCGGCAATCGTTCCCGACAGGCGGCACTGATCCGTGATTTTCGCCCTCGGGGAATCGCAGGCACCCCCTCCTTCCTCCTCAGTCTGGGAGAAAAAATAAAGGAAGAGGGCGACCACCCTCAGAACACCGCTTTGGAATATGGGATCTGCGGCGCGGAACCTTGGACGGAGGAAATGCGGGATACTTTGGAAGCGCAGTGGGGAATCGATGCCTTGGATATCTATGGCTTGTCAGAGGTGATCGGTCCCGGAGTGGCCATGGAGTGCCGGGAAGCCAAGGAGGGGCTCCATATCGCTGAAGATCATTTTCTGGCGGAGGTGGTGGACCCTGAGACAGGGGAGCCTCTCCCGGATGGAGAGCTCGGGGAGCTGGTGTTCACCTCGCTCACCAAGGAGGCCTTCCCCGTGCTTCGCTACCGGACGGGAGATATCGCTTCTCTGCAGCGGGAACCTTGTCGCTGTGGACGCACTCATACCCGGATGTCCCGTATTAAGGGGCGGCTGGATGATATGTTGATTATCCGCGGGGTCAATCTATTCCCCTCGGAGATGGAGGCAGTGGTGTTGGGAGTGGAGGAAGTGGCTCCCCACTACCAACTGTTGGTCAGTCGGGAAGGGGGAATGGATCGGATCACTCTGGAAGTGGAGGGATCCGATAGCTTGCTCCAGTCGATGGAAGGGGGGTTCGATCCAGAGCACGAAAAATGCAAACAAATATGTAAGCGGTTGCAGGAGGTGTTGAAGGAGACCTTGGGTGTAACCACCGGTGTGACATTGAAAGCCCCGCAGTCGATCCCACGTAGCGAAGGCAAGGCTTTGCGGGTGATCGATCAGCGCAGTTGAATCGGGGATGAAGCGGGGGAAAGTCCATTCGTATATATGATGAGAAGGGGTGAGATCCATGGTGAAATTGATCGCATTGTATCGCTATCCCGAGGATCCAGAGTCTTTCGACAAACATTACGAACAGGTGCATACGCCCCTGGTGGAAAAGATGCCGGGTCTGAAAAAACTGGAGGTGACCCGAATTCAGGGAGCTCCCATGGGCGGGGAAGCTCCATATTATCTGGAAGCGGCCATGTATTTTGCGGACCGTGACGCATTGGATGCCGCTATGAACTCTCCTGCGGGGAAAGCTACCGCCAAAGATCTGATGGGCTTTGCCGGTTCTCGGGTCACCATGATGATCGGTGAAGTGGACCGGGAGGGATAAAGATGGAGGAAAAGCCCGTAACCGCTGTGCTGGGGGTGGGGACCATGGGGGCAGGAATCGCCCTGGTTCTGGCTTCCGCCGGTTATGTCGTTCACCTCTGGGATGTCGGGGAACAGACTCTGGATCAGGGAATGGATGGGCTTTCAAAACGGCTGAACCGTCAGGTGGAAAAGAGGCGGCTCTCCCAGGAAGAGGCGGATGAAACTAGGGCTCGGTTCCGACCCACTACTCGTTTGGAAGAGTTAGCCGCCGCCGACTGGGTGATCGAGGCGGTGGTGGAGCGGTTGCAGGTGAAGCGGGAGCTGTTTACCCGGCTGGAAGAGGGGATCGGGGAGGAGGCCGTGCTGGCTACCAACACCTCTTCACTTTCCATCACCGCCATTGCCTCGGCTCTGCGGCGACCGGAGCGGATGCTGGGTCTTCACTTCTTTAATCCAGCTCCGGCGATGCCCTTGGTGGAAGTGGTGAAGGGGATACGGACTGCCCCGGAAGTGGTGGAAGAGGCCGTAGGCTTTGTCCATTCCCTGGGCAAGCATCCGGTCCGGGTAAAAGATACCCCCGGGTTTCTAGTCAATCGGGTGGCCCGCCCTTTCCACTTGGAAGCTTACCGGATGGTGGGGGACGGGGTGGCAGAGAAAGAACAACTGGACCGGATTCTTCGCTCAGCAGGGTTTAAGATGGGGCCTTTTGAGTTGCAAGATCTGATCGGAATCGATATCAATTATGCCGCCTCGGTCTCCGTTTACGAAGGTTTCTTCCAAGATCCTCGTTACCGTCCTCATCCGGAGCAGCGGATGCTGATGGAGAGTGGCTCCCTCGGGCGTAAGGTGGGAAGGGGGCACTATACTTATGATGGATAAGGTGTTGCTGGTAGGCGATGGCCCCCTGGCCCAGGAGGCAGCCGCCTGTTTTCGGCAGTGGGGTGCCCAAGTGGTCCCGCAGGAGGCAGGGGAGAAGCCCGGTGAAGGGGTGACCGCCGTTATCGATGTGCTCGCTGGCCCCGTCGAGAGAAAGAGGGAGCGGTTACTTCAGGCAGAGGAGGCTGTCCCCCTTGACACCCCCATTTTCACCTCTACTCTTCATGTCAGTTGCACCCGGGTCGCCTCCTGGATGAACCGACCGGAGCAGGTGGCGGGTTTCTCCCCCCTGCTGTTGGCGACGATGGAGGTTGTGGAAGTGAGCCGCCCCTTGCAGGCGGAGGAAGATCCCAGCTGGCAAGGACGGGTACGCTGGTGGGAGCGCTGGAAGAAACGAGTGGAAATCCTGGAGGATGAACCGGGTCTGGTGTTCCCGCGCACACTAGCCTTGATGGTGAATGAGGCCGCCTATGTGCTGGCAGAAAAAGCGGCGACTGTGGAGGATATCGATCTGGCGATGAAAAAAGGAACCAACCATCCCCAGGGCCCCCTGGAGTGGGCGGATCAGGTGGGGGTGGATCAAATCCTGTGGATTTTGACAGGCCTTTTTTCCGAATTGGGAGATGATCGTTACAGGCCCGCCCCTTTGCTTCGGCGCATGGTGTATGCGGGTCGGCTGGGGCGAGCCACAGGCCGGGGGTTTTATCTATACAAAGAGGTCGGAAAGAGGTGACTGCATGGGGGAAGCTGTGATCATTGACGCTTTGCGCACCCCGATCGGCCGCTACCGGGGCGGATTGAGCAGAGTCCGGCCTGACGATCTGGCCGCTCATGTAATCCGGGCTCTGTTGGAGCGAAATCCAGGGGTGGATCCGGAGGCGGTGGAAGATGTGATCTTCGGCTGTGCCAACCAAGCGGGGGAAGACAACCGAAACGTGGCCCGGATGGCTCTACTGCTAGCGGGATTGCCCCAACAAGTGGCAGGCAGCACCGTCAACCGGCTATGCGGCTCGGGACTGGAAGCGGTCAACCAGGCTGTGGCGGCGTTGAAGATGGGGGCGGGGGACATCTTTATCGCCGGTGGAGTGGAGAGCATGTCCCGGGCGCCTTGGGTGATGTTGAAACCGGAAGAGGCTCTGCCCCGGGGTAATCAGACTTTGGTGGATACCACCTTGGGCTGGCGCTTCGTCAATCCTCAGATGGCCCAGATTCATCCGCCGATCGCTATGGGGGAGACCGCGGAAAACGTGGCGGAACAATGGGGAATCCGCCGGGAGGAGCAGGATGCCTTCGCCCTGGACAGCCAGCGGAAGGCTGCCGCCGCTTGGGAGGAGGGACGTTTTCGAGAAGAAGTGATCCCGGTGCCCGTTCCTGGTCGCAGAGGGGAGAACTTGAGGGTGGAGAAGGATGAACACCTTCGACCGGATATCACTCGAAAGCAACTGAGCGGCTTGCAACCCGCTTTCCGGGAAGGAGGAAGCGTCACTCCAGGAAACTCCTCCGGGATTAATGACGGGGCGGCGGCCCTGTTGATCATGGAAGGTCGAAGGGCAGAGGAACTGGGGCTGATCCCCTTGGCTCGGGTGGACTCTTTTGCAGTTGCGGGATGTAATCCTGACACGATGGGATTAGGGCCTATTTTTGCCACACGCAAGTTGCTTCGGCGCAGGGGACTCTCCATGGAGGAGATCGACCGAGTGGAACTAAATGAAGCCTTTGCTGCTCAGACCCTTGCCTGTATACAGGAGTTGGAGATGGATCCGGAGAAGGTGAATGTCAACGGAGGCGCCATCGCTCTCGGTCATCCTCTGGGAGCCAGTGGCGCCCGGATTTTGACCACACTGGTTCATGAGTTGAGAAGATGTCGGGGCCGGTATGGCCTGGCCACGATGTGCATTGGTGTCGGGCAGGGGATTGCTACGCTGGTGGAGCGGATCGAGCCGTAGAACATCAAAGGAATGACACGAACGGGGCGGGCGAAAGTGGAGAGAGCGGAGAAAAGAAGCCGCCCCAGAGATCACAGAGGAGGATGATTATGCTGAAGGAAGAGACAAAGTTCAGATTGCTGAAAGAGGAATACCGCCTGCTGATCGACGGTGAGCAGGTGGAATCCGCTTCTAAAGAGTGGTTTGACACTTACAATCCAGCGACGGGGGAAGTGATCGCACGGGTGGCCAAGGGAACCAGGAAAGATATCGACCGGGCGGTGGCTGCCGCCAGATACGCCCTGGAAAAAAGCAAATGGGCCAAGTGGCCCGCTTCCCGACGGGGGCAGATCTTAAACCGGGTGGCGGCGCTCATGCGGGAACGGTTTGAGGATCTGGTGCAACTGGAAGTGTTGAACAGTGGCAAATCTCTCTCTGCCGCCCAGGGACAGGTACACCAAGCCATCGAAGATTTTGAGATGTACGCCGGCTCCGTTCATACCCTGTCCGGGGATTCCAAACCCGTGCCCAACGGCTTTTTGAACTACACGCGGAAGGAGCCTGTCGGGGTTTGTGCACAGATCGTTCCCTGGAACTATCCACTGATGATGGCTACCTGGAAGATTGCTCCGGCCCTGGCCGCCGGATGCACCATTGTTTTGAAACCGGCCACTCTGACACCGGTGACAGCCTATGCATTGGCTGAGATTTGTCAGGAGGCAGGAGTGCCTGCCGGTGTGCTCAACGTGGTGACTGGGAGCGGATCGGAGATCGGTGCCTATCTGGTGGAACATCCGGAAGTGGACAAAGTGGCTTTCACCGGGGAGACCGGCACTGGGAAAGATATTATGAAAGGGGCGTCAGCTACCCTAAAGCGGGTCACCCTGGAACTGGGTGGGAAATCTCCCAATCTGGTTTTTGCCGATGCGGATCTCGATGCCGCCGTGGCCGGCTCCGTCTACGGAATCTACTACAATACCGGGATGTCCTGTGAGGCACGCTCTCGCTTGTTTGTTCATGAATCTATCTACGATGATTTTGTGGAGAAATTCGTGGAAAAGACGAAAAAGCTGAAACTGGGTGATACTTTCAGCAAAGAGACCCATGTGGGGGCGGTCATCTCCGCCGCACAGTGGGAGACGATCGACTCCTATGTCCGACTGGCGCGGGAAGAGGGCGCCCGAGTTCTCTATGGTGGCGGACGGCCCGAGGGGGAGGCGTTTAAGAAGGGGCACTGGTATCTGCCGACGGTGCTAGTGGATGTGACGAATGAGATGCGGGTGGCCCAAGAGGAGATATTCGGTCCGGTGGTGGTCATCATGAAGTTTAGTGATGAAAAAGAGGCGATCCGCCAAGCCAATGAAAATATCTACGGTTTGGCTGCCACTCTCTGGACCCAGGACTTTGGCCGGGCGCATCGGGTGGCCGCTCAATTGCAGGCGGGAACGGTCATGATCAATAATCCCTTTTCCGCTATGCCAGGCCTTCCTTTCGGCGGCTACAAACAATCTGGTTTCGGTCGGGAGTTGGCATTGGAAACCCTTGAGCTATATACTGAGACCAAAAGCGTCAACGCTTATATCGGCTCCAAACCACTGAATCCTTTTGGGGTGTGAGGGATGAAACCAGGATTGAAACCAGGGCACCGGAAACAGATGCAAGTGACGGTAACCGACGAGATGACCGCTTCCTTCGGAGGGAATCAGGTGCATCCCACCCTGTCTACGGTTTCCATGATCTACTATATGGAATGGGTGGGACGCCAGGTGATCCTCCCCTTTCTGGAGCCGGGGGAGGAAGGGGTGGGCAGTGAGATTTCCATCCAACATCGGGCGCCCGCTCCTGTGGGCAAGGAGGTCACCTTCACAGCAGAAGCCATCGAAGTGAAACCATCCAAAGTGGTTTGTTCCGTCCGAGGGGAGCATGACAAATCCCTGGTTGGAGCAGGCACTTTTGTTCAGGCGATCCTGCCTAAACAGGGGATTTTGGAGCGGATCCGACAGATGGAGTAAGGAGAAAGCTGGGACATCAGTCCCGGCTTTTTCAATAAACGGGGCCTTCGGGATCCCAACTGTCCTGTCCCATCTGGAGCAGACCGAGCTGCTCGATCTGTTTTTTGGTATTTGGAGTTCCCAGTTGATACAAGGTCTCATAAATTTGTTGGTAGCTTTGATCGTATCCTTCGTTCTTCCCTGATTCGTTATAGTAGAGAAAGGGGATATGAGCATTCCAAAAGGTTCCCATATCTCCGGTGGTCAGGTTGCCGAGGAGGGAATTCAGTTGACGGACTTCACTTTCCGTCGCTTCAATTTCAAAGGTATAGCTGGAATCTGTGGGTTGTTGTAGGATTTCTCCCATAATTTCTCCTGAGTTCAGCGCCACATAATACTTTTGTTTCTTCAACCCTATCGCTCCTCAAAATCAAAAGGTGGGACACCCTCTTTACCTTTAGGTTATCAGATCAGGTTTCAATTTATACACGGGAGAAAACAGGTTGATCGACATCGAAAAAATCCAGTGTACGAACCTGAGGTCGGTACACTGGATGGATAAAGAAAAGAGTTAGATTCCTTGGCTGACAGCGTTGTCGTCGCTGCCCACCAAGTTGCTGCTGTCGGAACCGATTTGGATGGGAACCTGGACGATGACGTTGACCAACCCGGCGGTGTTTCGAGTGTCCGCGCGGTTTACTGTATTGGCGGCAGCTCCAAACCTCTCTCTTTTCACACGAAGGTTTGATCTTCTTCTCTTTCTTTTTTTAATGCACCAGCAGTTCATTTAGGCCACTCCTTTTAATCTTTTTTGAAACCGAGGGGAGAACTTTGTTGAGATTGAGACGAGGAGGGAGGTGTTTCCGGAGCTGTGGGGGTCAGATCATCTAATAGCCCCGTGACCAGGTTCCCCACACTCGTCAATAATCCGTTGACATTGGTCAATAAATTTTCAATCAGGGTACTGGGATTGATTTGGGCTGTGCGCAGGTTTTGTTGAACCTGGGTGCCCATTTTACTGCGAATCTGGTTTTCCAACTGCGTAGCCAGTTGGTTAACCTTTGCCTGAATCGGCTTTTGATCCATGACATTACCTCCATATCAACGAGGTAGAAGCGAGGAATTCGACGGCTGGGATGTGAGGAGAACTCAGGTTACCTGTTTGGATTGGAAGGGGGTTGATTGTTGGAAGAAGGGGGGCTGACAGGTTGCTGGTTCATCTGCATTTGCTGTTGGGCTTTCCGGAGTAGCTGTCTCTTTTGTTGGTTCATTGTGCTCATGCTGAAACCGACGGCACTATTTAGAAAGCTGGCAAGGCTGTGAAACATATTTCCGATCGGTTCAGTCCCTTTTTGTTGCTGTGTTTGAGCCGTGGTTACTTTCTGGTCGGGATGATTGGATGATGAGCTGGAGAGAGGATCTTCATTTAAAAAATCATTAATTGCATCGTAGATCTGTTTCCGGATGTGGTCCTCCAGTTGGCGGGAAACCTGTTCCATCTGCTGTTCCATCTGCTTACTATTCAACTTGGATTGGGTCATCCGTTGGGACATTGCGGGGAATCAACTCCTTTCTCTCCTGATGCTATAATATATAAATCGATCTACGAATTTGTGATTTGCTCACCAAGAAATAGGTAATAGAACCAAGCCTTTTCTAGGGGTGTCTGATAAACACATAGCTAGGGGTCGGGCAGATCGGATAGGGTTTCACATTGCGGTACCTGACGAACCAAAATCACAATGGTCTTCACTAAGCTTTTTCAGGAGGGATTGAGTCGCGGAGAATGCAAGCAGAGGCGCCCTGAACTGAAGAAAAATACAGCGATTACAGGTATCTGAATCACGGAACCGAAAAGGGAGTAGAATATTGTATTTTATGTTGACATGGGGATTTCTGCGTTATATAATTGAAAATGTCCTTGAGAGAAAAGCATATGAGCCGAAGTGGCGGAACTGGCAGACGCGCACGACTCAAAATCGTGTTCCTTCGGGAGTGTGGGTTCGAGTCCCACCTTCGGTACCATAAAGGAAAGACGGGAGACTACAGGTATAAGTAGCTCCCGTCTTTTTACGTTAAAAAATAGTACGTGAGAGATGATTGATGATATCAAATGTTGCAGCTTCCCCCCATCCGAAGCATAACTCTCTCCTTTTTATTATACAGTTAGAAAGAGATTAGCTCTGAGAACAGGGGGAATAAAGATACAATTTTACTATGGTCAGCAGATGCCGTTGCGAATTTTGGATGAGGTGGAGTTCTGGAAATTGCAGGAGGAAGAGCACACGGTGGTCATTCGGGAGGCTCTGGATCATTTGGAGGAAAAGTATGTAGATGCGCTGAAAAAATGGGAGCAAGCCCTGTCGGAGACGCATCAAAAAGCAGTCAGTTTCGTGGAATCCGTCAATCGTAGCACATATGTCCATAAACAACTGCACAATCAGGTGATCCAGCTTGTTACATTCAGTTTGGATGAAAGCATGAAATTTATTGAACTGTGTCGCCAGATTAAAACTCACAGCTCGGCAGCTAAGAATTCTTTGATCGCCAAAACGATATTGGATCATATCGTTAGGGAATCGGAATACTTTATCGGCATTGCCCGAACCGTTTTATACAGTAGCAATCAGTAGCTGATCCGCCAGACAGGCCCTAAAGTCATGAAACCCAAACTAAACAAGTTGACACCTGAATATCAGACGCTAACTTTCGGCTTAGACTGAGATTTTGCGGGCACCCCGGCTTTCCCTATACATCTTCACCCATGTGATTTACCCAGGGCTGTTGATTCACCAGGAAATGGGAGACGGAAGGGAGTCGTGCTATCTAAGCGACCTTTGTACTACAGGCACTACCATCCAAAGGGGCTGAAGCCCTGGAATCAGAGGATGCACCACAGGCACTACCATCCAAAGGGGCCGAAGCCCTGGGGTTAGAGGATGGACCACAGGTAGGCTAAAGAGGAAACCATTGGACTCAGTGGAGAGAAGTCTTAGGAGAGGGTGCTTAGGGGGAACCTTCTTCGTAAGGATTTGCCCCTGCCCGATGGTCAGATTCGAAAGCGGCCCGTCGGATGGCAACGGTCGCGTGGGTGAGCACGATCTCCCCACCTATAATATGGCGAATCAACACGCCTGTGATTTACCCAGATACGGTGACCTGAATCCAATATAATCACAATCAGTGTTTCACATAGCGTCCATAATCGGGAACTGCTCTAGTGTCAAATTCCTTCACCAATTGATCCAGGCCTTCCGTCAGCTCTTTACCGGATAGAGGTTGCCCGTGGCCGGTCACCGCAACAGTAGGTTTTAAAGCCGCCAGTTTTTCGACGGATTCCCTCGCCAAGTCCCAATCGGTGGTGAAATACCTTGGCGGACCGTTGATTTCCTTCTCTTGTGTCGTCACTTTATAAAGCGAATCTTGTTTCACAGTGATAAATGCGTCCCCCGCAATGAGTGAACGGTCTTGATCCCTAAATAGGGAGATATGTCCGGGTGCATGTCCCGGTGTATGAATCCAGCGCCAACCTTGCATGTGGGGGATCTTGCTGTCACCGGGAAGCGCAGAGACATGAGATCCCAGATTGACCGATTCATTCGGGAACAGGGGGGACAATTTGGCGACAAGTCCGCCTTCAACTGAACCATCGGGCTCCGGGTAGCTCAACTTTCCAGTCAGAAAAGGAAGTTCTGCTTCATGGGCATAAACCGGCACTCCCCATTTTTCAACCAAGTCAACCACTGTCCCCACATGATCAAAATGGCCATGGGTGAGAATAATCGCTTGGGGTGGACTGTTTTTACCAAACCGTTTTTCTGCAATATCCACGATGCGATTGGTTGTATCGGGCATTCCCGTGTCAACTAAGACCCAGTGATCTCCTTGGTCGGGATTGCCCACTAATACCACATTTACAATCTGATCCGTATAACAGTAAAGATCAGGAAGCACTTCTTGTCCCGTCCCGCTCAAAATGGAAGTCATCGGCATATATTTGTTTGCCATTGGATCTTCCATCCCCTCTTTTCTGTTCACATCAGACACCTCCTTTGTTTGATTCAGGTGAACCGCTCTTCCTTTCTATTGCTATTATGGTGATTTATCTTCCGTTTATACGGAAGTTTTTCTGCCACGACCTGATGGTAGCAATCCTTCTTTATTTTTGGCCTTGAGAAAAAGATCTCCCTGATATATAATAGAGAAGCGGTTGTGATTCTCGGCTGGAGTGCTTGAATGACTTGCATTTGGGTTGTAGGTACACCGCACCTAAATCATCGGGGTGTGGCTCAGCTTGGTAGAGCACCTGCTTTGGGAGCAGGGGGTCGCAGGTTCAAATCCTGTCACCCCGACCATAAGGACTTAAAACGGGCCGGAGATCCGGCCCGTTTTTTCATGAGCATTATGGAGTACAAAGGAATTTCTCAAGGAACCTATCGTAGGTTTGACATTTTCTCCTGTGATGATAGGATGAGTGTGAAAACTGAATTCTTTTCCGCTAGGGGTGCCTGATTGTAAAGGCTGAGATTAAAGTATGAACTTTAAAACCCTTGGAACCTGATCTGGTTGATGCCAGCGGAGGGAAGTGGAGCTGAAATCCCATGAAATGATGGGGTAGATTGACCTTCCTCTCCCTCGATGTGGTCGGAAAAGAGTTGCAGAGGAGGGTTTTTTGATGAGATTTACGGAAAAATTGTATCAGTCGACTCGGAGAAGTTGGGCGCTGAGTCTCCATCACCCCTTTGTTTTGGGGATTGTAAGTGGGGAGCTTCCTCTAGAAACCTTTAGGTACTATGTTCTCCAGGACATCTATTATCTGAAACACTATGGCAAGGTCCACGCCATGGCAGCGGCTCAGGCGGATGATTTTCATGTGACCTCCATGCTCGCAGAAAAAGCGAAGCTGACTGCGGAGGCGGAGCTGACCGTCCATCAAGAACATGCTAAAATACTCGGTATCACTGCGGAAGAGATGACACAATTCAAGCCGGCACCTACGGCTTATGCTTACACATCTCATCTATACCGGGCGGCGCTCTCGGGAAGTCTGGGGGAAACCGTCGCGGCTATGCTTCCATGTTATTGGTTGTATGCCGACATTGGAAAAACTTATCAAGATGCAAAGCCTCAGCAAACCATCTATCAAAACTGGATTCAGACTTATGCAAGCGAATGGTTCCAGACGTCCACGCAGGAACAGATAGACCTTTTGGATCGTCTGGCGGAAGAAGCGAGTGACAAAGAGCGGGAAAAAATGATGGAACAGTTCGCCATTGCCAAAGAGTATGAATTGGCCTTTTGGGAGATGGCTTATACCCATGAAACCTGGCTTTCCACTAAATTTTCTCTTCGAAAAAGTTGAAGAATCAAGACCGACGGATTGAAAAAAGGAGGGGAATCGCTTTCTCCTCCTTTTCCTTTTTGATGAATACGGGTTTTCAGGGCTGTTGATTAACCGGAAAATGGGTGGAGAGAGCCTGATTCTAGGGGTCTCTTGTACTTTCGAAGCCATTTTAAAACCTCTTTCTGGGGCAGGGCGGCTACGGTCCGTCCCTCTCTGCTGGTGACGGTCTCCGCTAGGAAGAGGGAGTTGAGGATCGCCTCCTCGGTGGCCTCTGCAGCGGCCCGGAAGCAAAGGGAGATCAGGGGACCGTCTTCCGCAATGCGACGAGAGGTAAGGACTGGAGTCTCAGACCGGTGGGGTTGTCGGTTAGCATTGCTGAATGCGATCACGATATCCCCACTTCCATGATGGGCGATTGATCCGGTCCGCGCCAGACCGAAGGTGGCTCGTTTGGCCAGCCGTTTCAGTTGGCGGGAGTCCAGGGGAAGGTCTGTGCCCAGGACGATGATGATGGATCCGTCTGTGGAGGAAGGTGTGGGTCTTTCCCGCAGGCCTGTCATTGGCACGCCAAGGATGGTCAGATCTTCGGGATCGCCGAAATTGGTCAGGACCAGTGATCCGATATGACCCGAGAGGCCGGGAACGGACACCCGTCGAGAAGCGGTTCCAATCCCGCCCTTCCATCCGAAGCAGACCATCCCCGTGCCAGCTCCCACCCCACCCTCTGCAGGCCGGTTGCTCTGGGCACTATGAATCGCTTTCAAGGCGTGTTCCGGTCGGACATGGAGACCGCGAATCTGGTTGAGCAGGCCGTCGTTGCATTCGGCGGTCACCACATTGACGGTTCCATCCTGTCTTCCGAGGGTGGGGTTGGCTTCCATCAGCCAGCGAAGCCCCCCTTCCGTTACCGCGGGGACACTGAAGGTATTCGTCAGCAGGATGGGAGATTCAAGCACACCCAGTTCCTCAATCTGGATCAGGCCGGTGGTTTTTCCGAAACCGTTGATAACATGGACAGCGGCGGCCACCTTTTCCTGAAAAGGATTCCCGCTGTGAGGGAGGATGGCGGTTACGCCGGTAAGAATGCCTTGCGACGGTTCTTTCAGAGTGGTATGGCCCACCTGAACCTGTGCCACATCGGTGATGCTGTTGTGTACTCCTGTGGGGAGACGTCCAACGGAGTAGCCGTGCTCCCGAAGTCGTTTCTTGGTCATATACCATTCCTCCTCAAACTCCATATAACTTCACTTTACCATGGGAATCCGTTACAATGAGTATCGTGATGCGATCGTATCACGGTTGGGTGGAGGGTTTTTTATGAGAAGGTTTTAACTTGTTGGATCGTTATTTGCAACGTTGGTTTCAGCTCAGGGAACACGGAACCACGCTCCGGCAGGAGTTGATAGCGGGTCTGACCACCTTTGTAACGGTCGTCTATATCGTGGCTGTCCATTCTGCCATTTTGTCTGACGCTGGCATCCCTGTGACGGCAGGGGTGGTGGCGACCGTTTTCGCATCCTGCGTCGGCTGTCTGCTGGTGGGCTTATGGGCGAACGCACCGATCGTCATGGTTCCCGGGATGGGGATCAATGTTCTGTTTACCTATACCTTCGTCCAGAAGATGGGTCTGTCCTGGTCAGAGGCACTGGCGGTGGTGTTGGTTTCCGGGGTGCTGTTTGTCTGGGTCGCATTCAGTCCTCTGTCAGGTGTGTTGCAAAGGACAGTGCCGGGGTCGCTTAAAGAGGCGATCACTGTGGGGATCGGACTTCTGTTGACCCTGATCGGCCTACAAAAAGGGGGGCTGGTGGTTTCCGATCCCCGCACCCTCCTGGCCCTGGGGGACCTTGGAGAGCCTCGGGTACTGGTGACCTGCGCTACCTTGGCAGTCGGCTTGGTCTTATATGTGCGGAAGGTTACGGGAAGTCTTTTACTGACCCTGGCGACAGGAACGGTGTTGGGAATATGCAGTGGCTTGACGGAAGCCGGTGGAGAATCAACGCTTTCCCTGGATGCCTACTCTCTGTTGTTTGGAGGCTTCTCTTTTGCCAGTTGGTTCACACTTCCTTTTTGGGTGGCGGTCTTTTCTCTCACTATGGTCATCACCTTTGAAAATTTCGGGTTGATCCAGGGGCAGTTGAAAATGCTCCAGCGGAAAGATGAAAGTTCCCGGGTGTTGAAAGCCGCCTCTCTGTCCACGCTGACTTGTGGATGGCTGGGAACCAGCCCCACCGTGGCTGCGGTAGAGACGGCGGCGGGGATCACAGCAGGAGGAAGGACCGGCTTGACCGCGGTGACGACGGGGTTGCTCTTTCTGGGCACACTGGCTGTAGCCCCGTGGATGGGCATGATTCCGGATAGTGCTGTCGCCCCCATCTTGATCCTGATCGGTGGGTTGATGCTGGAGAATATCCGTTGGATCCCGCTGCAGGATTTTAGTGAAGGGTTCCCGGCATTTCTGATCATTGCCTTGATTCCCTTGAGTCAGAGTATACCCGATGGGATCGCCTTCGGTTTTGTCGGTTATGCCTTGCTGAAACTAGGGGCGGGGCGAGGGCGGGAGGTACCAGCACCCATGTATATCATCTCGGGTCTGTTTCTGGTTCACCTCATTCTCCGTGGGCTTATTTAATCGCAGTAAAGAAAACTGGCGCGGATATTTTCCGCGCCGATCCTTTTGTCCAGGTTATTTATTGTCCCTGTGCTTGAGGGGTAGTGGTTAGTAGATGGTGGCGGATGAAGTGGGCGACTCCGGCCTCCTCGTTGCTGGGCATCACATAACGGGCCGCCTGTACCAGCTTGGAATGGGCATTGGCAACAGCGGCGGAGATCCCAGCCACTTCTACCATGGATAGGTCATTCAGGTGATCGCCGATGACCGCGCATTGTTCTATGGTCAGATTCAGTTTTTCTGCCAGAGACTGAACCGCGTTTCCTTTGGAGACATTGGAGGGAAGAAGCTCAAAATAGTTGTCCGCCGATTGGACCAATTCGCCGGGGTAGTTCACCTGTCTCATCCACTGACGGAAGGGCTGCATCGCCTCTTCCTTGGCTACCGCCACCAGCTTGATCAGGGGAACTTGGGGAATATGGTCGAATGTGTCGATCAGTTCCAGGGGAAACTCTTTGACTTCAATGGCGGATCGGGAGTAGGAGCTGATCCCGGTGGCATACACCCGATCCAAGGTATAGACGAAGATGTCCAAGACCTCCAATTTCTTCAGCTCAGTCAAGGTATCGAATACGAGCTCCCGTTCCATAGTGGCCATCGGTGACAATACGTCTGTGGAGGGATCATAGATCAGAGCTCCGTTGCAAAGGATCACCGGGAGTTGGATTTGCAACTCCTTGATGAAATGCTTGGCTTCGATATAGCTTCGTCCAGTGGCCAGTGTGAAGAGCCCTCCGTGTTGACGATAGGTGGTGAGGTTTTGTTTATTGGCGTCGGGGATTTTTTTCACTCGGTTGATCAAGGTGCCATCAATATCAGAAACGAACAAAGGGTATTTTAGAATAGTCAAAGGGATGCACTCCTTTTTCACTTTCGCCTCAGTGGCGTTCTCACCTGGTTCCCAACCTATGTTAACAGATGTCTGTAAAGAACCGATCAAGGGGTTATTAAACCGGATTAAACTGATGATGTCTGGGATGTTGGCTAACCTAATTTGGTAGATCTAATTCATTTTATCAGGGCTGTTGATTAACCAGAAAATGGGCAGCGGAAGGGAGTCGTGTGCTGCCAAAGCGACCTTTGCGCCATGGGCACTACAATTTGAAGTTAA
>NZ_JBNPXF010000012.1:0-94471 GCF_050433445.1 Kroppenstedtia sanguinis | reverse complement strand
CTTCATCGGTTCGCTCGACTTGCATGTATTAGGCACGCCGCCAGCGTTCGTCCTGAGCCAGGATCAAACTCTTCAATAAAGAGTTGATTGCTCATAATATGACAGGGTCGTTCATTCGCTCTTCAGTTTTCAAGGAACGCTCGATCTCGCTGTTTATAGCCGTTTCCGAGGCGCTCACCTCTTTCGCGGCGACAAGATCTATCTTATCATGCTCAGTTGTTCTTGTCAACAGCTTTTTTCTTTTTCTTTCGTCTGCCTCGGACCGGCTCGGTCGAGCTGATCTCGCGGCGACAAATATTAATTTAACATGATCTTCTTCATTCGTCAACCCTTTTTTTGATTTATTTATCCCGCCAACAAAAACAGTTTCACCAGCACCAAACATACCAGTCCCGGCAATCCAAGTACTCCTGTAATAAAGGCAGTTACCGGATTGATGGGGATACGGAATTCCATCCATTCCGCTGCCAAGTTCAGCACAAACAACAGCAAGGCCCCCACCGCCGAATATAACAGACTGTACCAAATCCAACGGAGGGGTTTCACCACGGATCTGCTGATCAACATAAACAGGATCACACTGACCACAACAGCCAGCAGCCACCATTCAATCGCCATCCCCCTCGCCTCCTTTCCGTTGGTACAAGCATATGAAGGTAGAGGTGAAGATAGAACGGGGGTGACCCGGGGATCATCCGTTCATTTGAAACAAGTCCAGTATCACAGAAACGGTATTGTTCACAATATGAAAAAGAATAGGTACCCAGAGGTTTTTAAAATAAGCATACATGATGCCCATGATCAGCCCCATTACAAAGAGTGGTGCCAGAAAGGCCACATCCACATGAGACAGGGCAAACAAAGCAGAGGAAAGAATGACAGCGACTGCAACTCCCACTCGCTTCGCCAGGACTCCCATCAGAACTCCCCGAAAGAGTATCTCTTCTGCAACAGGCCCGATCATGCCGATCATGAGCACTTGTCCCGCTGCGAACATCCAACCGGAGCCCGCCGCCTCTGTCAATCCCTGACTGATGCTGTCTTCCCGCCATGAAGTCATTTCCAGGGAGAAGGCTCGTGCCACCGGTTCCGTCACCAGAGGATCCAACAGAAAGTAAATGAAGGCATATGCGGCCCCTACAATAAAAACGATCTGCAACCAGCTTCGGACCGGGAGGGAACGGAACCCCAGACTGGATAAGCGTCCCCGAAACAAGAAGAGAGCCAACAAAACCATGAACAGATGGGGAAGATAGGGGAGAAATGTAGCAATCCAACCCTCATCTTGGGAAAAGGGTGATAAGAGAAACAAGGAAGCCAAGGTGAGTACCTGAATCCAGGCAAAGTAGTAAGCCAAATCTGTTCCCCGAAGTGGGTTGCCCACGGTTTCCTTCTCATACCGAAAGCCTCCGGCCACACCAGTCACCAGAAACAGAAGGGAGACCAACAACGTCCCCATGAGCCACAACAGGATCTGGACTGCAAAGAAGGGCTCTGCGCCTCCTTCGGTGGCTCGCCACAGCCCTTCCCCCGTTTTTTCCCACTCAAGAGAGGAAAACTCCATGGGAATCATATAGAAATAACCGAAACAGAGTAGCCAAGCCGATACCAAGCGAAGTATGGCGGAGACAGGTTTTTTGTCCGGACCCGGCCCCTTCACGGCAGGCTGGATGGAGACATTCGGAAGCATTGAGGAAATCCCCTCCTCGGAAGAGTTGTGATGCCTGTGAGTCTACAACCTCCTATCCGGCCGGTTCAGTCGAGCCGGATACGTTCCTTTCTTAACTTTACGCCCGAGTGCCAGCTGAGTACGAGGCAGGGGTTCTCCCGGATGTATTTTACAATGCTTTAGGATCATCCGAGAGGCCGGGCAAAAACCTACCGAATCAGTTCAAAGCTCCCTTCTACCTTCCAGAGCCTTGCTCAACGTAACTTCATCGGCATATTCCAGGTCACCACCCACTGGCAGGCCGTGGGCAATTCGAGTTACTTTAATACCGAAGGGTTTCACCAATCGTTGCAAGTACATCGCAGTAGCTTCACCTTCAATATTGGGGTTGGTTGCCAAAATCATTTCCTGAACGGTTTCATCTTCCAGCCGTTTCAACAAGTCTGGAATGCTCAGCTCATCGGGTCCGATTCCTTCCATCGGCGAGATCGCGCCATGCAACACGTGATACAAACCGGCGAACTCCCGAGTTCTTTCCATTGCGATCACATCTCTCGGATCTTGTACAACACAGATCATGGAACGATCCCGGCTTTTATCCCTACAGATGGAGCAGACCGGCTGGTCTGTGATATTGCTGCACACTTGGCACCGTTTTAAATCTCTCTTGGCATGAACCAGCGCTTTGGCCAGTTCCATCACATCTTCTTCTTCCATCCCCAGCACAAAGAAAGCCAGGCGTTGGGCCGTTTTGGGTCCAATACCCGGCAACCTCATAAACCCGTCAATCAGTTTGGATATGGGCTCAGGTGTATTCATCTGCCCTCCCCCCTTTCTCTTTCTGTTGGTTGAAATTAAGTAAAGAGCCTGTTCAGTGAACAGGCTATAGATGGGATCCGCTTAAAACAGCCCTGGGACATTCAAGCCTCCGGTCAATTTCCCCAAGTCTTTCGAAACCAGGTCGTCCACCTTTTTCATCGCTTCGTTAAATGCAGCAGTCACCATGTCCTGTAACATTTCCACATCTTCGGGATCTACCGCTTCCGGGTCGATCTCCACAGAAAGCACTTGTTTCTGCCCGTTCATCACAACCTTGACGACACCGCCTCCTGCTGTTCCCTCCACTTCCTTTTCAGCCAGCTCCTCTTGCGCCTTGGCCATTTGCGCTTGCATCTTTTTCATCTGCTTCATCATTTGGTTCATATTTTTCATTTATTCAAACCTCCTCGCCCACGGTGAAGTGGGTCAGTCCGTGATTTCAACCATATCTTTGCCAAACATCTCTACAGCTCGTTCTACGGGATCGTCAGTCTGAAGTCTTTCCTTCGGAGGGACGCTGGCTTTCCCGGCTTTATTCCCAGAAGAGGAGTTCCCTGCAGCCGAACGCTCTTTTTCCCAATCCTCCCGCATCACGGTCATCAGACGGATCGTAGAGCCAAGTATTTCTTGGATCACTTGCTCAATCAGCTTTTTATTGGAGTCCTTCTCCGTGGTCTCCCGGTGAATGTTGTTTTTAAAGGCCACCAAAAGTGTATCTTCTGTAGCCGCAACCGGCTCCCCATCGATCAACCAGGCATGAACCGTGATTTTTCGCTCTTTGACCCGGGCCAGCACATCCGGCCATGCCCGTTGGAGCTTTTGCAAAGCTTCGGCGGAGGCTTCTTTCAACAATGGGGCCAAGCGGGCCGAACCTCCACTTTTTCTCGCCCCTGTCCCTTTCCTGCTTCCCGTTGTCGATTCCCGCTGCACAGAGGGAGGGGGGGACGGCTCGGCAACTGGCGAGGAAATAGCTAGACCGCTCAATTCCTCCACTTTTTGTTGCAGCTGTTTTAACTGTTGTTGCAGGGAAGAGATCAGCTCCCCCTCTCCATGCTCTGGAGACGAAGAGGACTCAGATTGGTGACAAATTCGAACCAATGCCATTTCTAAAAGCACCTGGGGATGGGGAGCCCATTTCAGCTGTTGTTGCGTTTGAATCAGGGTCTCCAAGATCTCTTCCAACTCATCGATGGACCCTTTTTTTATCAGCTGCTTCCATCGTTCTTCTCCCGCCAACCGTTCTTGCACTTCTTTTAATTCCGGAGCGGCGGCCAGCAACAGCAGATCACGGGACAACTGCACCAAATCCTGGACCAGTCTTTCCGCCTCCAGACCGTCTGCCAATAACGCCGCCACCTTCTCTAGAGCTATACTTGTATCCCGACGGAGACAAGCCTCCATCAAGTCACCCAAGGTAGCGCGGGAGACAGATCCCGTCACCGACAGAACAGCGGCCTCATCCACCTGGTCATCGGAAAAAGCGAGTACCTGGTCTAACAAGCTGAGGGCATCCCGCATTCCCCCGTCTGCCGCTTGGGCTATCACCGCCAAAGCAGAATCCTCTGCCTGAATCCCTTGGGAATCACAGATCTCCCGTAGGTGTCCCAGCGTATTCCCCAGGGTATGACGACGAAAAGAAAACCTTTGGCAACGGGAGATGATGGTGGATGGTAATTTGTGCGGTTCCGTAGTCGCCAAGATGAAGAGCGCATGTCCAGGAGGCTCTTCCAGCGTTTTCAGAAGGGCATTGAAGGCTTCCGCAGTCAACATATGAACTTCGTCCACGATGTATACCTTATAACGCACTTCCGAGGGAGTATATTTCACCTTGTCCCGGAGGTCCCGGATCTCGTCCACTCCCCGGTTGGAAGCGGCATCGATTTCCACCACGTCCATCAAGGATCCTTCTGTGATCTTACGGCAAGCATCACATTCGTTACAAGGTTCCGGTGCCGGTCCCCGCTGACAGTTCACCGCTTTCGCCATAATCTTGGCAGCACTGGTCTTCCCTGTTCCCCGAGGCCCGCTGAAAAGATAGGCATGGGAAAAATGGCCCTCGGCCAGGGCATTTTTCAAGGTGGTGGTGACATGTTCTTGTCCGATGAGGTCTTCAAACTTTTGTGGACGCCAAACGCGGTACAGTGCCCGATACGACACGTGCAACCCCCCAAACTTCCTCCGTGATGCGGTTGAGGGCACAAAGTGGATAATGTATTTATCATACTATAGAATTAGGGATTTTTCCAAAAGGAAAACCCACCTCAGTTACAGGGGGGACAGTCTTGAACGCAAGGGAGAATCACACTGAAATTGCTTCCCATTTCACCAGAGGAGACTCGAATTTTCCCTCCAATATCCTCAATGATCTGTTTGCTAACCGCCAATCCAAGACCAGTTCCGTTCTCCTTGGTGGTGTAGAAAGGGTCAAATATGAGGTTGATCTCCGAAGGCGGAATACCCGGACCCTGATCCTCCACTTCCAGAATTAATCGTTCTTTCTCCCCGCTCAGGCGAAGTTGAAGCAAGCCTCCTTCTCCCATGGCTTCGATTCCGTTTTTGCATAAATTTAAAACTACCTGTTTCAATAATTCCGGATCCGCCCACACAGGAGGTAACTCTTTGAGTCCAGGTAAATAACGAACTTCGATGTTATAGAGGATCGCCTCATTTTCAACGATCGGAAGCAGTTCCCGGAGAGAGCGATCCAATTCCACCGGGCGTTTCTTGACGTTCCGAGGTTTACCCATCAACAGAAACTCGCGGAGCAGATGATTGATCCGGTCGATCTCCCGAAGCATAATTTCGGCGTAGCCCTGACCTTTTAAGTCTCCCTTCTCGTCTAGGGTATGACGGATCACCTGCAGGAATCCCCGGATTGAAGTCAGTGGATTCCGAATTTCGTGAGCAGTTCCTGCCGCCATCTGGCCGATCATCGCTAACCGATCGGTCTGTCGAACCTTCAGGTCCAACAGATAGTTCCGGGTGATGTCGGTCATGATGAGCAAGCCTTCTTCCCCAAATTCAGTCGCGATTTCGTAATCCACGGTAACCACTTGGGGAACGCCCTCCAAGATCCAGGAGGCCGAAATATCCTGAAAAGGTTCCCTGCGGCGGATGCGATCCTGCAGTTCGCTGATTCCTTCCCCGCCTCGGAGCTGGGAAAACAGCCGGTCCGCTTCACGCCCACACAGGTCATTTCTCTTCACACCCAACATTCGGCAAGCGGCAGGATTGATTTCCACCACTCGTAATGAAGAATCCAACAGGACCAAGCCCTGGGGCAAACTGTTCATCATCCACTCTCCATGTCGTTGCAAATGGTGAGAGCTTGGATCTTGGAAATATATCCAGTAGAGATGGTACCACCCATCACCACTTTTTCCGGAAATCCGCTGCAGGGTCACCACCTTGGGAGAGGATCCCAAAAGAAGCAACTCTCCTTGTACCCACTGGAGACCGTCGTGGACATCCGGATGACGGAGACACTCTATCTCCTCCGGAGGAAGCTGGAGATGACGATCCAATGGTTGCTCCACCACTTGATCCAATGGGCATTGAAGCAGCTTCAGGAACTGCGGGCTCACCGTTTGGACCACCCCTTGGTCATCCGCCATCACCATGGCCTGGGGACATTTTTCCACCCAGGATGTCAGTTGATCGGGATGTAATTCCAGATGAAACGCGATGGGCACCTTACAACCACCTCCATCCCCGTAGTGAGTGGATGTATCTTCATCCAATGATGATATCAATATTTTTCCTTATTCAATTTATTCGCCCCGCCTCTCGGTCTTCCTGCATAAAAAAAGCAAACCGCTGATTTCGGTTCGCTTGGTGTTTTTAATGATGTACCGCGCACCCACCTTCGACCTCCTTCGCCTGGGCGGGCCCCATGCATTCGACTCGGATCAGGCGCCCCTGCGGCACACGAGAGGTTCTCCTTAGTGCTGCTTCCGTCAGGACCTGACACGGTTCAGAGATTCCCGTTGCGCAGGACCTGTTCGTCAACATCTCCTGCATGGGCCAGACCCCACACGATGAAAGCCTCAGGCGGGAATTCAATCCCGCTGTAGCGGATTGCGGGTTATAGGGCACCGCTACCTCCCCATCTAGCGCGGCTCGTTCATTGTAACACAGAACAGATCATCCCACAACGGATATCATTGGAATTCCAAGGGCTGCTTCCGGTCGATCCGCCTTAAAACCACAAGATTTCTTAACGGGCTAAAACAAAAGAACCCGGTGGGAGATCCTCCCCGGATTCTCCTTATCCATATTCGCATCAATTACCGCACCGGGATCCTTGTTCTTGTAGCATACCCAACATCTCGGATCGGTGAGGCTTTTTATCACTACCTGCTGGATAATGTGCAAGCAGATACTCTTTTAAAGATTCCGACCATTCTTCTTGATAGCCTTTAACTTTAGCGATCTTCTTCATAAACTCTTCATCCATATATTCATCATCACTTACTATTTCAATAGACTGTGGATAATAATCTTGTTTTTCGTATCGATATGCCAGCCAAGTAGTATAACATACTGCATCAACTACACAAGACCAAATTAATTCTGCCTGCGGACCATATGCATGATCACCCACATAAGAAAGGCCATCAATAAAAATTAATCCCTCTTCATCTCCATTCTCTACAGTCTCATAAAGTTCATCCCCACTATGCTTTTTCTCTTCAATCCATTCCCAGCACATATTGATCGCTTCTCTAACCTGAGGATACCAATCGAGATTTTCTATTTTAGTAAGCACTCTTTCCAAATGTGTCAATAAAAAAAACACCCTGGCATCTTCATTCACATTTTCAACCCACTTCACCCATTTCATTTCATCAACCTCATCCTATTTCTTCAATTTGAAAGTTTCTTTTAGTAATAAAAAAAGGCCTTGTTAAAACAAAGCCTTTCGTATGTGGCGGAGAGGGTGGGATTCGAACCCACGGTACGGGGAGAACCCGCACAACGGTTTTCGAGACCGCCTCCTTCAACCACTCGGACACCTCTCCGTAATGCCTGACAATTTATTATCATAGTTTAAATGCATGCTGAAGTCAAGGGGTTTTCTGCGGACCCCCTTGTCCAAACTTCAATTCCTGCGCTGCCTGAGATTGCGGAAAAAAGTTTTTAATAACTCCGCGCATTCCTGTTCCAAGATCCCCCCCACCACTTCCACCTGGTGATTGAAGCGGTCGTCCTGAGGGAGGTTCATCAGGGTACCGGCGCAACCGCCCTTGGGATCATAAGCACCATAGACCAGGGTGTCCAACCGGGACAAGAGGATGGCACCGGCACACATGGGGCAGGGCTCCAGGGTGACAACCAGTTCACATCCTGCTAACCTCCAGCCTCCCAGGCGGTCGGCGGCTTCCCGGATGGCGATTATCTCGGCGTGAGCGGTGGGGTCTTGATGGCTCTCCCGCAGGTTATGCCCTCGGCCGATAATCTCCCCCTCCCGTACTAGGATCGCACCAATCGGCACTTCTCCCTTCGCTTCCGCCTGCTCGGCTTCGCGGATCGCTTCCATCATCCACTGATCATAACTCACATCGCCACCGCCTCATCCTTTGCTACCGTGCAACTCCTTCTCTCCGGAAGCGCAATCCTGACAAAATCCGAAGATCTCAAACTTATGATCGGTAATAGTGAAATCTTCAGGCTCCCCAAGGATAGCATTCATGGGACAGACATTGAGTGAACGGGTCTTGCCACATTCCTTGCAGATCAGATGGTGATGGTGATGCTCCCCACCACAGTGAAAACGGTAGCGGCGCTCCCCCTCCCACTCCGTCCCCTCCACAATTCCCAGGTCCTCAAACAAGGACAGATTCCGATATACTGTATCCACGCTCAATCCTGGATACTCTCCCTGCATCTCCTCCAGGATCTGTTTCGCAGTCAGGTACCGGTTTTCTCGGTTGAAGATCTGTACCATTCTTTCCCGTTTTCCTGTGAATTTGTATCCTTGGGATTTCAATGTGTCCAAAGCCAGTTCCATATCCACCGCTTATCCCTCCTGAATCTTTCTCCCCTTGGCCAAGGTATGAAAGAGCCGTTTGCCTCCTGTGACCAGCAACAGGATCAAGACAGAGACCAGGATAATGGTCCCCCCCGATGCCCAGTCCAGATAAAACGCAGCGGCCAATCCACTCAAAACGGAAACCTCAGCGAGGAGGATCGACCAAAACAACGCTTGCCGGAAGCTGGATGCCAACTGCATGCCGGCGGCTACCGGCAAAGTGACCAACCCGGAAACCAACAAAATGCCGACGACTCGGATGGAGGCAGTGATCACCAAAGCTGTCACTAAGCTGAAGAGGAGGTGGATCCAGCGGCGGGGCACCCCTGAAAACACCGCAGCCTCTTCATCGAAGGAGAGAACAAACAACTCTTTGTAAAAAAGGATGACCATGACTGTCGCCAATATGCTTGCCGTGAAGATCGCTGTCAAATCCGATGAGCCCACGGTCAGAATACTGCCAAAGAGATAGCCCGCCACATCCACATTAAAACCATCGGCGGCACTGATCAACACTACACCGAGACCCACCCCACCAGAGAGAACTACTGGAATCGCCAACTCCTGGTATGAACGATACAGGTGGCGAAAACGATCTACAAACAAGGACGCCCCCGCTGAAAATACCATCCCCATATATAATGGATTCCACGATTGGAGGAGAGGAATATGTTTTTGTAGCAGAAGACCCGCCGCCACACCAGACAAGGTGACATGGGCCAGGGCATCGGCGATGAGGGAGAGTCTTCTCACCACTAAAAAAAGTCCGACCATCGGAGCGATCACACCGATGATCAACCCGGCGATGAGGGCCCGTTGCATAAAATCATAATGAAGTATCATGTCCATCATAACAGAGGATGCGTCGCCTTCGCATCCACCCCTCCTTTTGGAACGGAGCCGGCAGGATTACCGGACGCCGCCATCGCGATTCTATCTCCCTCATTCCACATCGATGGACCGCCTCCCTCAGCCAGAGAGTGCCCCCGGTTCAACCAAATCACTCGATCCACTCGGTCCGCCACGGCCTGCAGATCATGGGTGATCAGCAGGAGGGAGAGTCCCTTCTCCCGGTGAAGGTGACTCAGCAAGTGGTGGAAATCCCGAACGGAAGGGGAGTCCACCCCAACGGTAGGTTCATCCAGGATCAAAAGGTCCGGGTCACTCACCAGTGCTCTGGCGATAAAGGTTCGTTGTTGCTGCCCGCCAGAGAGGCGACCGATTCGCTGACCAGCTAGAGCGCTGAGACCGACCTGGTGGATCACTTCTTCCACCCGCATCCAATGTTGTTTCTTCATCCGCCGGAACAGCCCCAGCTTCCCAGTCAGTCCTGTTGCGACCACTTCCCTGACAGTGGCCGGGAAATCGAGGTTAAAGCTGTTCGCCTTTTGAGACACATAACCGATCCGGGACCATTCCCTAAATCGATTCACCGGCTGGCCGAAGAGAAAGATTCTCCCTGAATCAGGTGGCATGGAACCGAAGGCCAGTTTGATCAATGTCGATTTACCGGAACCGTTGGGACCGGCCAAAGCCAGAAATTCACCGGATTCCAAAGTCAGATCAACTTCCTCCAGCACCGGTCGGTGATCATAAGAAAAATGGACCCGTTCCATTTTCAGCACAGATTCTTCCATTTCTCGCCCGCGCCGACCCCCATATCGACCGCGGCTCCCTCCTTTTTATGCAGGCTTGGATGAAGTCATTATACCGGAACTCTGCCTCTTTGTAAATCGTAATAATTACGTTTTATTCACAAATAAAAAAGACAGGGTAACCCCCCCCGTCCTGATTTTCTAACATCTATCGTCGATTCACCTTTTGTCATCTGCCTGAACGACTCTTGCAACCTCTGCCGTCACTGAGGAAGCAATTTATTGTTCATCGGCAACCTGGGCAGAATCCATGAACACCTGATTCTTCATATACTTATGGAATAGGATTTCCCCCATTGCGATAAAAAAAGCTGACATGAAAGAAGCGGCTCCCAACGGAGCGAAGGCTCCAAGCAAAATAGGAGCCAACACCCAGATTCCAAACCACGTGAGAGCCAGGTCGGCCATCGTCGCCACAACATTTCCAAATCGGGGCAGGATCAATAAGTCTCCGATTAAAAACGAAACAACAGTTAATACAATACTTGCGGTAAAGACAGACGGAAAGGAAATGACACGAAAAGATGCTAAAACCAGCCACAGTATGACGAAAGTCATTGCAAACTTGATCAGCAACGCTTTAAGGTACCTCACCACACTTCTTCCCTTCTCCATGGATTATTTTCAGGATGTCCTTTGTCCCAGAAACTACTCATCATTTTTTCCATTTGAGTATCAAAAAGCCCGCCCGTCTCCATGGGGAAGGAGACAGGCGGGCTTTTTTTACTCATCCGTTATCCACTGCTATCCTCGATTTCAACTTGCGGGGCAGGGTCCGCCACAACCATTCTGCCAGCTTACGCAACAGCCATGCCGCGAGCCCGATTCCGATCAGGATTCCGGCCTTCTCCATGATCACCTCTGTATCCCCAGTAGAAATGACTGCCCGCAAGCCCTCAATGGAATAGGTCATGGGCAGGAAGGGGCTAACCTCCTGGAAGAAGGTGGGCAACAGATCCACGGCATAGGTACCTGCGCTAGAGGTGAGTTGAAACATCAGTAACAATATCGCGATAAAACGTCCCACATCCTTAAAGGCTGAGACCAGGAAGTGATTGATCGATGTAAACACAATGCCTGTGATTACTGCAAACAGATAGAGCCAGCCTTCATGTTCCGGTTCAATCCCCACCCAGTGAATCAGGACGAAAACAAGCAACAGCGCTTGCAGGGTACCCATCAACAGGGCAGAGCTCCCGGAGAAGGGGCGGGTGTCATTTCCGAGCAACGGCCGTTTCAGATCCATGACAGTGAAGAAGATCATTGCTCCCACCCAGAGAGACAGGGAGACGAAGTAAGGTGCGAAACCAGTAGCATAATTGGGTATCGGATGAACGCGCTCTTTATCCACCTGGACCGGATCGGCGATCTGGTCCGCCTTCAATCCCTTTCCTGCCAGTGCTTCTCGCGCCGCATTCACCCCTTCGGCCAACTTGTCGGCCAAAGTGTTTTGTCCATCGGAGATTTCGTCCAACCCGTGTGAAAGTCCCTTCAACCCAGTGGAAAGTTTGACCAAACCGTCAGACAGTTTTCCCGGTGCTTGCGCCAACTGTTCCACGCCTTGATCCAGCTTTTGCCCTCCGGTCATCAGCTGATCCAGGCCTTCTTTCAGCTCGCCCAATTTTCCAGACAGGACAGTGGCACCAGAGTGAAGTTCCTTCACTCCCTTTAGTTGCTGGTCCATCCCCTTTTGAACCGCCCCAATTCCATCCACCACTTGGGTTTGACCCCCGTACATCTGATCGATGGAGTTTTGTGCCTGTTTCAGGTCCTGTTCCAAGCGAGTAGCCCGCTCCAACAAGCCGGTATGTGCCCTTCGATTCTCCTCCAGCGCCTTCTTCAGCTGAACTGCGTCCGGATCATCGGCTAATTCGGGATGTTTTTGGATCATCTGTTTATAGCGTTGATCCGCTTCACTGCTGTGACTCTGCAATTTGCGAGCCATCTCGGAGATCGCCGCCGCTCCCCGTTCCAGTTTCGGATTGTGAATAATATCTTTGAACTTGCCGATTCCATCTCGGACCTGGGAGGCCCCTTCCTGCAGACGGGGCAGGTCCTTCATTCCTTTTTCAATCCCCGATTCCAATTCGCCGAGGCCGCTGTCCAACTTACCGGCTCCGGACTGCAGCTGACTCGTGCCGGATCCTGCTGTGTTCAGACCCTTCACCAATTCGCCGACCCCAGCACTCAACCGGCTGACAGCCTGATCTAACCCGTGTACGCCTGAGGCCAATTGAACCGCCCCTTCTTCCAACTGACCTGTTGCATTCTTCGCTTTTCCAGTCGCCTCTGCCAGTTCCGAGGCACCTTTCGACGCTTTATCCAGGGAATCGGTGGATGTCTCCACTTCGTCAAAAAGAGCTTCTGCATAGCTGTGAGTCAACTTTTCTCTTAACTGATCCTGCAATCCCTGGATCATTCGTTGACCAACTTGGGAAGAGAGATAGTTGGCTCCTTCGTTCACTCGATATTCCAGCTGCCCCTTAAGAGGCTTTGGATCTTGTAAACTGATGGCTTGGCGGGAAAAGTCCTTCGGAATCACCACCGCTAGGTGGTACTCTCCTTTCTCCAGACCGTGCTCCATCTCCGCCCGGTTCACAAATTTCCATCCGAATTGATCGTCTTCCTGAAGATGGTCAACCAGTTCTTTTCCCACATTGACGGTTTCCTCGTCCTTTTGCGCTCCCCGGTCTTCATTAACAACCGCCACAGACAGGTTTTCCATCTGATCATAGGGATCAAAAAAGGCCGTCAAATAAATGCCGCTATATAAAAGAGGAATACAAAGGATACCCAGGATCACTACAATCAGCTTGCGCTCTTTCCAAACCATTTCATTTAATGCAAGTGTGGTCTCTCTTTTTTTTCGCAACCACCCCATGGAGAAAAACGCCTCCTTCTTCTTCGACCCGATTGAGACCGAACTGACTGGTCAGTACAAAAAGGATTATATAACGAACTCTCTTTTTTGAAAAGGGTTATTTTCCTTATCGGGAAACCCCTACGCCTTTATATATCAATTGATTTAGATGATCCGCCATTTCGGCTATCCGTTCTTCCGGGGCTGATTTCTCATCGAGGTCGCGAAAGAGATCCTGCAATACAGCCACACTCGCCGCTCCGAAAATAGCAACAGCGGTATCGTGCCCTTTTAATGGAAGAAAGTGTCCACTGGAGACCCCCTCCTCCAGCACATCTTCGATCAGTTCCACCAATTCACGAAGGCGGGTGCGAAATTCATGCTGCCGTTCAATGGAACCCCAGGCTTCACTGATCAATAATTTGGCAAAAGTCCCATGATGGTAAAGATATTCCACCAGAGCTTCCAACAGACCCTCCAGTTGGTAAATCGGATCCTCTGTCGCTTCGATGCGCCGCCGCAACCGATCCATCAGCCGTTCCATGCCGTCATTCATTAAGGCGACGAACAGTTCTTCCTTGCCCTTGAAATGATAATAGATCGTCCCTTTTGCCACCCCGGCCTGACGTGCGATCTCATCCATCTTGGCCCTTTCAAAGCCGCTGTGTGCAAAAACTTCGACTGCCGACTGAAAGATCTGTTCAATGGTTTCCGGGCGCACGCGTCCCAACCTCCCCCGTTTTTTCCAAATACAGAAAACGCCTCCCTTGGTCAGGGAGGCTCTGACTGTTCTGGCACGCCCGAGAGGAATCGAACCTCCGACACGTGGTTTAGGAAACCACTGCTCTATCCACTGAGCTACGGGCGTATGATTTCAACCTATATCATACCAGAAGGAAGTCATCAGATGCAACTCCCACTCAGTCCTTCTACCATTGGAGGACTGTCCTCCCGAAGCTTCAACGCCTGCCTGAGCCGTGCCTTCTTCTGCGTTGCTGTTTTTTCCATTTGAATAGAGTTTCCGGTAACTCTAGCAGAACTCTGACTAATGATACGACTGCTACTAACAATTGAACCCACTTTTCCATCCAATCTCCCCCTTTTAAAGGTGGGTCGGGTTCCGTCCTTGTCTCAATTATAGAACATATGTTCGTAGTTTAACACCCATTCGACAAAAACTCCGTTACTTTTCGCCATAAAAAAATACCGCCACTGGAAAGGGGCGGCGGTGATCCCCGCGGGTTACTTGATAATCACGCGGTACTCTCTCAGCCATTGATCCAATTGAATCAGATAGGCGAACCACTGGGGAACGTTCATCAATTGGCCAAACCAGGGGAAGTGGATCCCCTTCAAATCCTGATCGGCAAATCGGCGCCAAGCGTCGAGATCGAGGAGATCCAGTACCGGTGAGGTTCCCTCATTCAAGATCCCCAGCGCTTGGTCCACCACTTGTTTCAAGTAGACTGGATGGTGGGTTTTGGGAAAGGGGCTCTTTTTTCGCCACAACACATCCTCCGGTAGCAGACCTGCCATCGCCTTTCGCAACAGCCCTTTTTCCCTTCCTTCACTCCGTTTCATCGACCAGGGAACGTTCCATACGTATTCCACCAGGTGATGGTCACAAAAGGGAACCCGCACTTCCAATCCCGCAGCTCGACTCATCCGGTCCAACCGATCCACTAGCGTGGGCATCCATCGGGTCAGGTTGAGATGGAAAATCTCCCGGATTCGCGCTTCTTCCAGAGACTCCCCCGGTAGCCGAGAAACTTCGGCCAAGGCTTCCTGGTAGCGATCCGCCATATACTCCAAAGGTCGAATCTTTTGAATCACTTCTGGGGAGAGGAACGGGACCCTCTCTGCAGTCAGTCGGGCCCAGGGAAAGGTGTCGGCATCGAGCAGCTCCCGCCGGTGGAACCAAGGATATCCACCGAACACCTCGTCAGCGCATTCTCCAGATAGGACCACGGTGGCCTCTTTTCTGATTTCCCTGCAAAACAGAAGCAGGGAGGAATCCACATCAGCCATTCCTGGCAGATCACGGGCTTGGAGAGCATCTGCCAGCGCCGTCACCAGCTCCGGGGTTTCGATTAAAATTTCGTGGTGTCGGGAGCCGATCTGGTCCACCATCCGACTCACCCAGGGAGCGTCGGCATGAGGCTGAAATTCATTGGGTCGAAAATACTGGTCATTTCCTACGTAATCCAACGAAAAAGTTTGTAGTGGCCCGCTCTTCTCTTGACGGAGGACCTCTGCGGCATAGGCGGAGATGGCACTGGAATCCAGCCCTCCTGATAACATCGCTCCCACAGGCACGTCGGATTCCATCTGACGGCGAACTGCATCCGTAAGCAGCTCCCGAACACGTTGAATCGTGGTCTGGGTATCATCAACATGGATTTGACTTTCCAGTCTCCAATAGGGATGCTGACGGACTCCACTTTGGTCCACTCGAAGTACATAACCAGGCAAGAGTTCCCGAACTCCCTTGAACACCCCATGTCCAGGGGTTCGGGAGGGTCCCATCACCAGCACTTCGGCCAAACCTTCCCCATCCACTTCCGGTGTCACTTCAGGATGGGCCAACAATGCTTTCAACTTGGAAGCAAACAAGAATCCCCCTGCTTTTTCCGTATAATAGAGGGGCTTGATTCCGAATCGGTCCCGGGCCATGAACAGGCTTTGCTCCCCTTCATCCCATATTGCGAAAGCAAAATTTCCGTCCAGGTGTTTAGGGGCAGCCTCTCCCCATTCTGCATAAGCGGCCAAGACCCGCTCAGCTTCCAATGGACTATGCAAAGGGTATCCTAGAGATTTCAATTCTCGAGACAAATCCCCTGTGTTAAACAGTCTTCCGTGAAAAGTGATAACCAGATTTCGGTTTCCGAATCGACGTACGATCGGTTGGGAGACGCCCTTGGGGTGGGTTCCGAGCAACTGCCGGTGACACAAGCCTGCTTGCGGAGACAGCCAAACCCCTTCCCCGTCCGGTCCTCGGCAACCCAGTTGCTGATTCATTCCTTCCAAGGTTGGTCGTTCCCGGCTCAGGTCCCGATTCCAATCGATCCAGCCGGTAATCCCGCACATGATGAATTCCCCCCAGACGGAGATGTGGGTTCGACCCTCCATTCATCGACAGAGAGTCGAACGCCTATTTTATTTTATGCAAGGGGGAGAGCAGAGGTGCTAAAAGGCAGATCATAACTGGATTCCGGCATAATTGTCGAATTCGATGCTCTGGTTATCCTGCAGATCATTATCCAGATTGGTCACTTGACCTGTTGGCATGGATAGACGTCCAGCTCCAATCACATAATTCCCGATATTCTGTTTAGTAGAATTGTGGTTTTGGACTACATTCACTCCTAGGGTGAGGGTCGCTCCTTGACTGAGGATGTTGTTTTTGATGACGCCGACGCTGATCTGGGCCGGCATCCATCCTACACCTGCCCTGTGCCAATGTTGTTGGTTTCTAGAATGAGTTGATCCTGCAGATCCGGATCTGCGTTCAGATGCAAGGCGATAGGAAGAGTACTTACCCCGTCGCCCACACTGGTGGAGCCTTGATTAAATTTGGAGGAATTTCGGTTCTGGATGATATTTTGGCCAAAACCAACCGAACCACCGGTCTGGACCTGATCATTTTTAAACAAACCGATATTGAAAAAGGCGGGCATGGATCCAACTCCTTCCTTAATAAACGAAGCTTACCCGGCTAGACGTGGACGTAATCGAGATATCCATCCGATCCGCATCCATGTGAATCACTTGCTGAACCGGAGCGACTACTTCCCCGTCGGTGGTCAGTTCCAACCCGTAGTTCTGTTTTTCCTTGGAACGGCTGGTCACTAGGTTATCCCCAATCACCAGACTCGAATCCGAGGAGATCCGGGTGACATCCAGACACCCCATCTCGGTTTTCAATCCCATATCGATCCCTCCCTCTGATCTCGCTCACGATTAGATATTGTATTTGAGTTGCGCCCAATCGGTGAACCATCACTTCCTCCGTCGGGAAGCATATACTGAGCAAAAGTCCGGCAGACTTCCTTGAGAAGAAGGTGGGAAGAATGAGCCAGATGAATATCTCCATCCAGATCGGAACCATCAAGATTGTGGCCATGTCCACTGCCAGCACGGTGGCCATCGGCAACAGCGGCATCGCCAACCGAAACTCCAGCAAATCCAACTCCGGCCCTTCCCCCATCGTGGACGGGGATACCTATATGCCGATGCAAAAACAGATCACCTATGATCCGGACCAGATCGACGCCTCCGAACAATCCGACGGGCACAGTGGAAACCATATCGTGGCCGCCCCTACGTCATGACACAGCAAAAAGCCGTCCTCAGATAGACAGCCCTCCTTCTCATTCATCGTTTTCCCGCGACTCGAATCCATGGTACCTGCGCCTTGGATCTCTGGATCATAAGTAAAACTGGACGAAATACGCATACCTGTGCTATTCTGTGGATAGAAATAGTAACGGCGGCGGGGTGAACCCCACCGCCGGGTAGCTGCCGCAGACAGGCGGCCACGGTTGTGCGAGAAGTAACCCGCAAACCTTTGCCAGGGGGCGGGTTACTTCTTATTTAGCGCCTGATACGCAACATAGACAGCCAATGCTTGTACCACCACACCGGCCGTCTTGACGATCAGGCTAAGAAGCTCCATGGCCTCACCCCCTCTCCATCGAGGGTCTGTGTGGCCACCCGCCCTTAGCTACTACCATAGTCTATTTTACCATAAGGCCGCCTCCAATCGGGCGGTTTTTCAATTTTTCAGACTACCATCAGACCCTCGAAATTGGGATCTCGAATACGCAAAACAAGAAGTTACCCAAAGAGATTGGACAACTTCTTGTTTGTAAACGAACCTAAGTTTTATCGATTGCAAAGGATCTGCCCCTCATCAGTCGAGCCAGCTCTAAACCCTTCTATTTGGCAGAGAGGGTGGGATTCGAACCCACGGTACCCTCGCAGGTACGGCGGTTTTCAAGACCGCTGCCTTCAACCACTCGGCCACCTCTCCATGTGCTCCATGCAGAGTATTATTATAGAGGTGGACCGTGATCTATGTCAAGAGGGCTGTATGCAACAGCCCTCTGCAGTTTTAGGCTTTTTCGATTTTCTCCAGTCCTCCCATGTAGGGACGCAATACCTCCGGGATGAGAATGCTCCCATCTTCCTGTTGATAGTTTTCCATCAGGGCCGCCACGGTTCGGCCAATCGCCAGGCCCGATCCGTTGAGGGTATGGACAAACTCCGGTTTGGAGCCGACTTCCCGACGGAAGCGAATATGGGCCCGCCGAGCCTGGAAATCTTCGAAGTTGCTGCAGGAGGAGATCTCTCGGTAGGTGTCCGAGCTGGGGAGCCAAACCTCCAAATCGTATTTTTTGGCGGCTGTAAAACCGAGATCTGCTGTGCACATCAACAGGACCCGATAGGGAAGACCCAGTTGTTGTAGCACCATCTCCGCATCGGCCACTAAGCTTTCTAACGCATCATAGGAGTCCTCTGGCGGGACCAATTTTACCAGTTCCACTTTGTTAAACTGATGGGTGCGGATCAAACCCCGGGTGTCCCGTCCCGCTGAACCAGCCTCGGAACGGAAGTTGGCGCTAAACCCGACGTATTTGACAGGAAGATCTTCTGCGGATAGGATCTCTCCTCGGTGGTAATTGGTTAAGGGCACCTCCGCCGTGGGAATCAGATAGTAATCCGTATCTGTCACCGCAAAGGAATCTTCGGCAAATTTGGGGAGTTGACCCGTTCCGGTCATGCTGTCCCGATTCACCATATAGGGCGGAATCATCTCAGTGTAACCGTTCTGTTCCGTGTGAAGGTCCAGCATGTAGTTATACAATGCCCGCTCCAGCCGGGCCCCCACCCCTTTGTAAAAAACAAAGCGGGAACCGGTCACCTTGCCTGCACGCTCAAAATCTAGAAGATCTAGTTCTATCCCCAATTCCCAATGAGGCTTGGGCTTAAAACTCCACTGGGGAACTTCCCCCCAATGGCGGACAGGCTGATTATCCTCCTCGCTCTCGCCGATGGGGACGCTCTCATGAGGTAGATTGGGCAAGGTGAGCAATACATGATCCAGTTCCTGCTCCACCTGACGCACTTCTTCATCCAATTTTTTGATCCGGTCGCCCACATGTCTCATTTCAGCGATGGTGTCAGCGGCCTCTTCCCCGGCCTTCTTCTTCCGGGCCACTTCCTTGGAGACCACATTGCGCCGGTTTTTCAATTGTTCTGTTTCCCTTAGCAACTCCCGCCGATGTTCATCGAGGCGGGTCACCCTATCGAGACCACTGATATCCTCTCCCCGATGTTCCAATCTCTTGCGCACCTGTTCCAGATCTTGCCGCAACACCTTCAAATCCAACATCACCTGAACCCTCCTCACAAAAAAATAGAACTTCCATCCCAAGGGACGGAAGTTCCGCGTTGCCACCCTCATTGGCCGAAACGGATTTCGACCCTCTTCACGGCGAAGATCACGGTTCGCCGGACCGGCAGCGCTCCACGGCTTTAGAACCCTTCGCGCGCAGCTCCGAGATGGATTCCCATGCCCCGGTGGAACGGTTCACACCTACCACCGTCTCTCTGAACCCCGGGATCAGGTACTGTTTCTCATCGATGCTTTTAGGTTATTTTCTCTGAAAACCGTTTTTCTCAGTCAGTTACCAGCCACGCTCCTGCATTCGCTGAGAAGCTTCCAGAGTGGAGATCTCCATTCCTTTCATCGCCGCTCCCAGCCCCTTGGACAACTCAACGATCCTCTCGAAATCTTCGTAATGAGCGGCCGCTTCCACGATCGCTTGGGCAAATTGAGCCGGGCTGTCCGATTTGAAGATCCCTGATCCAACAAAAACGCCATCGGAGCCCAACTGCATCATCAAAGCCGCATCCGCTGGAGTGGCCACCCCACCTGCAGCAAAGTTGTCCACAGGCAGACGTCCTTCTTCGTGGACTTCCAACAGCAGCTCGTAGGGAGCACCGAGGACTTTTGCTTCCGCCATCAGTTCGTCTGGGGACATGTTTTGTACTTTGCGGATCTGGGACATCATCTGTCTCATGTGTTTCACCGCTTCGACAATGTTTCCGGTACCCGGCTCCCCCTTGGTCCGGATCATGGACGCCCCTTCTCCGATCCTCCGCAAAGCTTCTCCGAGGTCACGGGCCCCACATACAAAGGGAACAGTAAACCCATGCTTGTCAATGTGATATCTATCGTCCGCCGGAGTCAACACTTCACTCTCATCGATATAATCCACGTCCATCGCTTCCAACAGGCGCGCTTCCACAAAATGGCCGATTCGCGCTTTGGCCATAACGGGAATGGAGACAGCATTGATCACTTCTTCGATCATCTGCGGATCCGCCATTCGTGCCACTCCGCCCGCCGCCCGGATATCTGCGGGTACCTGTTCCAGGGCCATCACAGCCACAGCACCGGCATCTTCAGCAACCTTCGCTTGTTCTGCATTGACGACGTCCATGATGACACCGCCTTTACGGAATCGAAGGGTGCCTGGGTTTTCTCCGCTCCTCTGTGGATCCTGCATAAGTTTTCCCTCCCTGCTACCCCGACACTTTTCAGAAACATTGTAACCAAAGGATCGGTGATTCACAACCCAGTCACGGATCAGAACCACTCCGTCACATAGCGGTAAAACAGGGTCCACCAGCTAGCCTCCACATCTTGGGCTGCTTTCAAGGGAACCGGGGGGATCCAGGGAACATCCTTGCCTTTCAACTGAACCTGCGCCGTTCCCACCTCATCTCCAGAGCGAATCGGAGCTTCCAGTCCGGATTTAGCCTTCACCCGGAAGGTGTATGCCGCTTGATCCCCTTTACGAACCGGGATTCTACAGGAAGCCCCCGCCACCACTGGTACCTCATCCTCTACGCCCCCTCGGAGGGCGACTTTGCTCTGCTTCGGAACAGAGGTTCCTTTCTTCAGGAGGGTTTTCATCTGGTAATTTTGAAAGCCGAAGTCCAACAGTTTTCCTGTTTCCGCAAACCGACGACTCTTGGAATCCGTTCCCATCACCACGGTGATCAGCCGCATCCCATCCCGTTGAGCCGTTCCGGTAAAACTGTACCCCGCCTCCCGAGTATATCCTGTTTTTACTCCATCCACGCCCTTATAAAAATGGGAATGCCCTGGTAGCATTTGATTGGAGTTAGGCAGGATCAGCTCTCGATTTTCTCCCTGGCGAAATATGTATTCCGGTAGCGATAGAGTCTGGATTACGCCAGGATGATCCTGAATCAGGTGACGCGCCAACTGGGCAATATCCTCGGCGGACATCTTGTGCTCTCCTTTCACCTTCGGAGGATGTGGATAGCTACGCCGGGGCAAACCCGTACAGTTGATAAAGTGGGTTTTTTTTAATCCGAGACGCTGGGCTTCCTTATTCATCTTACCCACAAAGGCTCCTTCGCTACCTGATATATACTCAGCGAGAGCGACCGAAGCATCATTGGCCGAATGGATAGCCATGGCATGAAACAATTCCTCCACGGTCCGTTTTTCTCCGGCAACCAGATTGACCTGAGCCTCTCCAATCGAGGCCGCATTTTTACTGATTTTCACTTCGTCTTTCCAACGAAGCCGGCCTGACTTCACTTCCTTCAATACTAGATATTCCGTCATGATTTTGGTCAGACTTGCCGGCGGATAAGGATGTTTCTCTTTTTTTCCCGCCAATACTCGGCCCGTCTCCATCTCTATCAATACATAAGAGCGAGTCTGAATATCCAGGGGTTCCGCCTGTGGCTCAGCAAAAACTTCCTCGACAGGCCCCAAGAACCCCACCAACAACAGCACACCCAAAACGATGACCGGCAGTTTTCTCTTCCATCCGACCATCTCTACATCCCACCCCGTTCCACTCATGATGCGAATTCACCCTTCCAAGTGTAACGGATGGGGAGGAGAATTGGAAACAGTTCCTCGATTTTTATTAAAACACAGGGGAATCCCCCTGTGTGATCATCCCTTATAGATTGTAGTTAGGCGCCTCTTTCGTAATTTGGATGTCATGGGGATGGCTTTCCTGCAGAGAAGCGCTGGTGATCCGGACAAACCGGGAATTCTCCTTCAGCTCACGAAGATTCCGGGCACCACAATAGCCCATCCCCGCTTGGATTCCCCCCAAGAGTTGAAAAACGGTCTCCGCCAGAGGTCCTTTATAGGGGACACGCCCTTCGATGCCCTCAGGGACCAATTTCTGCGCATTTTCCTGAAAATAGCGGTCCTTGCTTCCCGCTTTCATCGCACCGATCGATCCCATTCCGCGATAGACTTTAAATTGACGTCCTTGATAGATCTCCGTTTCCCCTGGAGATTCCTCTGTTCCTGCAAAGATGCTCCCTAACATCACCGCATCGGCACCGGCGGCCAAGGCTTTCACAATATCACCGGAAAAACGAATCCCTCCGTCGGCAATAATCGGAATGCCGTACTGACGGGCCACGGTGGCACAATCATAAATCGCTGTAACTTGGGGAACTCCGATTCCCGCCACCACCCTGGTGGTACAGATCGATCCGGGGCCGATTCCCACTTTGACCACGCTAGCTCCAGCCTCGATCAGATCCTTTGTCCCTTCCCCTGTGGCCACATTTCCGGCAACGATCACCAGATCGGGGTACTCCCGCCGCAACCTGGACACGGTCTCCAACACCCCTTTGGAGTGACCGTGAGCGCTATCTACCACCAATAGATCCACTTCCGCCTCCACCAAGGCAGCGGCACGTTGCATCGTATCTCCCGTCACCCCGACGGCGGCACCGGCGAGTAACCGCCCCTGGGTATCCTTGGATGCGTTGGGGAACATCGTCGCCTTCTCAATATCTTTGATGGTGATCAGTCCTTTGAGGACTCCATCTCCATCTACCAAGGGCAGTTTTTCAATCTTGTGTTGTTGCAGGACTTCCTCCGCATCGGTCACTGTCGTCCCCACAGGCGCTGTCACCAGATTGGTACGGGTCATCACAGCAGAAATCGGGATGGAATAGTCTCGGACAAACCGCAAGTCTCGGTTGGTGAGAATCCCGACCAATTTCCGCTCTCGATCCACAATCGGCACCCCAGAGATACGAAATTTGGACATCAGGGACTCCGCATCATACACCTGGTGATCCGGATGGAGGTAAAAGGGTTTGGTGATCACGCCGCTTTCCGAGCGCTTCACCCGATCCACTTCCTCTGCCTGTTCCTCGATCTTCATACTTTTGTGGATGATCCCGATCCCCCCTTGACGGGCAATCGCGATCGCCATCGGGGCTTCCGTCACCGTGTCCATGCTTGCACTCAAGAAAGGGGCCTTCAGCTGTATCTGCTCACCCAACTGGGTAGTCATTTCCACATCCCGTGGTAGCACTTCAGATTTAGCCGGCATAAGCAATACATCATCGAAGGTGAAACCTTCTTTAGCAAATTTATCTTCCCACATCGGAGTTCAGTCCCCTTTACTATCATAATCTGCATTTTGGTTTTTGCAATCTTATCAGACAGGCTCTCAGCCTGTCAAGGCGCGCCATGACAAGGTTTTTCCTGGTTCATCTCCCTGGGTTCAGTGATCCCTGTTTACTGATATTTCTCCCCTCATTACAACCCATTGTTCGCCGAGGGTGGACAGTTCGAACAGGATGTGAAGGAATCAATTCGTTGTCGATATAGGAAATATTTGTACACTAGATGTCAGGGCTGTTGATGAACCATCAAGTGGATGATGGGAACGAAACGATCCTTTCGCTCTTCCCATTGCCCCCATCACAAAATATCGTTTGAAGGGAGGGGGATGATGGGACGGCTACGATCTCTTGCAAAGAACGCATAGCGAGACCCGGGAGCGGAAAGCGACCCTAGCGAGACTTGTGCCCTATGGGTGCAAAGGCTCCTCACCGTCCCACCATCCCGACCTGATTTCCTACCTAATCAACATGCCTGCTAGATGTATCTCCGTAAATGATAAAAATCGCCCGATTGGGGCGATTTTTCTACTCATTAAAAAGTTATCCCCATTTGTCCACAGGTTATCCACAGTTATGACAGGAGGCTTCTTTTTCCGCCTCGTTCAGATTATAAAAACCGAAAAAAGATTGCAGACTACTCTGTTGTATAAGGGAAAGCAGGGATGGTCATGGTCTCACCGGTTCGGCGCATTCTCTGTGATTCACCGGAGCAAAAGATGTGGAACTTGTTTTTGCTTTGGGAGAATGAAGCCACTCTCCGCACCTTTCTGGAAAGGAAATATCGTAAACAAGGGATGGAACACCCCTTCAGGGCCGCCTTCCGCTCCGCCCAGCCTTTGATGTACCATGTCAAGCAAGCTCGGGAGTATTATCAGGCGGCACGGGAAAGCGACCTGTTTGTCCGCCCTTTGCTCTCCTACTACGGGATGATGACCTTGTCTAAAGTCCTGATGCTGACCCAGGTTCCCGATTATCCGGAAAACACTGCCGTTCTGCGCCATGGAGTCTCCACACGTAAACGAAAACGCGGAGACTATCAATTTTTCGCCGATGAGGTTCGGGTGCAGCGGGAAGGATTGTTCCCAGAACTGGCCCGAAATCGAGGGTGGGGAAGCCTGATCGGGGACAGTTGGAGCCTGCGGGACTTGTTTGCCCTGGTCCCGGAATTGCAAGACGGATACCGTCAACTATTTTCTGAAGAGACGCTGGTTCCTGTTGCTGTTCCGGAGGTTCCTTCAGTTTCCGATCGAGGGATGCCTCTGGTGTTGGAGGACAGGATACTGGATCAGCTCCATTTCACCCCTCGGGGGTTGGCCAACCGGTTGAACCGTTTTTCCACAGACGGGCAAGTCCGCTTCACCTGTGATGAGACTCCTGCATCTGGTTCGCGGATTCTCCTCTTCTGGCATCATCCTCGAATTTCCCATATTCATCTGTGGGAGCACGGCTTTGCTCACCCCCTGTTCCGAGAAGATATGCATGGGAATCACTGGTTGCTCTCCGTGCAACGGGAGGCGGTTGGCATCCCGGAATTGTTCGTCCACTATCTCCTTCTGTTCGCCCTCAGTATGCTTTGTCGATATGAACCTCCCCTGTGGGGAGAGATGATTCACGGGATGGCTTCGGAAGAGATGGTATTGATCCAAGAGTTTCTGCAGGTGACTCAACGGAAATTTCCCAATCTGATTCTCAACGAACTGTTTGAGGAAAAGATCCTGTTCCAACGAATATAAAAAGGAGCTCCGCCGGTTGGCGGAGCTCCTTGACTGATTTATTCATCCTCTTCCTCTTCTTCTTCTTCCGTGGGAACCCGGGCCAGGGTGGCCACTTCTTCATCGGATTTGACCGAGATCAGTTTGACACCTTGGGCATAGCGGCCCATGCGGGAGATCCCACCCACATTCATCCGGATCACTACGCCAGAGTTGGTGACGATCATCAGGTCCTCTTCCGGAGTGACCACCTTCAGTCCCACCACTTGTCCTTTGGTTTTGGTCACATTTTGCGCTTTGATCCCTTTCCCGCCACGGGATTGGGTCCGGTATTCGGACAGCAGAGTCCGCTTTCCGTATCCTTTGCTGGTGACCACGACCACTTCCCGTTCAGGATGCACCACTTCCATACCGACCACTTCATCATCTTTACCGAGAGCGATTCCTTTCACCCCGGTGGCAGTACGGCCCATCTGCCGAACATCCTGTTCTGGGAAGCGGATGGACATCCCCCGGCGGGTACCCAGGATGATCTCCTGTTTTCCATCGGTCAGGCGGACACCTACAAGTTCATCCCCTTCCCGCATGTTAATGGCAAACAAGCCGTTCCGCCGGATGTTTCCAAATTCCTCCAGAGGCGTCTTTTTGACCACGCCGAATTTGGTACTGAAGAAAAGGGAACTGTCCGAGGAAAATTCCCGAACGGGGATGATCGCCTCGATAAATTCCCCCTGATCGATCTGAATCAGGTTGATGATGGGAGTACCCCGGGCGGTCCGGGACAATTCCGGAACCTCATAAGCTTTCATCCGATAGACCTTCCCTTTATTGGTAAAGAAGAGCAGGTAATTGTGGGAATTGGTGGCGAACAAATGTTGGACAAAATCATCCTCTCGCGTTCCCATCCCCGATACTCCCCGGCCTCCACGACGTTGGGCTCGGTAACCGGACAAAAGCATCCGCTTGATATATCCCCGATGGGTCATAAGGATGGTCACTTCATCCTCCGGGATCAAATCCTCATCGGCGATATCCCCTGTATTCAGCATGATCCGAGACCGGCGTTCATCGCCGTATTTGTCGCGGATCTCCGTCAATTCATCCTCGACCACTCCTAGGATCTTCTCTTCACTGGCCAAAATCGCCTTCAATTCGGCGATAGTCTTCTGAAGCTCATCGTACTCTGCTTCAATTTTTTCCCGTTCCAGACCGGTCAAACGTTGCAGGCGCATATCCAGGATTGCCTGGGACTGTTTTTCACTGAGACTGAACTTCTCTATCAAGCCGTCCCGGGCTTCCTGAGTGGTGCGAGAGCCTCGGATCAAGGCGATTACTTCGTCGATGTGATCCAGTGCGATCCGAAGACCTTCCAAGATGTGGGCACGTTCTTCCGCCTTGCGAAGCTCAAACTGTGTCCGACGGCGAATCACTTCTATCTGATGTTCTAGGTAATGATGCAACACCTGTTTCAGATTGAGCACCAGCGGCTTGCCATCCACCAGTGCCAGCATATTGACCCCAAAACTGGTCTGGAGATTGGTCTGCTTGTAGAGATTGTTGAGTAGCACCTTTGGATTGACATCTCGGCGCAATTCGATGATGATGCGCATTCCGTTGCGGTCGGATTCATCCCTCAGGTCGGTGATCCCTTCAATCTTCTTATCCCGAACCAGCTCGGCAATCTTCTCCACTAGCTTGGCTTTGTTCACCTGGAAGGGCAGTTCATCGACTACGATCCGCATCTTGCCGTTGTTGACTTCTTCGATCCGGGTTTTGGCCTGCATCTTGATGCTGCCACGGCCGGTATGGTAGGCCTTCTTGATTCCGTCTCGGCCCAGGATCAGACCCGCTGTCGGAAAGTCCGGCCCTTTGATGTGCTCCATCAATTCGTCAATGGTGATATCCCGATTTTGAATCATGGCCAGCAATCCGTTGATCACTTCCGTCAGGTTGTGAGGCGGAATATTGGTGGCCATCCCAACTGCAATTCCCGCCGACCCGTTCACCAACAGGTTGGGAAAACGGGCAGGAAGCACCACAGGCTCTTCCAGACGCCCATCATAGTTGGGAGTGAAATCGATCGTCTCTTTCTCGATATCCCGCAGCAATTCCCGTGTGATCGGTGCCATCCGGGCTTCAGTGTATCGCATCGCCGCCGGGGAGTCCCCATCGACAGACCCGAAGTTTCCATGTCCATCCACCAGCATGTACCGGTAGGAGAAATCCTGGGCCATGCGAACCATGGTATCATATACAGCCGTATCCCCATGGGGGTGATAGGAGGCGAGGACGTTACCTACCACGTTGGCCGATTTTCGGTAGGGCTTATCCGACGTCATCCCCAGCTCATGCATCGTGTACAGGATACGCCGGTGCACCGGTTTGAGTCCGTCCCGGGCATCAGGGAGGGCCCGGCTGACGATGACGCTCATCGCATAATCCAGGAAGGAGCTGCGCATTTCCTGGCTGATATTGATCTCATTGATGCGCTGTTCTTCAGGCATTCGCTTCCCTCCGCTTTCTGTTCACGTCCGCTCAGATATCCAGATTACGTACTTGCTTGGCATACTCTTGGATAAACTCCCGGCGTGGCTCCACTTTCTCTCCCATCAGGGTTTCAAAAACCTGATCTGCATCCAGGGCATCCTCCAGGGTGACCTGCAGCAACGTCCGGCTTTCCGGATCCATCGTCGTTTCCCACAGCTGGGTGGCAGTCATCTCTCCCAGACCCTTATACCGTTGCAGCTCCACTTTCCCCTTACTTTCCAGTTCTGAGACGATCTCGTCTTTCGCCCGATCGTCAAAAGCATATAAGATTTTTTTGCCTTGGGTAATCTTGTAGAGAGGGGGCTGGGCGATATAGACATACCCCGCATCAATCAAAGGACGCATATACCGGTAAAAGAAGGTGAGGAGCAGGGTGCGGATATGGGCCCCATCCACATCAGCATCAGTCATAATCATGATTTTGTGATAACGGGCCTTATCCAGCTGAAAATCCTCTCCGATCCCGGTTCCCAAAGCGGTGGTGATGGTACGGATCTCATCGTTGGAGAGGGCTTTATCCAGCCGGGCCTTCTCCACATTGAGGATCTTCCCACGCAAGGGCAAAATCGCCTGAAACATGCGGTCCCTTCCCTGTTTGGCTGTTCCTCCTGCAGAATCCCCCTCCACCAGGTACAGTTCACTGATCTCCGCTTTGCGGGAGGTGCAATCAGCCAATTTTCCTGGGAGGGAGCTCACTTCCAGGGCGTTTTTGCGCCGGGTCAACTCCCGTGCTTTGCGAGCAGCTTCCCGTGCCCGAGCAGCCATCACCGCTTTGTTGATCACTTTTTTCGAGACCGCGGGATTCTCCTCCAGGAAGGTGAGGAACTGTTCGGCGAAGATCGACTCCGTCACAGTCCGGGCCTCGGAGTTGCCCAGTTTGGTCTTGGTTTGCCCTTCAAACTGAGGATCCGGGATTTTGATGTTGATAATAGCTGTCAAGCCTTCCCGGGTGTCATCTCCGCTCAGATTGTTGTCATTCTCCTTGAGCAAACTGTAGCGCCGGGCATAATCGTTGACCACACGGGTGAGAGCCGATTTGAACCCTGCCTCGTGGGTACCTCCCTCGTGGGTGTGAATATTATTGGCATAGGAATAAATGTTGCTGGAAAATCCAACATTGTACTGGAGGGCGATTTGGATCACCAGATCCTCTTTCTCACCCTCGATGAAAATCGGCGGTTGATGCAAGCTTTCTCGATTTTTGTTCAAGTGTTCAACAAAGGAGCGGATCCCCCCTTCGTACTTGAACTCGTGGGACTTTCCTTCCCCACGTTGATCCGACAGCTGGATGCGGAGGCCTTGGTTAAGAAATGCCAATTCCCGTAGGCGGTTTTGCAGGATCTCATAATCATATTCAGTGGTTTCTGTGAAAATCTCTGGGTCGGGTTTAAAGGTGATCCGTGTCCCGGTCTCCTTCGTCTTCCCGGTCACTTGCAGATCGGATTCCGGTCTCCCTTTCCGATACTTTTGAACATAGATTTTCCCTTCCCGTTTCACTTGCACTTCCAACCATTCCGAGAGGGCGTTGACGACGGATACGCCCACCCCGTGAAGTCCACCGGAAAATTTGTATCCTTCATTATCAAATTTCCCGCCGGCGTGCAAGACGGTCATCACCACTTCCACCGCAGGCCGCCCCACCTTGGATTGGATCCCTACTGGAATCCCGCGTCCGTTGTCCTCCACAGTGACGCTGTTATCTTCATTTACGATCACTTGAATTGTATCACAGCGTCCGGCCAAGGCTTCGTCGATACTGTTGTCAACCACTTCCCATACCAAGTGGTGCAACCCTCGACTACTGGTGGCCCCGATATACATCCCCGGCCGCTTTCGGACCGCCTCTAGCCCCTCCAGCACCTGAATCTGTGATTCATCATAGTTTTTCTTCTCAACGGTCACCTTTGAATTCACCTACTCCTTGAGTTCCTTTTTCTCTGGACCCGTCCGTACTATTCAGCGATCCCCCGACGGGAGCCGCCCTGCTGCGCCCGTTTCAACAAAGTCAGGGATGAAATCGGCGAAGCATATACCCCGGTCCGGGTGACCACATAGGACTTCACTTCTTCCTGGGTGGAGATTTTCTCCATCCTTCCCTGCCTTTCCACGTCATCCAAAAAAGGAAGCAGGGTGACAGGAGAGCGCCGATTTCCGGCATCCAGGATGGTGATCACTTCACTGATCCGAATCATCTTATTGCCGCCGAGATGGATAAACACCGTTTCACCCCTGTTCAGAAATACTGCCCTGATGGACCCAACGAATCCGGGCTCGGTCCAGTGTCTCCCGGTCAATTCCCTCCAAACCAGTTGTGGTGACAAAGGTCTGGACACGCCCTCGGATTGCCTCCAGCAGATGCGTTTTACGGCCATCGTCCAGTTCCGATAAAACATCATCCAACAATAAAATGGGATAAGTTCCGGTCTCTTGGTGAATCAATTCGATTTCCGCCAGTTTGAGAGAGAGTGCGGCAGTGCGCTGTTGCCCTTGGGAACCAAAAGTGTGCAGGTCGGTACCGTTGGCAGCGATCCGCAGATCATCCCGATGGGGACCGATCAAGGTGGTTCCCCGCTGCATTTCCTGTTCCCGGACCTTCATCAGTTCCTGGGTTAGCACCTCCTCCATCGATGACCGGTCCATCCCTGGCTCTACGGAAGCCAAGGATTGATATTGGAGGGTGAGGCTTTCACTCCCTTGGGTGATGGAATAATGAATCTCCTGTGCCCATCGGGAAAGAAGGTTCACAAAGGAGAAGCGTTTGCTCCACAAGTGGGTAGATAACCCGATCAATTGTTCATTGAGAACATCGAGGAGGGCAGTCTGTTTTCCCCACCCTTTTCCCAGTTCTTTGAGTAAGCTGTTGCGTTGCTGAAGTAGCTGATTATAACGGGTCAGATGATAGATATAGGTGGGGCTCACCTGTCCGATCTCCATATCGAGAAATCGTCTCCGCACCTGGGGACTCCCTTTGACAATGGATAAGTCCTCTGGAGCAAACAGGACGGCGGTGAGGGAACCGATATATTCACTCAGCCGGCGCTGTTCCACTCCGTTGCGCAGCACCCGTTTGCCACGGGGCGTCAGGCGGATCTCCAACCGTCGGGCCGATTCTTTTCCGGAAACCTCAGCCTTCAAGGAAGCAACCGTCTGTTCCCAGCGGATCAGTTCCCGGTGACTGCGGGTTCGGTGAGATTTCCCGATGGCGAGGACATAGAGAGACTCCAGGATATTGGTTTTGCCCTGGGCATTGGGTCCGACAAACATGTGGAGCTCTCCGGAGCAATCCAGTTTGAGATGTTCGATGTTGCGGAACTGTTTCAGTTCCAGTTGCTCCACGTACATAGCCGCTCCCCTCTCAATCCCTGTGAACCAAACTCACCTGGCCATAGCCTTCGATCTCGACTCGATCTTGCGGATACAGCTTTCTCCCCCGCCGTTCCTCCTGGACTCCGTTGACCCACACTCGGTTTTCAGCAAGAAAATATTTGGCCTGTCCTCCTGTGACCAAAATATCCAATTTTTTAAGGAGTTGTCCCAGAGTGATGGTATCGACGGGTATGGTTATCTGCTTCATCGGATTCACCTCTCAAACCTCAGCGCGTCCGGATCGGCACAATCAGGTGCAAGGCATCCTCCCGGTCGGCAGGCTGAATCAAAAAGGGAGTCATCGTCCCAGTCAGGAGGATCTGGATTTCGTCGGAATCCACGGCGCGCAAGGCATCCATCATATATTGAGCGTTGAAGGAGAGACTCACCTCTTCCCCGTCCACCTGGGCATTCACTTCCTCCAACACGCTGCCCACATCCTGAGCTGCAGACTGGACTTGAACCACTCCTTTTTCCTTCACTGTCCATTTTATCACATTATCGCGACCATCCCGGCTGATCAAAGCAGCGCGATCCACAGACTGCAGTAATTCCTTGGTGGAGACCCGGATTTTCGTCTTCCCCCCCTTGGGAATCACCCGGTTGGTATCGGGATAGGTCCCATCCAGCAGGCGGGAAAAAAAGAGGAGGTGATCTGAACGCACCATAATTTGGTTATCAGCGAGAATCACATCCACCCATCCCGTCTGATCTCCCAAGATCTTTCCTAATTCCGACAGGCTTTTTCCGGGAATCACCACATTTTCCAAGGTGAGTCCCTCGGGAACTTCCACATCGGCTTCCTTTCGGGACAGGCGAATGCTGTCCGTAGCGACAAAGGTGAGCCGGCCCGATTCCAGTCGCCACAGCACCCCGGTCAACACTCCCCGGGCTTCCGATGTGGAAACAGCAAAACCGGTCTGACGGATCATCGATTTGAGAAGCTCCGCAGGTAAGCTGAACATCTGCTCTTCATCAAACCGGGGAACCCGGGGGTATTCCTCAGGATCCAACCCCTTCAGCTCAAAGTGAGCTTGGTCGGAATGAAGGGTGGTTTTCCATCGTTCATCCACATCCCATTCTACCTGATCCCCAGGTAATTTACGGACGATATCTGAAAAGATTCGCCCAGGTAGAACAACACTACCCATTGTGTCCACATTGACCAATTCTTTATCATCCTGGCGCAAGGGAATGCAAACCTGAATCGTCAGATCGGAATTGCTCCCGGTCAACCACAAACCCTCTTCGTCAACAGCGGCGTGGATCCCAGTCAAAATCGGAACGGTAGTTTTGGTAGATACGGCTTTGGACACTTGGGACACGGCTTCCGTCAAAGCGGTACGGCTGATCCTGAATTTCATCGGGTGTTTTCCTCCTCATCTTTTCCACAGAAGGTAGATCTGTTTTTTTGTTTATCCAAGAGAAAGAACCCCACTCTATCATTCAATCATGCTTTTCCTATCCTTGAAAGCCTTTGGAGTAAAAATAGGAAAAGTGGTGGGGTCATAATCGCTTGTGAATAACATATATATATTATTTAAAAGATAATAGTCGTAGTAGTAGGGGCTGTGGATAGTGTGGATAAGTGTCTTGAGCCCAGGTGGGACAAGGGATCTATGTTGTGGATATGCTGTGTACAAGTAGGCTCATTTTATCCACAGTTTCCACAGGTGAGGATTCAAGGATGTTTGAGAACCCTTCTTAGGAACCTTTCAAGATACGCTTTTTCAAATCCTCCACTGCCTGTTGCAGGCTGCGATCCATGGACAGGGTACGGGTGATTTTTTCATGAGCGTGGATCACCGTGGTGTGATCCCGACCACCAAATTCTTCTCCAATCTTCGGCAGAGAGGAATCTGTCAGTTCACGGCAGAGATACATGGCGATCTGACGGGGAAGAGCCACATTTTTGGTGCGTTTTTTCCCTTTCAGGTCTTCCATGCGGAGCCGATAATAGGCACAAACTTCTTGTTGGATATTTTGAATTCCGATAACGCGGGGTTTGGAATCGGAGATGATATCTTTCAGGGCTTCCGCTGCCAGTTCGACGGTGACCGGTTGATTGGTCAGGGCAGAATAGGCGACCACCCGGATCAGCGCCCCTTCCAGCTCACGGATGTTGGTTTCGACCCGATCGGCGATAAAGGCCATTACCTCGCTATTGTTGATCTCCAGATTGTCAGCGATCGCTTTTTTCCGCAGAATAGCGATTCGTGTCTCCAGATCCGGCGGTTGGATGTCTGTGATCAACCCCCATTCAAACCGGGAGCGTAGCCGATCCTCCAGGGTGGGGATCGCTTTGGGCGGACGGTCACTGGAGATGACGATCTGTTTGCTCTCCCCATGGAGAGCGTTAAAGGTGTGGAAAAATTCTTCCTGAGTCTGTTCTTTTCCTGCCAGAAACTGAATATCATCGATCAACAGGATGTCCACATTTCTGTATCGGTTGCGAAAATCATCCGCTCGGTTATCCCGGATCGAGTTGATAAACTCATTGGTGAAAGTCTCAGAGGAAAGATAAACGACCCGGGTCTGGGTCGAATGGGATTGAACGTAATTGCCGATGGCGTGCATCAGGTGAGTTTTTCCCAGACCGACACCTCCATAGATGAACAGTGGGTTGTAGGATTTGGCCGGGGCTTCCGCCACCGCCAAGGAAGCGGCGTGGGCAAACCGGTTGCCCGATCCGATGACAAAGGTGTCAAAGGTGTAGCGGGAATTGAGCATGGTCTTGGGAGGTACATCCTGCAAGTGGGCTTTTTCTGCAGTTGCCACGGCATCTTCCTCCCCATCCGGTCGGATGGAGGAATGAGTGATAAATTGAATTCCGATCACCGAACCAGTCACTTCCTGCAAAGTGTCGCGAACCAGGTTGGCATAACGAGATTCCAGCCAATCCCGAGCAAACTCATTGGGTGCGGTCACCACCAGGGTGTCATCGCGAAAGTCGACTGCTTCTGTGGCCTGAAGCCAGGTTTCAAAGCTTGGCTTGGAGAGCTTCCCTTGAATATGTTCCAGCGCTTGTGCCCACAGTTCCTGAATATGTGTATCCACAGGTTTCCTCCTTTCATCTGAAGTCATATTTTCTTTTCCACAAAATCATCCACAAGGGGATTCCCTAATGGATGAGGGAATCCTTACCTTTCCACAGTATCCACACCCCTGTGGACATCTTTTTCCACAGGGCCTCCACCGACTTCCTAAAGTTATCCACAGGCTGTGGATCGTTTTGTTCTTCAGACAACTTATCCACAGACGGAAACATGAACATCATATCAAATCTATCCAATCACCACAATGAAATCCAATCGTTTTCCACAGAATTCACAGGCTGTGGATAAGTTTTATTCACAGGGGGTGAATTCTGTGGATAAGCCGTGGATAAATTGTGGATAAGCCGTGGATAACTTTGTGAATCATATAAGTTATCCACAAGTGGAGGATTCCCTCTCCCTTTCTTGACATATTTTCGCTTCCACAGCTATAATAGTTAAGACTGTCATCCCCATGATGTATTCGGGAACCTTGAAGTGAGAAAGGAGGAGATCCGGCTTTCAAGGCAATGATGGGACGGGCCTGGACGCCCTTCGGGTGGAGCAGTGATTCGGAGTGCCTTGAAGAGACCGGAGTCAACATATGAAGCGCACATTTCAACCAAGCAACCGACGCCGTAAGAATGTTCACGGCTTCCGGCAACGCATGAGCACCAAAAACGGACGCAGGGTGTTGAAAAACCGCCGTCGAAAAGGCAGAAGGATTTTGTCCGCATAAGGCCACTCCCTAAAAGTGGCCTTTTTTCCTATGAGAATCGGGTTTATTTCCGAAGGGATTCGATACATACTGGTATCGATCCAACCTATTTCGGAGATGGAAGGATGCGTTTTTCTTGCAGAAGAGATACCGCCTGAGATACCGAGGTGATTTTCGGCGAACCTTTCGTAAAGGGACATCGGTGGCCAATCGCCAGTTTGTGGTGTATCGATCGGTTCGTAAAGAGAAGGGGCCGGTTCGGATCGGGATCTCTGTCAGCCGCAAAGTGGGAAATGCGGTGACTCGTAATCGAATTAAACGATTGGTAAAAGAGATTACTAGGCGCTGGGTGGACTCCCTTCCCCCGGATACCGACTTGATCTTGATTGCGCGCAAGCCCGCCGCAGATATGGATTTTCACCAGATGAAGTCCAGCTTGGTTCATTTGATGAACAAGGCCGGACTCTTTGTGAAAGAACCCGAATCACCTAAATCTCCCCGTGATTCAGGAGGGTCTGTATGAAAGCGGCAGCTCTTGTTCTGATTCGATTTTATCAACGTTTTATATCCCCCTTGACCCCTCCTACCTGCCGTTTCGTACCTACTTGTTCCCATTACGGCTATGTCGCCATCTCGCGATACGGTGTTCTTCGAGGTGGATGGCTGACTCTGAAACGAATTGCCAAATGCCATCCTTTTCATCCGGGGGGATTTGACCCGGTTCCCTGTATGATCGCGATTTTAACCAGTTGGATCTATTTTCTTATCGGTTGATTTTGAAGGAGGAGTCTTTCTTGCGCAGAGGACGCCTGATACTGGTTCTAACCCTGATCGTAGCCATTTTCGTCCTGGGCGGTTGTAGTCCTAACCCGGACCAGATGAAGCCCATCGATCCGGAAACCGCCGGCTTTTGGGGAAAATATTTTGTCTATCCCTTGCAACAGTTGCTGGGATTCTTCAATGATGTACTGGGAAGCTGGGGATTGGCCATTTTGGCGGCCACGATCCTGATCCGGTTGATTGTGCTTCCCCTCACCTTGAAACAGATGAAAAGTTCCCGAGCGATGCAGGAATTGCAACCGAAGATGCAGAAGCTTCAAGAGAAGTACAAGAACAACCAACAGAAATTGCAGGAAGAGACGATGAAGCTCTTCCAAAAGCATAATGTAAATCCCATGGCCGGGTGTCTGCCGATGTTGATCCAGTTCCCGATCCTGATCGCCTTTTACCAAGCGATCATGCGGGATGAGACGATTGCCAAGTCCAGTTTCCTGTGGATGCAATTGGGGGAGCAAGATCCTTATTATATCTTGCCTTTGTTGGCCGCTTTGACCACTTATTTGCAGTCAGTAGTCATGGGCATGAGTGACAATCCGCAGCAGAGAGTTTTTCTGTTTATCATGCCGATCATGATCTTCATACTGGCTTTCCAATTTCCGGCGGCTCTGCCTCTGTACTGGATCTATAGCAACTTGTTCACGATGGTTCAGTATTACTTCATCGGGGATAAATATAAACCGAACAAAGCCAAGCGGGAGGGTGCAGCCCGTTGAAAAAACTGACCGTAACGGGAAAAACGGTGGAAGCTGCGACAGAGGAGGCCCTTAGACGATTGGGTGCCAACCGGGACCAGGTGAAGGTCTCCGTCCTGGAAGAGGCGAACCGGGGATTTCTGGGTTGGATCGGCAGCCGGGAAGCCAAGGTGGAAGTGGAGTGGATCTGCACTCCCTTGGATCGAGGGCTTTCCTTTTTGCGCAGGGTTTTGGATCAGATGGAATTGAAATCGGTGCATATGGAAGTAAAAGAGGAGCCAGAACATACTTGGATCCTCTTTTCTGGAGAAAATCTAGGTATGCTGATTGGTCGACGGGGTCAAACCTTGGATGCTCTGCAGTATTTGGTCAATGTAGCCGCCAACCGGAATACCGGGCCTTACACTCGGATCGTACTGGATGCACAGGGATATCGGGAGCGGCGGCGGCAAACCTTGATGGGGCTGGCTGACCGAATCGCTGAGAAGGTGAAGACCACCCAAGGATCTCTATCTTTGGAGCCAATGAATCCACTGGAACGAAAAGTGATCCATACCCGAATTCAGCAGAAGCACCCGACAGTGGTGACCTACAGTGAGGGGGAGGACCCTCATCGTCATGTGGTGATCGCACCCAAAACCGACCGTTGATCGATTCCCGTTACGGGTTTATGTGGACTCTCCAATCTGGGGAGTTTTTTTGCATTGCCAGGGGTTGTTTTTTTCCCATTTATCGTATGCTATGATTAAAGATCGGAACCTATGTGAAGGAATATTTGAGGGGGGGAATGGGATGGAGACCGATACGATTGCAGCCATCTCAACTCCCGTGGGTGAAGCGGGAATCGCGGTCATCCGGGTGAGCGGTCCGGAAGCGATCCGAGTGGCCGATCGCATATACAGAGGGAAAAAACCATTGAAGGAAGCGGAGAGTCATACCGTCCATTATGGGAGGATTGTAAACTCTGAGCAAGGAAATCCCATCGATGAGGTACTGGTGACGGTGATGCGATCTCCCCGGACGTTTACTAGGGAAGATGTGGTGGAGATCAGTTGTCACGGGGGAATGGTTCCAGTACAGGCTGTACTGGAGGAAGTCTTATCCGCCGGCGCACGGTTGGCGGAACCTGGAGAGTTCACCAAACGGGCTTTTTTGAACGGACGGATCGACCTCTCTCAGGCGGAGGCCGTTATCGACCTGATTCGCTCCAAGACGGACCGGGCGGCTCGGGTGGCGATGCAGCAGGCGGAGGGGAAGCTGTCCCACCTGCTGCAAGAATTGCGGGGGGAAATTCTTGAAACCCTGGCTCATTTGGCGGTCAATGTGGATTATCCGGAATATGATGCGGAACAGCTGACCGGGGAAATCATGCTGAAAAAATCCCGGGGGATTGAAGAGAGAATCCGCCATCTTCTTCAGACTGCTCGCCAGGGAAAAATCTATCGGGAAGGGATTGAAACGGTGATTGTCGGCCGTCCCAATGTGGGAAAATCCTCTCTCCTAAATGCTCTGGCCAGGGAAAACAAGGCGATTGTCACCGATATCCCCGGAACGACCCGGGATGTGATCGAGGAATATGTCAATGTGCGGGGGATTCCCTTGCGTTTGGTAGATACAGCGGGGATCCGGGAGACGGAGGATGTGGTGGAACGGATCGGGGTGGAACGCTCTCACCAAGCACTGGAAGGAGCGGATTTGATCCTTCTGCTTCTGAATCATGGGGATTCCCTGGCGGAGGATGACAGGAAACTGTTGCAAATCGTCCGCAACCAGACTGTGATTGTGGTTGTGAACAAGATGGATCTGCCACAGCGCCTCGATCTGCAAGAGGTGCGTGATCTGATTGGGGAAGCGCCTCTCATCACCACTTCGATGATCCATGAACAGGGGATCGATCCACTGGAAAAGGCGATCGTGGACCTGTTCCTGGGTGGAAAGGCCGTCGCTGCCGATGCTACCTATGTCAGTAATGCGCGCCATATCAGTCTGCTGAAACAAGCTGCACAGCAGGTCCGGGATGCCATCGAAGGGATTGAGGCGGGGATTCCGTTGGATATGGTGGAGATTGATCTAAAAAACGCTTGGCAATCCCTGGGCGAGATTATGGGAGATGCTGTGGCTGAGGATCTGATTGACCAGATCTTTTCCCAGTTCTGTTTGGGAAAATAACAAAGGGGGGATACTCGTGCCAACTTCCGGAGATGAATTTGATGTCGTGGTGATCGGAGCAGGTCATGCCGGATGTGAGGCAGCTTTGGCTGCTGCCCGGATGGGGTGTTCCACGCTTCTGCTCACCTTGAGTTTGGATACGATCGCTTATATGCCCTGCAATCCATCCATCGGTGGCCCGGCCAAAGGGCATGTCGTGCGCGAAGTGGACGCTTTGGGCGGAGAGATGGGGAGAAATATCGACAAAACCCATATCCAGATGCGGATGTTGAACACAGGGAAAGGGCCTGCGGTTTATGCACTTCGGGCACAAGCGGATAAGGTGTTGTACCAACAGGAGATGAAAAAGGCTCTGGAGAGCGAGCCGAATCTGCTGCTTCATCAAAACATGGTGGAGCGCCTATTGGTGGAAGACGGGGTTTGTCATGGCGTGGTCACCCGGACGGGAGCAAAGTATTATGCGAAGAGTGTGGTCTTAACTACAGGCACTTACCTGCGGGGCAAAATCATTATTGGAGATCTGACATATGAAAGTGGACCGAATAATCAGCAACCCTCGATTAATCTAGCCTATCATCTGCAGGAACTGGGCTTCGAAACGGTGCGTTTCAAGACAGGGACACCGCCCCGGGTCAACAAGTTGACTGTGAATACGGATAAAATGGAGATTCAGCCTGGAGATGAGGAGCCAAGGGCTTTTTCATATGAAACTACGGAGACGACGACAGATCAATTGCCTTGCTGGCTTACTTACACCAATGAAAAAACCCATCAGTATATCCGGGAAAATCTCCATCGGGCGCCGATGTACTCAGGTGTGATTGAAGGTCAGGGGCCTCGCTATTGTCCTTCAATCGAGGATAAGATCGTTCGGTTCGCTGATAAAAGCAGACATCAGATTTTTTTGGAGCCGGAGGGTCGGGAAACTCTGGAGATGTATGTTCAAGGCCTTTCCACCAGTTTGCCAGAGGAGATTCAGCAACCGCTTCTCCAGACGATCGATGGTTTGGAAAATGCAGAAATGATGCGGACGGGGTATGCGATTGAGTATGATGCCATCGTTCCTACTCAACTGTGGCCCAGTCTGGAAACCAAGACTGTGTCCCGTCTGTTTACTGCAGGTCAGATCAATGGTACCTCCGGCTATGAAGAAGCAGCAGCTCAGGGAATTATGGCCGGGATCAATGCTGCGCGGAAGGTTCAGGGGGAAGAGCCGATCATTCTGGAACGTTCTCAAGCCTACATTGGGGTTCTGATCGACGACTTGGTGACCAAGGGTACACATGAACCCTATCGTCTGCTCACTTCCCGGGCGGAGTACCGTCTGTTGCTCCGCCATGATAATGGGGATCTCCGCCTGACAGATCTCGGTTATGAAGTGGGGTTGATCCCTGAAGAGCGGTACCGTCGCTTCTGCAAGAAGCGGGAGGCGATCGAAGGGGAGATCCAGCGCCTGCAAGAGACGGTTCTGAAGCCGACTCCTGAGGTACAGGCCTTACTCCGGGATGTGGGTTCCAGTGAATTGAACCATGCCGTGGAGTTGTCCCAGTTGATCAAACGGCCGGAGGTAAAAATAGAGCATATTCATCATCTATCCCCGCCGGAGGAGCCGGTGTCCCCGGAAGTGGCAGAGCAGGTGGAGATTCAGCTGAAGTATGAGGGTTATATCAAAAAGTCTCTGCAACAGGTGGAGAAAATGAGGAAGATGGAAAACAAGCGGATTCCGGACTGGGTGGATTATGATCAGGTGAATGGTATTTCCTCGGAAGCGAAGGAGAATTTGAACCGGGTTCGCCCCTTGTCCTTGGGCCAGGCCTCTCGGATCGCTGGAGTCAACCCATCAGATATTTCGATCTTACTAATCTATCTGGAGCAGGGGCGGCAGTCACGTGTTGGCGGTTGAGGATTTGTTGTATCACAACTCCTTCAGGTGATGAAAGGAGAGTCCCATGGATTATCGGGAATGGCTGGAGGAAGCAGCCCAGGAACGTTTACAGATGCAACTGAGCACAGAACAGCTGGACCTTTTTCACCGTTATTACCACCTGTTGGTGGAAGGCAATAAAAAGATGAACCTGACAGCGATTACCGATGAGAAGGAAGTCTTTGTAAAGCATTTTTTTGATTCTCTCACCCTGGCCTCACATCTCTCCTTTGCTGAAGTGAATTCCTTGATCGATGTGGGAACCGGGGCTGGCTTTCCAGGGATTCCCCTCAAGATTGCTTATCCTCACTTGCGGCTGGTTTTGTTGGATTCCTTGAATAAGCGTGTCACCTTTATGAAGGAAACTGTGGCGGAGCTGGGGTTGAGCGGAGTGGAGTGTGTGCACGGAAGGGCGGAAGAGGCGGCCCGCAAACCCATGTTCCGGGAATCTTTTGATGTAGCAAGTGCCCGCGCTGTGGCGAGATTAAATGTGTTGGCTGAATACTGTCTTCCCTTTGTCCGGGTGGGGGGAAGGTTTGTGGCGTGGAAGGGGGCCGATGTGGAAGAAGAGATGAGAGAGGCGCGTCCGGGAGTGAGAACACTGGGAGGGAAAGCACCTGATTCCATTTATCTCTCCCTGCCGGAAGAAATGGGAGAGCGGCATCTGATTGTGGTCGCGAAGGAGAGACCCACCCCCAAATCCTATCCCCGTTCAGCGGGAACCCCTGCCCGAAAACCGTTGCACCACTCATAAAGACCTAGAAACGTTGCGAAAAAGTTCGTCAAAAGAGATGTAAATCACAATGCTTCTAGTCTTTCTCGCCCCTTTGGATCGTTTCCGAAGGGGCATTTGTTTTGAGGGAGAGATCATACCCTGGCAAGGAAAAAGCAGCCGTTGCCAAGGCTGCTTTTTTAACCGAGGTTATTGATCAAATTGTGAAGTCCACGCAGGGCCAGTTTTCGTTTTTCCAATTGCACGTCCTGAGGGTCGCTTCCAGAGAAGGGAGTGAAGAGCTCGTCATAAGATTCACCGAAGGGATCGGAGATATCGAGTTCATCCTTTTTTAAGCCCTCATTGGAGTTTTTCAATACGTTGCGGGCAGCCTCTTGATTGAGATGGAAGTGGCTTGCCGTCTTTTGCTCTTTATTTGGCTCTTCCCGCCGTAGGGGAGGAGGGGAAGCCACTCGCTGTTGTTTTGGTACCATCCCCGGCTCTTCCCGTTTTGGATTGGAGGGAGGCTTCCGGGATGGACTTTGCAATGGCCCTGGAGTGGGAGAAACGGAGGGGCCTTCCTGCCGGGGGCCGCTTTTTTCCCGGGTCGGGTTCATGTGGTGACGAGACAGGGGCCCCTTCTCCTTCATTTCCTGAAAAGGTTCGTACGTCAGGGCCTGTTCCCGCTTAGGGTTACGTTCCTCCCATACTAGCGAAGAATCCGGGGAGGGAGGTTCCGAGTTTGTCGCAGGCGGTGGCGTCCGTTTCTCCTTGTCGATTAAATGGAAGGGCTCCTTTGGACGGTTGGCTTTCCGATGCTTGATCCGCCCTTGATCCATGGGAATCACGGAAGAAGAAGTTCGTTTAGCCGGGCGCTGTCCGGATTTCTGTGTATGGGCAAAGGGTTCGGTATGAGATTCTTTTGCATCCGGGAGAGAACGCTCTTCCGTTACCGATGGTTCTCTGGTTGGTTTCCCATGAATGTGAGGGGAAGAAAGGGATTCCCGTCTCGGAGGTGTCTGTTCTACGGAAGAGCGGCGATCCTGGACCAATTTTTTCCTCAGATCCTTTTCCCTTTCCCGAAAAACCGGTTCCCTCGATTTTCCCTTCTGACCTGAGGGTTCGACAGTCGGGTGCCCTCGGCCCACGGAAGGGGATTGTCGGTGCAACAAACGTTTTCGGTTGTAAATCTCTCGCTGATGAAAGACCGTGTCTTCTGGTGGTTCAGGCTCGGGATCGGGGGATATACTTTCCCGATCCCGAGAATGATCAGAGGGCGGGGCGCTTTCTGCAATCTCTTCCGTCTTCGCAAAAGATCCCAGGCTCTGTCGGGTGGATCTGGGCTCAGTGGGAATGTGCTCCGCTTCGATCTCCGCTGGAGTCGGTTCTTCTTCGCTGGGAAGGCTCTCTCCGAAGAGGAGGTTTTTCTCTGGATCTATTTCCGGGACTTGCAAGATATAAACCGAGTGATGGGAATCGGAATCCAGTGGTTCAAACTTCAATTTTTGTGACCAATTATTTTCATCTTCCAGGCTGACGAGTTGGGCTTGAATTCCGGAAGGAATCTCCCCCGGTGATTCCTGTTGAGAAGAGCTACACATGACGGAGGCGATGGAACCCGGATTCAATTTGAGCAGTAAAGCTGTTTTCCCCATCCGGGCCGCTTTTTTGGCTGCTTCCTTTCCGGCATGCCCTTTACCAATCACAATCACATCATAATCTTTTCCCGAATAAGTCATGGGTTTCCCCTCCTTTTCATTCCCCTCAGTATTTTTCGGGTTTTTGCGGCTGCCGCGGAATGGTTGCAGTCCATCGGCCCTTTGGGTAAGAGGTTACGGAATCCCCCAAGGTTTCATACCCTGGGGGATTTACCCGGAATTGAATGAAGCTTCAGCAGTTATTTTTTAGTTTGTCCTTTTCGTCCGACCCGTTTCTCCGCAGAACTGGGTACGTTAAACTCTTCTTGAATGGTGGCGGCTACTTCCTGCTGTGTTTTCAACGGTACGGTTTTCGATTTGGATTGGGTGAATTTGCACAAGCCGAAGGCGTTGGCAAACTGGGCATCGATACCGTAATCCTCGGCAAAGATCAGTTTGTCTCCGAATCGATCCCGGTAATAGGGCTTGAAAGGAATGGACGAGCCGCCGGTCAGGATAATATATGTGATGTCATCGGCGTAATCCAGTCGATTCCATACTTCCTCCACCAGGGAGGTCCCCACTTCCTGGATGCATCCTTTCACAATTTCGTTTACATCGTAAACTTTGCCTTTAAAGCTGATTTCCCCAGAGCGGATAATCCGGTTCAGACTCCAGATCGGATACTCTTTCCCTTGTTTGTCCGGGTCCACTTCCCGTGAGAACTCGGTCAATCGTTTAGAAAGAAGTTGATATACATTGATCATGGCATGACGGGAAGTGAAGCTTTGCCGTTTGATGATGGTCTCCCCATGAAGGGTTTCCACATCGGAAGTTCCAAATCCCAGGTCGTTGATACTTACTTTTTGGATGAACAAGTCCTCATTCAAAAGTTGTCCTTCCCGGTCCAGTGCAATATGGAAAAGGGTAGCCATCGGTTGGCTGATCACGTACAGATTTTCCCGCTTGATTTCAAATTCAATTTTACGGTAGGGGAGGTTTCCCTGTTTCACTTCAAAACTGTGCTTCCCGACAAGACGGCGTTTCAATTCTTCTTTGTAGTCGATGTAACTGTCTGTAGGTAAGGCGATCGAAACTACCGGTTCGGGAGAGTCGGTTCCTTGTAGCATCAGACCGGTGCTTACACGGAACATAATCATGTATTCTTCTTCTCGGAACCAAGTGGGGCTGAACAGGCGGCGTTCATGAGAATCGAATAGTTCATCGTCCGCGGACTGTTCAATAGCCAGTTTACCGACAAACCATTCCTGATCTCCTTCTCGTTCCCGGTACATGATGTTGTGAGGATCATTGTTATAGGTGATTTCCCCCACCCGGTTGGGGACGACCATATTGCGGATGAACATCTTGAGGAATTGGTCGCCGTTTCTGCTGACAACTTTGGTTCCGTAGTAGCCTTGGTCATTTCCTATGTAGATGGGTACGCTCATAACGGTTCCTCCTGTTTTTGGTCAAAGGTCTCAAACTGTTCTTTCACTGGTCTTCTATTGATTCTAACAATCTGGGTTATAGGGGGTCAATAAGAAGAAAGGCGGGTTTCTTCTTTCGTCGATTCCCTTTCCCCTTTTTTCGACAATTTATGTTGAGAGACCGATGAATTCTTTCATTCCTACGTCGTAGGGGAACGTTTGTTTTGTTGGGGTGTGAGGAATGTTCCACGTGGAACATAGCAGCGTTCGGAGGTGGAGGAGCATTGTGAAGAAGTGTTTTCGGCGACGATGGCGAATGGAAATCCTCTCTTTGGTGTTCCAATTAGAGGAGAAAGGGAAAAGAAGGGGGTGGAAAAGAGAGGAGGGTCTTTCGAAAACATCGAATTAGTTATAAAGTCTATGTGAACACAGCCGAACCAGATCTGGAAGGGAGGGTTGCTGGGTTATAGGACTTTTGTAAGTCTGGTAAGGACAGGACGGTGGGTGAGGCCATGATGCCTGATGATTCTCCAGTGAAGGTGTCGATTCCTAACTGAAGCCGAGGAACGCAGATGTGGGATCGGGGATTCAACTGAATGGTGATGTGTTGCCGTGGTGATTTTATCAAACACGCTCATGTGAAAGAGTCCATCAGAAGGGTAAATTGGGTTTCTCAGAACAATGAAACGTTGCCCATCTCGGTCGTCCCAGAATGATGGGAGCACCATACTTCTAAAAAAGATTTCATAGTGATTACAGGTGGTGTCCGTGAAGATGAGAGAACCATTCAACCGGTTTTTCGGGATGGCAGAAAAAGAAGAACAGGATGAAGTCAGGCAGTTGGAAGTGGAGAAAATCCGGCCGAGTCCCTATCAGCCACGGTCGATTTTTGATGACGAACGATTAAAGGAATTGTGTGAAACGATTCGCACCCATGGGGTCATCCAACCAGTGGTGGTACGGCGAGTTCGGGATCACTATGAATTGATCGCCGGTGAAAGAAGGCTTCGTGCTGTCAAAAAATTAGGGATGGAGAGAATTCCCGCCATTGTTCGTGAGATGTCCGATATGGATGCTGCCTCGGTCTCATTGATCGAAAACCTGCAACGGGAAGGATTGACCGCTCTGGAAGAGGCGGAGGCCTACGATCAGTTAATCGAGCTTCACGACCTGACGCAGGAAGGTCTCGCCAAGCGGTTAGGGAAGGGACAATCTACTGTGGCGAATAAATTGCGTCTGCTACACCTTCCACAGGAGGTAAAGGATGCGGTCTTGAACCGATCCATTTCCGAGAGACATGCCCGGGCGTTGTTGGGTTTGAAGGAAAAAGAACTGCAATTGAAGTTGTTACATGAAATATTGCAGAAAGACCTGAATGTCAAACAGACAGAAAAACGGGTGCAACGCTGGACGGAGATGAGGAATACTCCCAAGCCCAAACGAAAATCCTTTTCCAGGGATGTACGAATTGCAGTCAATACCATTCGCCAATCTGTGGACATGGTGAAAGAGAGCGGTCTTCCAGTGATTGCAGATGAAAAGGATCAGGAGGACTTTTATGAAGTGGTTATTCGCATTCCAAAATAAAAGGTGTACAATTTCGAGGAAGGGACTCGTGCAGTCCTGACTCCTATCAGCTGTGAAACGAGGTGCAGATTCATTGAGTCGAGTTGTAGCCATTGCCAATCAAAAAGGCGGGGTTGGAGTGCGTCCGTAAGGGGATGATGAACAATGCCTTTCTGGAGGCTGGGATTGGAGAGAGATCCCATGGTCAACCGGCTTACCTGATGTGGAAACACCATCAGGGACCATAGCATGCCGGCAAAGCCGATCGGTCGTTTAATCAGCGTGTGGCCGGATCGGCGAGACCAATGAAGTGATAGGGTCAAGGCTATACTGCCTGAACCCCAGTTTCTTGGCCCTGACCGCCGGGGTGTGCGAAAGCTGATTGAGACGCACACGGAAAGGAGCTGTGAAGGGTATTTCCTGCGCTCTTCATACTCTCCGCCCCTTTCCCAGCGCATCAAAGATGTGTCAAAGAGACGAACGGGAACCTACGTCACTTCCATGGTGTTCATCTATCCTAAACGGAGATGGCCTAAGGCGGGATGTTCAGAAGGAATCTCGCTAGGGTCACGGAGCCCCCGTAGTAGTCTGAGATGGGGAAAGCCCATTACTTGGCGAAGGGGGGCAGGTCGTTCAAACGATGGATTATGGAGGTATGCGAAATGCAGAGAGCCGAAGTAATCTTATCGTTACTGAGCCGGAAAGCCAGACACGATGAGAGTTTTGTCTTTCGAAGGTTATACCGCAATTTTTTTAATCCTGACTTCTATCGGAACGCTTGGATCCAAATTCGGGAGTGGCCAGGGGCCCAGCGGTCCAATGTTTCTCTGGATGGAGTGCAGGCGGAGTGGGTGAAGCAAGTGATCCGGCAGATGAAAGCGGAGGCCTATTACCCCAGATCATTAGGCCCAAAACAGGGGAGAGGGGATGAGATTCTTCCCATTGGAGATCGATGGGTCTTGGAGATATTAAGACAGATCCTGGAGGCGATCTATGAGCCAATCTTTCTGAACTCCTCACATGGTTTCCGACCTGGCAGGAGCCATCAGACGGCTTTGCGCATGATCCGCACATCCTGCAGGAACGTGAATTGGGGAATGGAAGGTGAGATCCAGGATCTCCTGCAACGAATGGACCCTCAGCTTTTGCTTTCTCTGTTAGCTAGGCGGATTGATGACGGTAGATTTCTGGAGTTGCTCCACCGGTTTCTTCGGGCGGGGCTCTTGCGATACGGGGGTATTCCCCTGTATGCTTCGACTTCTTTCCCCGGAGGGGAGATCTGCTCTTTGCTTGTCAATATCTATCTTCATGAACTGGATCGATGGATGGAAGAACGATCTTTATCTGCCAGAGATCAGGGGGAGCAGATGATTTATCTCAGGTATGCCGAGCGATTCCTCCTTTGCTTGAGTGGGAAAAAGGCCACAGTTCAGGCCCTCCGAGAGGATATCCAAACTTTCCTGCAATCTTCCTTGCACCTGGCTCTTGAGGGAGAGGAGATCCGGATCCAACACTTAGCAAAGAACCCTGTGCGCTTTCTCGGTTATGAGATCCAATCCGAGAAGCGCGTGCCAAAGCAGGATGCAACAGAGGTTGAAAGGGGAGCCGCCTTTGGAGGCGTTCAATTGTTGGTGCCAGGTGAGGTGATTCGTCAGCAGATTGGATTATTCAGCCAGAGGGGCAAGCCGGTTCATATCAACTCCAGAATCTATCTGCCTCTCCCACAATTAATTCAGCGATACCATGTGGAAATGCGAGAGTTGTACGATTTTTATAGTATGGCTGAGGATGTCAGCACCAAGCTGGGGAAATTCAGGTATTATCACTATTGGAGTTTAGTCAAGACCATCGCCCGCAAGGAAAAAACCTCGTTGAAAAAGGTGTTGGACAAATACGGTACAGAGATTCATAGCGGACCGGGAACCGTGCCAAAAAAAAGGATTGGGCTGAAGGTGGAGGACGGAGACGGAAGGGAAAAGCTGCTTACATACTTCCATGAACCATTAAGGAAAAAAATGCAGCCGGAGCTTGTTTGCACTTTTGGCAAGAGATCGTAGCCTGTCCGCCTCTCCCTCCTGCTTTCTCTGATCGGGTATTTGCGAGAAAACTCTCATTGTTTTTACTGGGCTCAGGAATGGCTGGAGAGCCGAATACATTGAAAAGTGTACGTTCGGTTCGGAGGGGGGTTCACAGAAACCTGCGATGAGGATCTGGCAAGGCGCTGGGTTCCCACCCTACAAAACGACGACTTCCATCAATTTGGGAGCCAGTTTGGTCCATCAAGGCAAACGAATTTTGATTGTGGATACAGATCCTCAGGGTAACACGACTTCTGGATTGGGGATCAATAAAGCAGATGTGAAACAGTGCATCTATGATGTGTTGATTGATGAAGTCCCCGCTAAGGATGTGATTCTCCCCAGTTCGATTGAGGGATTGGATCTAGTACCCGCGCGGATCGAATTGGCCGGGGCGGAAATTGAATTGGTCCAAACCCTTTCCCGTGAACATCGACTGAAGCGGGCATTGCAAGGAATCAGAGATACTTACGACTATATCCTGATCGACTGTCCCCCTTCTCTCGGAGTGTTGACAGTCAACTCGCTGACTGCAGCCAATTCGGTATTGATCCCCATCCAATGTGAGTTTTACGCATTGGAAGGATTGGGACAATTACTGAACACGATTCGCATTGTGCAAAAACACTTGAATAAACGCTTGGAAATTGAGGGTGTCCTATTGACGATGTTTGATGGACGTACCAATCTTTCTGTACAGGTGATGGAGGAAGTCAAGAAATATTTTCAGGAGAAGGTGTATCGTACTGTCATCCCCCGCAATGTCCGTCTCAGTGAAGCACCCAGCCACGGGATGACTATCCTGGATTACGATGTCCGTTCCCGTGGGGCGGAATGCTATATTGAATTGGCAAAGGAAGTGATCCGGAATGGCCGGGAGTAAAGCTCTGGGTAAAGGATTGGGTGCTCTTTTTCCAGATGCCCAGGTAGATGATGAAGATGTAGTGAACGAAATTGCGGTGGATGAGCTGCGTGCCAATCCCTATCAACCACGCAAACATTTTGATCCAGATGCACTGCAGGAGCTGATCGCATCCATTCAAGAACATGGAGTGGTTCAGCCCCTTGTGGTAAGAAAAAGCATTCGAGGTTTTGAGATTGTAGCCGGAGAAAGACGGTTCCGCGCAGCCAAAGAAGCCCAGTTGGATCAGGTTCCTGTGGTGGTTCGGGAATTTTCTGATGAGCAGATGATGGAGATCGCCTTGATTGAGAATTTGCAGCGGGAAGATCTTAACTCCATCGAGATCGCACAGGCTTATCAAAAGTTGATGGACCGCTTCTCTCTGACCCAAGAGGAATTGGCCAAACGGGTGGGGAAAAGCCGTCCTCATGTGGCAAACTTTCTTCGTCTACTTCAACTCCCCCAGGAAGTTCAGGAAGATGTTTCACGTGGAACATTATCTATGGGACACGCTCGTGCGTTACGAGGAGTGGAAGACAGGGAGGCTTTGTTAAAGCTGGCCAAGCGGGCGGTAAAGGAAGAGGTCAGCGTGCGACAGTTGGAAGAATGGGTTCAACAGGTGAATGAGGGGGTGAGGCGGACTCAAAAGAAAAAGGAACGTGCTCAAAGGCCTTTCTCTCCGCAATTTAAACGTTATGAGGATATGTTGCAGGAAGCTTATAGTACCCCAGTGCGGATTCGTCACGGAAGAAAAAAAGGACGGATTGAAATCGAGTATTACTCGGAGCGAGAACTGGAACGGTTGGTGGAAATGCTACAGAAGGATCGGATTCTGGATTGATACTTGGTGATGGAGGGGTGGATGTGATCTATCTGGACAACGCCGCCACCACTTGGCCAAAACCGGCCACGGTTTTGAAGAGCGTGGAGGATCATTTGACAAACTACGGGGCCAATCCTGGCAGAGGCGGACATCAACTCTCCAGGCTGGCCGGGGAGAAGGTAGAAGAGACCCGCCGCCGGCTGGCAGGGTTGTTTCAGATCCCGGATCCGCGAAATCTGATCTTTTGTCAAAATGGAACCCATGGGATCAATCTTTCCCTCAAAGGATGGTTGAATCCAGGTGACCATGTAGTAGCCACCAGCTGGGAACACAATGCAGTGGTTCGCCCATTGGAGATGTTGAAAAAAAACCAGGGGATTGAAGTGGATTACATTCCTCCAGGGGCGGAGGAACCTGTGGATCTGCATCGCTTGGAAAGGGCTTTGGGTTCCCGTACCCGCTTGATTGTCGCGACTCATGCTTCTAATGTGACCGGTGTGTTACTCCCGGTGGGGGAGATCGGAAATATTGCCCGTCGGTGGGGGATTCCTCTGCTAGTGGATGCCGCCCAGACGGCGGGTGTGGTTCCTATCGATGTGGAGTCGATGGGAATATCGATGTTGGCTTTTTCCGGTCATAAGGGATTGATGGGTCCGCAAGGTACCGGAGGATTGTATATATCGCCGAAGCTATCTCTTCGTCCCTTGATGGAAGGGGGAACAGGCAGTTATTCCGAACAGTTGATGCAACCGGAGGAACGTCCGACGGGCTTTGAAAGCGGAACGCCTAATACCCCTGGAATTGTCGGCTTAAATGCCGGACTTCAGTTTTTGTCTGAACAGGGGATGGAATCGATCTGGCGACATGAGTTGGATCTCGCCCAACAGATCTCCGAGGGATTGAGTCGGATGGAAGGAATTCATCTATACACACCAGCGTCCTCTACCGTTCCTGTGATTTCATTTAATGTGGAGGGAGTGGACGGCAACGAAGTGGCCGCCATTCTGGATCAACATTATAACATTGCGGTTCGACCCGGATTTCATTGTGCTGCGTTGGCTCATCAGACACTGGGAACCGCAGATACAGGCACCATCCGAGTCAGCCCTGGTTTTTTCAACAAGGATCAGGATGTAGAGGTGTTACTACAGGCGGTGGGGGAAATTTGCGAAGCTTATGGGATCGGTTAGGGAGTTGGAGTGAGAAGTGATTTTACTAGGTACGCTGGTGAACGGGATCGCGATTGTTATAGGATCCCTGCTGGGCACTTTTTTCACCAGCATGAAAAAAGAGACTCATGAGACTGTGATGCAGGGGATGGGGCTGGTAGTGTGTGTGATCGGCCTATCCATGGCTTTGGAAGCGAAAAACTTTACCGTTGTCTTGCTTGCGATCGCAGTGGGAGGGGTCCTGGGTGGTGGATTGAAGGTGGAAGATCGGTTGAATCAATTTGGAAAGTGGATCGAAAACCGCTGGAAAAATGAAGGTCGATTTGCCACTGGATTTGTAACCGGGACCTTGGTTTATTGCGTCGGTCCCATGGCGATCTTGGGAGGGTTGGATAGCGGTTTGCGGGGAGATCATGCAGTGTTGTACACCAAATCCCTGCTGGATGGGTTTACTGCCATCCTGTTTACTTCCAGCTTGGGGAGTGGAGTGCTCTTCTCGATGATCCCTGTTGTACTTTATCAAGGGGCGATAACCTTGTCTGCGGGCTGGATCACCCAGTTTCTCGACAAGGAAGCCTTGGATCAAGTCATCCAGCAGGTGACGGCAACGGGGGGGATCTTGATTATCGGGATTGGGATCCAGTTGCTCGGGATGGCAAAGATCCGGGTGGGAGATTTGCTCCCCGCCATCCCTGTTGCAGTGGGGGTAGCTTGGGTTATGATTCGTTTTTCCCTCTAACCGAGATCTCCGTTTCGTTTCGACAAAAACTGTGTGTTTTTTCTTATCCAGATGACAGGATCCACCTGGCCTTCTTCCGTGGGCCGGGTGGATCCTGTTGTCTGTTTCTCTAAAGAGATCTACGACGGGAATTTTCGCTTAGGGCTACTGAATAGATGGATGAAGCGATCACTTGAGCCATCTTCATCACCATGCTCAGGCGTGTGTTCTGGAGGACAAAGTATTCCATAAAACCTGCTACATTGACGATCCCCGTCACATGTACCTGCCCCACCTCAGGCAGCTGTTTGTTGACTCCGGCTCCCGGCCTGACAGGTCCGTTACCTACCTGGATCCATCCCACACTGGATAGCTGTCCCAGACAGGCATCGACGGCGATCACCCGGGGATTCCGCAGTTCCTTTTTCAATCGAAGCAGGGTGTTCTCCAAGTTGACCGCATGAACAGGCTCGTCCAATGTTCCATACACTCGGAGAAAGGGAGCCGTCATCTCTTCTAATTGAGTTCCGACCAATGGGCCGAGAGAGTCTCCCGTCGACCGGTCGGTCCCAATACAGATACAGGCCAGTTCCCGGGATCCGGGATACAACTGAAGTGTTTCACTTAGCCAATCTGCGCACTGGTGGGGAGCGCTGGGATGGGTGTATTGGATACGGGTCGGACAGTTGGACCCAAGGTCCGGGGTTGGAGCCGGTTCGCGCATGGCAGTCAACCTCCGAAAGGGAATTCAAATCCTTACCAGTATACGGATGGGAAACAGGAAATATACATGTAGGGACAGGCGTGTTGATTAGACATATTTCAGGTAGGAAATAAGGTCGGGATGGTGGGAGGGTGAAGAGCCTTTGCGTTCTTTGCAAGAGATCGTAGCCGTCCCACCCTCCCCGTCCCCTCAAGCAATATTTTACGATGGGGGCAAGGGGAAGAGCGAAAGGATCGTTTTGTTCCCATCATCCACTTGATGGTTAATCAACAGCCCTTATGTAGAGACACCCGGACAAGGGGGATCGGTATGCGGTTCAACCTGTGGAACTCCCTTAAAATCAGTATGACCATTATAGGCACCACCATTGGGGCCGGATTTGCATCGGGTCGGGAGATATGGGAGTTTTTTGGCTCTTACGGAAAAGAGAGTAGTCCCAGCATTGTATTGTCCACGCTGTTGCTGTTTGCAGCCAGTGTGATTATTCTTCAAATCAGTTGGAAAGAGAAAACCCAGCATTATTCGGAAGTGTTGGTGCACGTGCTTGGCATTCGGTTGGCCCGTCTGTTTGACTATCTGGTGATGATCTCCCTTGTGACCAGCACGCTGGTCATGGTGGCTGGAAGCGGAGCTACATTTCAGCAGTGGAGTGGCTCTTTCACCATGGGAATCTGGGTGATGGCAGTGGCGGTGATTGGGATTCTCCTCTTTGATCTCAAAGGCTTGATGTCGATGAATACTTTTTTGATCCCTGTCATGGTCATCGTATTAATGGTGGTTTGTCTCCAATTCCTGCAGGGGACCGGATGGGTGTTCGCTACAGATGAGGGAGGCACTCCCACTCTTCCCGTCTGGCCTTCGGCGATTACTTATACGGCCTTTAATATTTTGTCTTTGTTGGCTGTACTGTCCACCATGGGCAAACAGGTTCAACACCCGGTGGAGATCTGGGTGGCAGGTGGGATCAGTTGTCTGTGTCTGGGTTTGTTGGCTAGCCTGTATAATTATTCACTGCTACGAGTAGAAAATCTGATTTCCCAGTATGAAATTCCCTTGTTTGCTCTGGTGCGAGACTATTCCGATCTTTGGGTGGCCACCATTTCACTGATCCTATGGCTGGCGATCTATACGACAGCGGTCAGCAACGTTCACGGGTTGGCTTTTCGCCTATCGGATAATCTGTCCCTTCCCCCTTGGATTATTGGCGGGGGAGTGATGCTGTTACTGGTGCCTGTCAGCCGGTTGGGGTTTTCCAACCTGGTTACCTTACTGTATCCCCTCTACGGCGTGATTAATCTGTTGATCCTGACGATGATTCTCCTCTATCCCTTCACCAGAGAAACATGAATCAAGTGGGAATCCTCCTCCTAATCAGGTACAATATAGCAGGGAAGACAAGGGAGGAGGGACCCGATGTACTGCGTGATACAAAGAGGGATCCGGCTATTCCTGAGGGTTTATCATCGGGTGGAGATCGAGGGATTGGAGCATGTTCCGACCCGAGGACCTTTTTTAGTGGTAGGAAATCATATCAGTGTTCTGGATCCTTTTTATATTGCAGCCGTCCTGCCAGGACAGGTCTCATTCATGGCCAAGGAGGAATCCTTTTCCCATCCGGTGAGCCGGTGGTTTTTAGAACGGGTGGGCGCCTTTCCCGTAAATCGAGAGGGAGTGGACACACGCTCCCTCCGGACTGCCCTGGCTCTGTTGAAGGATGGGAAAAGCGTGGGGCTATTTCCCGAAGGAGGCCGGAGAGAGTCGGATCCGCTGACAGAATTAAAAGAAGGAGCTGCCTGGCTGGCCATCCGATCCGATGTTCCGATCCTCCCTGTCGTGATCGAAGGAACAGATGAGGCTTTAGCCCAGGGCAACCGTTGGTTGCGGCCGGCAAAAGTCCGTATCCGGTTTGGTGGACTTCTCTCCGGTTCGATCCCAGGGAATCCGAAGGAAAAACAAGCAGAACTGACCAGTCAAATGATGACATCCTTCCAGTCCCTCGGCTCGCGAAGATCAAGGGGTTTCCCCCGTTGAAATCCGCAGACAGACTTTCTATAATAAAGGGCAATAGATAGGGGGGACGGTGGCCAATGGAGCGGAAAAGTTTTCAGCTCGGGGATGTGGTAGAGATGAAAAAAGTGCACCCTTGTGGAACAAATGCCTGGAAAGTGATCCGGATGGGGATGGACATCCGGATGAAATGCACAGGGTGTGGTCACAGTGTATTGCTTCCGCGCTCCCGCTTTGAAAAAAGAATGAAGCGGATTTTGGTTCAGGGGGAGTCGGAAGTGGAGTAAAAACATCCAACCCCTTTTTCCCCAGGGTCTGAGGGCCTGGGGTCTGTGCCGGTTTGGTAAGGTCCAATCCGGTGTTTTTTTCGATTACTGATTTTCTTGGCTTCATTTTAGATTTCCTGGGGTGTCTTTTTAAAAGCACCCTGTTCATTTATCTATTTATCAGGGCTGTTGATTCACTAGAAAATAGGCATTGAAAGGAAGCCGTGTACTGCCATAGCGAGACCTGGGAGCGAAAGCGACCCTGGCGAGACTTGTGCCCTGTGGGTGCAAAGCGACCTAATGCGCCACGGGCACTACAATTTGAAATTAAGGATGCGCCACGGGCACTACAATTTGAAATTAAGGATGCGCCACGGGCACTACAATTTGAAATTAAGGATGCGCCACAGGCACTACAATCTCAATGAGCTGAAGCCCTGGAATAGAGGTAGCACCGCACAGGCACTACAATCCAAAGGAGCTGAAGCTCTAGATGAAGGTAGTACCACAGGCACTACAATCTCGATGGGCTGAAGCCCTGGAATAGAGGTAGTACCACAGGCACTACAATCTCGATGGGCTGAAGCCCTGGAATAGAGGTAGCACCACAGGCACTACAATCTCGATGGCAAGGTTGCACCACAGGCACTACAATCTAAAGGAGCTGAAGCTCTAGATGAAGGTAGCCATCCTACCCGGCGTAGAAGTCTTACGAGAGGGCGGTTAGGGGCAACATCTTCCCTGTGTTGCTGGCCTCCCGGCTTTGCCCCTGCCCGATGGTCAGATTCTTAAGCGGACCGTCTCCACTTCCTCGTGGGATGGCATCGGAGCGTGGTAGTACACGATCTCCCCACTACAACACGGCTAATCAGCAGGCCTGCATTTATAACAGCCGATCAGGCGGAGAACCTGTGTGGGGACATTTCTTGCTATGAAGAGGAGCTGACAGTCTATGTCGCTTACAACTGGTATCGTCGGTCTGCCCAATGTAGGCAAATCGACCTTGTTTAACGCAATCACCCAGGCTGGTGCGGAATCGGCCAATTATCCTTTTTGCACGATTGATCCCAATGTGGGAGTGGTGGATGTTCCGGATGAACGGATGAATCGCTTGGCAGAGATCGTCAACCCCCAACGGATCATCCCTACATCCTTTCAATTTACAGATATTGCTGGTTTGGTCAAGGGTGCCAGTCAAGGAGAAGGCCTTGGCAACCAGTTTTTGTCCCATATTCGTGAAGTGGATGCGATCATTCATGTGGTCCGCTGTTTTGAAGATGAGAATATCACCCATGTCTCTGGCGGAGTGAATCCTGTCGAGGATATGGAGACCATCAATCTGGAATTGGTCCTGGCGGATCTTGAAACTGTGGAACGGCGGCTGGATCGGGTTGCCCGTCAGAAGCGGAGCGGCGATGCCGACGCCAAAAAGGAACACGAAGTCTTGGAGAAACTGCACCAAGCTTTGGTAGAGGGAAAACCGGCCAGGGGGTTGAAGTTGGAGGAGGAGGAGTTGGAATGCGTCCGCTCTCTCCATCTGCTTACCTTGAAGAAAATGCTTTATGCGGCCAATGTGTCGGAAGACGAAGTATCCGATCCTGATTCCAACCCCCATGTCCAAGCCCTGCGCAAGCAAGCAGAGGAAGAAGGAGCGGAGGTGGTGACGATCAGCGCCCAGTTGGAGGCGGAGATTGCGGAGTTGGAAGGGGAAGAGCGGGCTCAATTTCTGTCTGAGCTGGGACTGTCCGCATCGGGATTGGATCGTCTGGTGGCGGCGGCTTATCGCCTGCTGGAACAGATTACCTATTTTACTGCCGGGGAAAAAGAGGTACGGGCCTGGACGATTCGGGAAGGAACCCGGGCACCGCAGGCCGCCGGTGTGATCCACTCCGACTTTGAGCGGGGTTTTATCCGGGCCGAAGTGGTCTCTTTCAAAGACCTGGACCAAGCCGGTTCTCTGGCCGGGGCTCGGGAGAAGGGACTGCTACGCTCGGAAGGCAAGGAGTATGTGGTGAAAGATGGAGACGTGATGCATTTTCGATTCAATGTGTAAAAATCGGTGGACCTTGCCTTCTACAGGTATCTTTGATAGAATACAGTATCGTGAATATGGACTATTCACTCCTTGCTCTGCACAACTGCGGGGCCGTCTCAGTCCAAAAGGAGGTGGAACAGCATGCACAAATACGAGTTGATGTATATCCTGCGTTCAGATCTGGACGAGGAAAAAGTCAATGCTCACCGTGAGAAATTTCGGGAAATCATCGCTGACAACAGCGGGGAATCCGTCGAGATGGAACACTTCGGCAAGCGCCGTCTGGCCTATATGATCAATGACCACCGCGATGGGATTTACACCGTGGCGACCTTCACCGGCAACGTTGACACCGTAAACGAATTGGAACGTCAACTGAAGTTGGATGATGATGTGATTCGCCACATGGTGATCAACATTGACGACAAAAAGTAAAGGGTATGTTACGGAGGAACCAAAATCGGCTTTAGGGAGGGGTTGCCGATGTTAAACAGAGTGGTTCTGATCGGCCGGTTGACCAGGGACCCTGAACTTCGCTACACTCCCGGTGGGGTGGCGGTCACCAGTTTCAATTTGGCGGTCAACCGCCGTTTTACCAACCAGCAGGGAGAGCGGGAAGCGGACTTCATCGATATCGTGGCTTGGCGCCAGCTGGCGGAAACTGTAGCCAATTACATGAAAAAGGGGCGCCTGGTCGCTGTGGAAGGGCGTCTTCAAATCCGCAGTTACGAAAATCAAGAAGGCCGTCGGATCAAGGTGGCGGAAGTGGTCGCCGAAAACGTTCAATTTTTGGAATCGCGATCTCAAGCCAGCTCCGGTTCCGGATCTAACCGAGATTATGGCGACAGCGGTTTTGAAAAGAAGCAGGACAACCGGGGCCCCTCCAGCGATCCTTTTGCGGATGACGGTAAACCGATCGATATTTCCGATGATGATCTGCCCTTTTGAAATGATTGTGAGATCCAGTGAAACTTTTACGGGAAAGGGGGTCTTTCCATGGCCCGCCGTCGCGGAAATAAGCGCCGGAAAGTCTGTTATTTCACAGTTAACAAGATCCAATACATCGACTACAAGGATGTGGATCTACTCCGGAAGTTCATCAGCGAACGGGGTAAAATTCTGCCCCGCCGAGTAACGGGGACATCTTCCAAATATCAGCGGCAATTGACCCGGGCGATCAAACGTGCCCGGCAAATGGCTTTGTTGCCGTATACCACGGATTGATCAGGTGGAGAGAAGGGGCGTGTCTGCTCCTTCTTTTTGTTTGGTAATTGCCGGTCCCCTCTGGAAAAGAAGGAAAATGACAGGTGATTGTTGAAATTAGCACCTGAGTCCAAGCTTTTTCGAGGGGTGTGGAATCCATGAGCAGGCCGGAGCGAAACATGCACATCGCTAAAAGCATGAAAGCGATCGAATGGTTGAAAACCGAAATTCTGGATCAAATTGCGAATCTGTATAAAGGATTGCATACAGCGAACCAATCTCTCATTTCCGACAGCCTGGCCAGCCTAGTGGTTGCCACCTATGTTCTTGCCCGGCGGGTGGGATTTTCTTTCCGGGAAGTGGATCAGGCGGTGACGAGAAAACTTCGGGAGCACGCAAGAGAACGTCACCAATTGGAAGATTGGTACGGTGATCTTTCCCAGTTGGAAGAATATATTAACAAGAGGTGAATCGGGTTTGCCCCGTATTCCTGATGTCCGTGACGGACTGATCACAACGATGCTGTTTCTGCTCATCATCTTCTCCTTGTTGACACCACTGAACATCCTGACGATGTGGTTTCTTCCCCTTCCTTTCATTCTCCATACAGCAAAAAATGGATGGGTGTCCGCCATCTTTCCCATTTTCCTCACCGCTTTTTCCCTTTTGGCGATCACGGGTCATCTCTTCTATTCAGGAGCTGTTTTATTGGTAGCGATAGCTGGGGTAGTTATGGGGCTATTGTACCGGAGCTCTGATACTTCTGGGACGGATGTGGTGCTAGGAGGGTTGACGACGGTGGGGATCAGTCTTCTGATCCTGATGATGGCGGCATCCTATTTTTTTGATTTGCAAAATCGGTTGAACAGTTTACTGATGGAAGAATGGCAACGAAACGGAGAGTGGTTCCGCCTGTACGGTGTGGAATCTGTGTCGGATTTAATTCCCTATGTGGCCACAGTCATTCCGTCCATGCTCTTCATGCTGGTTGTCCCGGTTCCCTTGCTCAATCTGGTGGTGGCTCGCAGATGGCTTGGCCGCCATGGATTGCCCGGGAAATATTTGCCCCCATTTAGAGAGTGGCGTCTGCCTCGTTCCTTCTTCTACTTCTATTTCTTTTCTCTCCTCCTGTTCCTTGTTTTCGGAATCGGAGAAGAGTCGTCTTCCACGTGGATTCCGGCTAATGTGATGACTGTGCTCTTCTTGCTCTTCTATATCCAGGGACTTTCTTTCATCGCCTGGCTTCTGCACCGATCGGGGAAAGGGAAGGGTTGGATGATTTTTATTTTACTCTGTTCCCTTGTGATTTCTCCGTTTTCCGTAGTCGTCCATCTGATGGGAATCGTGGATACGGGCAGTGAGATCCGAAAGCGTCTGAACCATAAAAAAAAGTGACAGATCCAGGGTTCCTGGCTTACGGGATTCCGAGCTCTTCCCTATGAAAACACCTCTGACTGGGGTAAAATAGAAAAGAACAGGGCTGTTGATTAACCATCAAGTTGGAACGAAAGGATCCTTTCGTTCTTCCCATTGCCCCCATCACAAAATATCTCTTGAGGGGACGGGGATGGTAGGACGGTGAGCCTTTGCGCTCTTTGTAAGAGATCGTAGCCGTCCCACCATCCCGACCTTATTTCCTGCCTAAAATATGGCTAATCAACATGCTTGAGAAAAGGATATTTCTTTTAAACTCAGGTTCCGGTGTAAGGGAGGGTCATCATGCCGAATTTTATTACGAAACGGTGGCACGGTTATCATATGGTGCTAGCCATGTGTTTCAGTTTGGTGTTGATCGCCCTTCTATCTACCTACAACTGGGCCTTCGCCTTGATTGGACTTTTCTTTTATCTGTTGTTGGGATATGTGCTCTACCGGGCGGAAAAGCAATTCAGACATGAATTCAATGAATATGTCCTGACTCTGTCCCAGCGGGTGAAGGGAGCAAATCAAGCCGCCTTTGACGAGATGCCTGTGGGAATCCTCCTGTATGATCGCAAAGGCCAGGTAGTCTGGCACAACCCGTTTATCCAAGAGATGACGGACAAGGATTCCCTCGTCGGATGGACTGTGACCGATATATTTCCCGACTTGGACCGTAACGGAAGTGAAACGGAGAAGCTCGATTTAAACAACAGGAGCTTTGAAGTGGTCCATGACGCCAAAGAGCGGCTGTATTTTTTTCGGGAGATCACCCAGTTTGAAGAGTTGAGAGAACGATATGAACAGGAACAAACGATTGTCGGCTTTCTTCAAATGGACAATTTCGAGGAAGCGGGAGCGGGTCTCGATGACCAGGAGCGGACTCTGCTTTTGACGAATGTCCAGTCGGAGATTACCCGTTGGGCACAGAAACAGGATATCACCCTCAAGAAATTTGATGTGGAGAAATATTTCATGGTGTTTCGCCGGGAAACGTTGGAGCGTCTGAGCCAGAATCATTTTGACATCCTGGATGTGGTGCGGGAGATGACCCACCGTAACAAAATTCCGATTACACTGAGTATCGGCGTGTCCACCTTCCGTTCTTCGGTCGTGGAGCAGACACATGCGGCGGAGGCGGCACTGGATATTGCGCTGGCACGGGGCGGGGATCAGGCGGCTGTCCAACAACAGGATCGGGTGGTGTTTTTCGGGGGCAAAACCAATGCAGTTGAGAAGCGGACCCGAGTGCGGGCCCGGGTGATCTCTTATGCACTGACTAATCTGATCCGGGACAGTGAGCGGGTACTGATCATGGGTCACGATCAACCGGATATGGATGCAGTGGGAGCAGCGATCGGTGTCCTGCGGACGGTTCGGATGGCTGATCGGGAGGGATACATCCTTTTAAAGGACTCCAATCCCTCCATCGATGCGCTGATGGCAGCCATCTCGGAAGATCATTCTCTGGAGGAAGCGTTTATCTCACCGGAGAAGGCTCTTTCCCTCATCGATAAGAATACCTTGCTCATTCTGGTGGATACCCATAAGCCCTCTATGACCATTGAACCCCGCCTGGTGGAACGCTCGGATCGGGTGGTGGTGATCGATCACCATCGTCGCGGGGAGGAGTTTGTCAAAGACCCGGTATTGGTGTACCTGGAGCCTTATGCCTCCTCCACCAGCGAATTGGTGACGGAGTTGTTGCAGTACCAGGATGCACGGTTGACCATTGAACCCTTGGAGACTACGGCTCTATTGTCGGGAATTGTGGTGGATACCAAAAGCTTCGCTTTTCGGTCGGGCTCCCGAACCTTTGAAGCGGCTTCTTTTCTCCGCCGCCACGGGGCCGATCTGGCGCTGGTTCAAACTTTGTTGAAGGAAGATCTTTTCCGCTTCGTCAAGCGGGCCGAGATTGTCAAAAATACGGAAGTGGTATACGATAAAATTGCGATCGCCAGCGGGGAAATGGAAGAGCGGTATGATCAGCTCATCATTGCCCAGGCGGCGGACACATTGCTCAATATGAAAGGGATCAGTGCCTCCTTTGTCATCGGTTTGAGGAATGACGGCAAGGTGTCCATCAGTGCCCGTTCCTTGGGGGAACTCAATGTTCAGCTGATCATGGAATCCCTCGGCGGCGGGGGACACATGACCAATGCAGCGGTGCAGTTCGAGGGAGTAACCCTGTCGGAAGCGCGGCAACACCTGCTGGAGGTATTGAGCGAGTACTGTGAAGAAGAAGGGGGCGACGTCGAATGAAAGTGATCTTTCAACAGGATGTCAAAGGCCAGGGGAAAAAGGGGGAAGTGAAGGAAGTCTCTGAAGGGTATGCTCGTAATTTCCTGTTTCCCCGGAAATTGGCTGTCGTAGCCTCCACTGGCAATTTGAATACCCTGAAAGAACGGGAACGACGAGAAGAAGAACGGAAAAAAGAAGAGTTATCCTGCTCCAGGCAGCTGGCGGAGAAGTTGGAAGAGGCGGAGATCACCCTCCGCACGAAATCTGGAGAGGGTGGCCGTCTGTTTGGGTCGATCACTTCCAAACAAATTAGTCAGTACCTGAAAAAGGAATATGACCTTCAAGTAGATAAAAAGAAGATCCAACTGAGCGAGCCGATCCGTACACTCGGCGTGACTAAAGTGCCTGTAAAATTGCATCCTAAGGTGACAGCGACACTTTCGGTACAAGTCTTGGATGAAAACAGCTGAATTCACGAATTGGAAATGATTTTCCTTCATTAGGAGAGAGTGAAGTAGTTTGAGACGGAATGACCGATCGGTTGCAGGACGTGGAGCGGCCTCCCGATGTTAGATGATGTCCATGGCTCCGGCGCTTCAGCAGGGGAAGCGCCTTTTTTTTGCAGCAGGCTGGAGGATGATGGAGGATGAGTGAATTATTTGCGGATCGGATGCCACCTCACAACCAAGAGGCTGAACAGGCGGTTCTGGGGGCGATCCTGATCGAACCCTCTGTGTTGATGACGGTTTTGGAACGGATTCGACCGGAGGATTTTTACCGTCAGGCTCACCAGCGCCTGCTTCAAGTAATTGCCGATCTAAACGAACAAGGGGAACCGATTGACTTGGTGACCGTCACATCCGCGCTCTCGGATCAGAAGCTCCTGGAGGAGGTTGGGGGCGTCTCCTACCTGACAGAATTGGCGGAGTCAGTGCCCACGGCGGCCAATGTGGATTATTATTGTCAGATCGTGGAGGAGAAATCCATTCTCCGCCGTTTGATCCGGACCGCCACTGAAATAGCCGCCTCGGGTTATAACGGTGGAGACGAAGTGGCCCATGTGATCGATTCCGCTGAAAAGAAGATACTGGAGATCTCCCAACGTCGAATAGGCAAAGGGTTTATCCCGATCCGGGAAGTTTTGATGGAGACTTTTGAACGGATTGAAAGCCTTCATTACAATAAAGGGAAGCTGACCGGAATCCCTGCGGGCTATACGGACTTGGACCGGATGACCTCCGGCTTTCAGAAGTCGGACTTGATCATCCTAGCAGCCCGCCCCAGTATGGGGAAGACGGCTTTCAGTCTGAATGTGGCGCAAAACGTGGCGGTCCGGTCAGGTGTGCCAGTGGCCATTTTCAATCTGGAGATGTCCGCGCCACAATTGGTGCAGCGAATGCTGGCAGCTGAGGGAAACATCGATGCCCAAGCCTTTCGGACAGGAGAGCTGGAGGAGGAGGATTGGGAAAAGCTGACCATGGCGATCAGCTCCTTATCGGATTCCCCCATCTTTATTGATGACACTCCCGGGATCACCGTCTTTGAGATTCGTTCCAAATTGCGACGTCTGCAGGCGGAACATGGTTTAGGAATGGTTCTGATCGACTACCTGCAGTTGATTGAGGGGAGGGGTCGGGACAGCCGCCAGCAAGAAATCTCGGAAATCTCCCGGTCCTTGAAGTTGCTGGCACGGGAGCTGAACGTTCCGGTGATCGCCCTCTCTCAACTGTCACGTGCAGTGGAACAGCGGCAGGACAAGCGACCAATGCTGTCCGATCTGCGGGAATCTGGCTCCATTGAGCAGGATGCGGATATTGTCTCTTTCCTGTACCGGGATGATTATTATAATGAGGATTCGGAGAAAAAGAATATTATTGAGGTGATCTTGGCTAAACATCGGAACGGGCCGGTGGGTAAGGTGGAACTTCTCTTCTTGAAGAACTATAATAAATTTCTCAGTCTCGATCTGCATCATGGCCCGCAAGGGGCGATGTAAATACGAATAATAATATAGTTAAATAGATTAATGTTCGGTTTTTGCGTTGACACCGTGCTTTTTTCCTTGTACACTGATAAAGGCTGATTGCAGGAACGTGAGCAGAACCTGTCAGGAAAGGGGAGCCTGGATCATGTCGACGGTGGTCGTTGTCGGGACACAGTGGGGAGACGAAGGAAAAGGAAAGATTACCGATTTCCTCGCGGAAAAAGCGGAAGTGGTTGCGCGCTACCAAGGGGGAAACAACGCTGGGCACACAATTGTGTTAGGTGGCAAACGATACAAACTCCATCTGATTCCATCGGGGATCTTTTATTCCGAGAAGGTTTGTGTTCTGGGAAATGGAATGGTGCTCCATCCGGAGGCGATGGTGGAAGAGCTGGATTATCTGGAGGGGCAAGGTGTTTCCACCCGCAATTTGCGGATCTCGGACCGGGCCCATGTGATCATGCCTTACCATATCAAGCTGGATATGGTGGAGGAAAGTCACAAGGGTTCAGGGAAAATCGGAACCACTGGAAAAGGAATCGGTCCCGCTTATATGGACAAAGCGGCTCGTGTCGGAATCAGGGTGTCCGACCTGCTGGATGGGGATCTCTTTGCCGCCAAATTAAAAAAAGCCCTGGAAGACAAGAATCGGTTGCTGGAGAAGGTTTATGACACGACCGGCTTTTCTTTTGACGAGATCTACCCGTCCTATTTAAAGTGGGCGGAGCGGCTCCGTCCCTATGTGACTGACACCTCTGTCGTCTTGAATGAGGCGATCGATCAAGGGAAGCGGGTATTGTTTGAAGGGGCCCAGGGTGTGATGCTGGATATTGACCAAGGAACCTATCCCTTTGTCACTTCATCCAATCCCGTCGCCGGTGGCGTCTGTATCGGATCCGGCGTAGGGCCGACCAAGATTCGTCAAGTGATCGGGGTGGCCAAAGCCTACACCTCCCGAGTCGGAGACGGCCCCTTCCCCACGGAACTTCACGATGATATCGGGGATCGGATCCGGGAAGTGGGACGGGAATTTGGGACGACCACAGGACGTCCCCGCCGGGTGGGATGGTTTGACAGTGTGGTGGTGCGCCATGCCCGTCGGGTGAGTGGGATCACCGGCCTTTCCCTGAACTCATTGGATGTGTTGACCGGACTCCCTACGGTCAAGATTTGTACGGCGTATCGTTATCGGGGACAGATATTGGAAAACTATCCAGCCAACCTGGAAATGCTAGGGGAATGTGAACCGGTATTGGAAGAGTTGCCAGGCTGGGAGGAGGATCTCACCGGAGCGCGGAATCTGTCAGATCTGCCCATGGCGGCCCAGCATTATTTGGAGCGGATTACTCACCTGACGGGAATCCCTCTGGCCCTCTTTTCCGTAGGTCCCGATCGCGAGCAGACTCTGCAAGTCCGACCGGTGTATGCTTAAATTCAAAAGCAATAGGTGTCAGATATCAGGCGTGTTGATTAGCCACATTTTGGGTGAGGAGATCGTGTTCACCCACGCGACCTTTGCGGCAAGGAAGTGAAAACTGGCCGCTCCAAATCTGACCATCGGGCAGGGGCAAAGCCTTACGGAGGCACAGGGAAGATGTTGCCCCTAAACCGCCCTCCCTCCAGATTCTCCGCTGGGTAGGATGGCAACCTTCATCTAGAGCTTCAGCTCCTTTAGATTGTAGTGCCTATGGTGCAACCTTCATCTAGAGCTTCAGCTCCTTTAGATTGTAGTGCCTGTGGTGCTACCTTTATTCCAGGGCTTCAGCCCATCGAGATTGTAGTGCCTGTGGCGCATCCTTAATTTCAGATTGTAGTGCCTGTGGCGCATCCTTAACTTCAAATTGTAGTGCCCATGGCGCAAAGGTCGCTTTGCACCCATAGGGTACAAGTCTCGCCAAGGTCGCTTCCGCTCCCAGGTCTCGCTATGGCAGCACACAACTCCCTTCTGTTGCCCATTTTCTGGTTAATCGACAGCCCTGGTCAGATATCCCTGACAGAAAAAGCGCCCCACAAAGGGGCGCTTTTTCTTATGTTCTCCCCTTCTCTCCACCATTGGGGGGGAGGATTCCTTTACTTATGATAGGTTTCGCCGCGGTTGATCTTGAAGGAGCGGTAGAGTTGTTCCAGCAGTATCAATCGTATCAAGGAGTGGGGAAAGGTCATTTTGGAAAAGGAGAGGGAATAATCCGCTCGTTGTCTTACCTGCTCTGATAATCCATAGGAGCCGCCGATGATAAAAGCGATGCGGCTTTTGCCATAGGTGGCCAATTGATCGAGGTGATGGGCTAAGGTTTCAGAAGAGAGGGCGACGCCCTGGATGACGAGGGAGAAGGTATAGGTGTCTGGGGTCAAGTGTCGGAGAATTCGTTCACCCTCGCGGTCTGTCACCTGCCGGATTTCGCTTTCCGTCAGGGGCTCTGTGGCCTTTTCTTCAGCAATCTCTATCACTTCCACTTTAGCATAGGGGGAGATCCGTTGCAGATAATCCTCCACCCCCATGCGAAGATAAGAAGTTTTTAACTTGCCCACTGCCAGAATTTGAATTTTCATTTTTCCCCTCCATCCAGAAGCAACAGATAATCCGGTTCTTTTCCACACCAATGGCAGTAGACTTCTCTATCGTCTTCGATCGCAGTCAGGGAGAGGAGGTCCGGAGCTCGGCCCTGTTCATCTACAATTTCGTCCAGAATCGGATCGATATGTTCTGCACAAGCATACCAGATCAGCTTTTCCTGCAAGGGTTTCCCTCCTTTTTTCGGCAAAGAGTCCGCCCCGCATTTGCGGGGCGGAGGGAATTTCTATTACGAACGCTTGGGTGATTTGGTCAGGGTGAGAGTGGTGCTCTTTTTCTCTCCATCGCGGTAAAAGACGACTTTCATCTGATCGCCGATCTCTTTTTTCTTCCACAGATAGGAGCGGAGAGCCGAGCCGTCGCGGATGGTTTGTCCGTCCAGTTCAACAATGACGTCCAGCTGTTTCAATCCCGCTTTGGCAGAGCCACTGCCTGGACTGACATCCAGAACGACTACACCCTGGGTGACCGAATCGGGCAGTCGAAGTTTAGAGGATCGGGCTTGCAAATCAATCGTTTCCAGATCTCGCAGTGCGACCCCGAGATAAGGACGATGCACCTCGCCAAACTGGACCAGATCGTTGAGGATCGGTTTGGCGTCATTAACAGGGATGGCAAAGCCCAATCCTTCCACTCCCTGCTCGGCAATCTTGAGGCTGTTGATGCCGATCAGCTGACCGGCAGTATTGATCAGGGCTCCGCCACTGTTTCCAGGGTTAATGGCAGCATCGGTCTGGATCACGTCCATATCCATTGTTTCAGAAACTTTGATTTGCCGATGAGAAGAACTGATCACTCCAGCGGTGACAGATTGGGAGAACTCCAATCCGAGGGGGTTGCCGATGGCAATCGCCGGTTCCCCCGCTTTGATTCGATCTGAGTTGCCGAAGGTGGCTACTTTGGTTACGTATTTGGTTGGGATTTCGAGAACGGCCAAGTCGGTGGCACTATCGCTTCCCAACAGCTTAGCTTCAACATTTTTCCCACCGTCTTCTCCGGGGATGACCACCCCGATCTGGTTGGCCCCTTCAATCACGTGGTGGTTGGTCGCCACCAGGGCTCTTCCCTCGTCTTTCTTAAAGATCACGCCGGAACCGGTTCCGCTTTGGACCGCTTCCTGGTTAAAGGGGCCCCCGCTTTCCTGTAGGTTGACTACACCCACGACTGCGGGACGAACCTTCTGCACTGCCTTGGTGATGTCATTATTTACATCCACGTTGACGGATTGAGTGGGACCGGTTCCTTCTGCCAGGGGAGCACTTCCCGGGGAAAAGTACTGTTGTGGTAACAGTCCCATCTTCACCAAGGCTGGAGACAGGGTGAGGACCAGGAGCCCTCCGATCACAGCGGATATGATTGCGGTCAGAAAGATCCATATGCCGCGGCGTACACGGTCGGATTGGTCATAATAGCCCACGGCATCAACCTCCTCATTTCTTTTTTGCGTGAGAGCCTGTTTTTACTATTTCCCATTCATTCCGAAATAAAGCCTGAGCTTGTATTTCGATCTCCATAGTTGCATGGCGCTCCTAAAGTGGATGATGGGAACGAAACGACCCTTTCGCTCTTTCCTTTGCCCCATCGTAAAATAATTACTTGAGGGGACGGGGATGGTGGGGACGGTGAAAAGCCTTTGCGCTCTTTGCAATAGATCGTAGCCGTCCCCGCCATCCTGAACTGATTTCCTGCCTAAAATATGGATAATCAACACGCCTGAGGCAAGAAATAAATCACAGACAGGGAATCTATTCCACATCTCGCCGAGGGGGTACTACCATATCATAACAAGTTGACGGATCAGACAAAAGAGGGGAGGGGGGCTTCATGGAATTTTAACATGGAAGAGAACAGGGGGAAAAAGAGGTTCTCCCCTCCCCCGGGAACAAGACGTGCCCAGGCCCGCCCCCCTCCTCCGTTGCGGAATGCAGGGAACGACGGGTTTAGAAGCGATATGAATTTGGCGGGTCGGGATGGGGTTCCCCTATTGTTCCGTTGTTGTGGCGAACCTAAGTCATTTCATGGGACCCCCACCCTCTCTATGAACGGTTTTTTCACCACTCTTTGAGTGATTTCTCCAGTTCAGAACCATGAGAAGGCCATGTAACCCCTGATTCATTCAATTGGCGTGAAAATCCTCATAACAAGCGGTGTTTTTTTTCGAGTGTGGCCAGGGGAGTGGGACGATCTGGGTAGGTTTCCCGAAGTCGTACGTCCTGCCCTAGACGAAGCCCTTGCTCTTGAAGCACCCCTTGGACGGTTAGATGTGCCAACTCCGTCAGATTGTTATCTTGGCTGAGATGGGCGAGGAAAATATCTTCCCCGTTTCCCCGCAGAATCTCCGCCAGAGCCCAGCCGGCATCTTCATTGGAGAGGTGGCCGACATCGCTCAGGATCCTCCGTTTGACATTCCAAGGATACCGGCCCATCCGCAACATATTGACATCGTGATTGGACTCAAATATCAAGGCGTCACAACCGGCCACCTTGTCAAGGATCCGCCGATTGATGTAGCCAGTGTCGGTTACCAGACCTAAGCGAGCTCCTTCGTGATGAAAGCAAAATCCCATCGGTTCCGCTGCGTCATGGGAGATCGGAAAGGATTCTACTGTCAGATCTTCCAATTCCAATGTGGACAGAGTGGAAAAAACATGTTGCTGATGCAAAGGGATTTGGCCTACACCCGAGGGGAGGTTCTCCCAGGTAGCTTCATTCATATAGATGGGTAACCGGTATCGGCGGGCGAACACTCCCAGCCCTTTCACATGGTCATTGTGTTCGTGAGTCACCAGGATGGCTTGCAGGTTGGAAGGGTCGACATCGATGGAACGGAGGAGATTCTCCAACTGTTTTCCGCTCAACCCGGCATCCACCAGAATTCGTGATCTTTCAGTTTCCACGTAGAGGGCATTGCCACTGCTCCCGCTTGCCAAGACACTATATTTCAATTCAATCTTCCTCTTTCTGTTTGTTGCTCGCGGATCTGACTGTGGGTTTCGATTTCGCTGGCACCGGTAATCGCATTGACATAGAATGTGGCGTCCTCGGTACGAACTCTCCAGACAGGGGATAACAACTGTTTATCACCGTCATAGGATTGGCCGTGGTAGCCCAAAGTGACATCGGTGATAACGGCGCCTTCCCGGATCTGACCTGATTTGATCAGGGTGACCAGTGCATTTTGAGCTGACCAACCTGGTCGGGTGGCGGTCGCGTTATCTGAGCGGACCTGAAAAGGGATGAGCTCCAGACGGGTGATGCTCTTTTCCTTCATAAACACGCTCAGACGATCATCAAAGATGGGTCGGCCGTTCCACATGTGGAACAGGATCTGGGAATCTCCGACGGCTTCGTCCACCGACTTATAATGCTCCAAGCCAGGGATATACCGTTCCAAGGTTTTTTTTAAGTCCCCGGTTTGTTGTAAAGGAGTCCGGAAGTTTAGCGTATAATACCCAGATGAATTTTTCCTCCAACGAGGGTCCCGTTTGTGTAGATTCTCCATTTTGAGGGGTTCCGCCTGCAAATAGGAGACTTCAGGAGTATTTTCCGGAAGTGAGTCCCGGATGTCGATTTGTTTGTCGGAAGTGAGTTCTGTCAGCTCCCGCCGAGTATCCTGAGATACCTGGTGAGTCTGGGATTGTTCCCCCTTGGCCTCAAGCAATTGATAAGCGAGAAAAACATTGAGGGAGAGGAATGCCAAGATCAGGATGGATTTGGCTCTGCTCCAGTCCATTTTGCGCCGTCCCCCCCTTCTGAAGCTGTCAGGAATCCTTGTTTTCCATTGCGGAATTGGACGACCCACACCGGTTTTAATTGCATCTTTTTACCTTTCAAGGCAGCCTGGTAACCGGGATGGATGGAACGCAGATCCGACCAATCGGAGCCGACTCTCTTCAAGGCTGTGAAGACTTCATTCTGCGCCGGCAGTCGGTCTTTTTCCTCCCGTTCAACCTGGGAAGCGAAATAGTGGAGAGAGCGTTCGTAGGTAGAGACTCCTTGCCGGGCGGTCAGTCGAATAGTGTCCAATCCGGAATGCTGCTTGGAGGCATACACGGGGTATCCCTTCATATAAAGCTGAAACACGTAGTTATTGCTACCATTGTTCAAATCCATCTCCACCCGATTCAGGAGGAAGTTTCCTGTCCAGCCATTGTGTCGATTCATAAAGGTGGTAATTGTAGCCAGATCACTGCTGGGGGAGGCTTCCCCCCCTGTGTCATTCATAGGATTATTGTACACCATGGTCTGGTTTTGTTTGTTATGTTGCAGAGTTCGTCCCGAGTCTGAGTCCATATAGATATAAGTGGAATCAAACACCTGGGTTTTTTTCGGGTTGGATGGATTTCTAAACAGAATCAGAATCATATCATTGACATCAATTTTTTTGAGAGGGAAAGTGAGCCGATCCACCGAGGGGGATTCCTTGGGAAGATAAAAGGCATAAGGGATCTCCCTGTTCCGCAGGCTTTTCTTATCCAGGTTGGATTTCCCATTAGGGAAGACCGGATGAAGCACTTCTCCGTCCATCCCAGTTTCCTGGTCCAACCAATCGGTGTAGTCTCGAATCAGAGCGGTTCCTTCCAACACCGACTGCTCCCGGTCGGATATGAACCAGATGGTGACTTGATTGTTGTCTCCTTCTCCAAACAGCCAAATTCGGTTGATATATTGGAGTCCGTCGATCTCTTCATTTCCGGAGAAGAAGGTATTTACCACATCGGCAGGGAAATCCTGGTGAAATCTCAACTCCAGTCCCGGCTCATCTTTCATCAAACCGGACCATTGGGCGAGAGAAGGTTCCACAGATCGAATGTTTTCCAGCCGGGCATGGTGCAGTTGATCTGTTAAAGCCCAATATTCCTTGCCGGGAAGGATCCGTCGTTGCTTCCCTTCCTGATGCACCAAGATCTCCTCTGGGGAGATCAATTGATATCCCCCCTTCTTTTGAAAGGTTTCATGCCCGATTTTGGGGATATCTTCGACATTTTGACTTTCCTGATAGGAGGGCGAGCTATACCAGAGGATCCCGGTCTGGAGCAAACTTGCACCTACCAGGAAGGTTAAGGCCAGGGATTTCAGATGCTCCTTCACGACTGCGTCACCTCCGGCTCACAGGGGGGGAGTGTAAATCGAAGGGTAGTTCCCTTTTGATACTTACTTTCCAGTCGGATCGTCCCCCCGTGAGATTGTACGATTTCCCGGGCGATGGAAAGACCCAGGCCGGTGCCGCCTAAACTGCGGGAGCGAGCCTTATCCACCCGATAGAAGCGTTCAAATATTCGTTCCAGATCCTTTTTGGGAATTCCGATGCCCTTGTCGGCGATGACCACTTCCACATATCCATCCGAACATTTGCGGGCGGACAGGGAGATCTTTTTTCCCTCAGGAGTGTATTTGACCGCGTTGGATAGGAGGTTATCCAGAACTTGATCGATCTGATCCCGATCGGCGTAGACTCGAGGCAGGTCTTCCTCCAGAGAAAGTCGGAACTGGATCTCCTTTTGCTGGCATTGAAAAGCAAACCGGTCGGCGGCATCCACCAAGACGGATTCCAGGGAGAGTGGGGCTTTGCGGAAACGGATTTTCTCAGCATCCAGCCGGGACAGTTGCAACAAGTCATGAATCAGCCGGGTCATGCGCTCCGCTTCCTGCCGAGTCACCCGCATAAAACGGGTGGCCAGTTCTGGATCCTCCATGGCTCCCCCTTCATCCAGGGCTTCCAAATAGCTTTTGATAGTTGTCAGCGGCGTCCGTAATTCATGGGAGACATTGGCTACAAATTCTTTCCGCTGTCGGTCCAGTTTCTCCTCTTCCGTCACATCCTGCAAAACCACGATCAGGCCCACCGCTTCCCGACTGGCCCGGAGCACCGGAGTGAAGGTCAGTTTGATGATAGTCAACTCTTCCTCATCCTCAGCATCCAGCTCCAGGAAGGTTTGTCTCACTTCCATTACTGGGAATACCAGGGGGTTGGCTAGGAGGAGAACCTGGTTGATCTCTTCCCCATCCTCGATGGGCTTGTCCAACATCTCCTCCGCCCTGCGATTGGAGACGATCACTCTTCCCTTGCGATCCGTGGCGATTACTCCGTCACTCATGTTGGCCAGGACAGACTGGAGCCGGCCTTTCTCCTCTTCGTTTTGGGAGAGCGCATCTCGCAGGTGCTGGGCCAGATGGTTGAAGGCCGAGGCCAGCTTTCCGATCTCATCGTCGCTTTTGACTGTCACCTGACGGTCAAAGTCCCCCTCCGCCATGACTGTGGCCTGTTCGGTGATCTCTTTGATCGGATTGGTGATGGTCCGGGCGAGGACTACGCCGAGGACGGAGGAGCCTACCATGGAGATCACCGTGATTTTGATCAGAATCTCCGTGATGTTGCGGATATTTTCATACATCTCCCGCATCGGTGCCTCGATATAGACGGCACCAAGTACTCTTCCGTCGTTCTTGATGGGCAGACCGAACAACATATACCGGTTCCCGGCTTTGGGGATGATCTTGGTCAGTTTTTCTCCTCCTTGCAAGATCGGGTTCACCCAGGTGTTTTTCTGTGCTCGGTCGTTGTCATCCCCTGTCGTGGCTATGATAAAACCATCCTGATTCACGATCTGGACGGTATTTTTTTTATCCAGTGTGAGCTGATCCAGAATTTTGTCCAGTTTTTTACGGTCGGCATTCACCATCACCGAAGTGCTGATGACGGAACGGATGGAGCCGGCTTGTTTTTCCAGGCTGTTTTCCAGATCGTTTTCAAAGGTGAACTTCAGCTCTTTGAAAAAATAAACTCCGATCAGTTGCATGGAAATCAGAAGCAACAAACCGAATATGGTCACCAGTTTCCAGTGGACGCTGTTGAAAATCCGCAGCCATTTCATAGGGTTCACCGATCAGTTCCAGGATCTCGCATGGTGTAGCCGATCCCACGCCGGGTGATAATGTACTGGGGCTGACTGGGATCTTGTTCAATTTTCTCCCGCAGGCGTCGAATCGTCACATCTACGGTGCGGACATCACCGAAGTAATCATATCCCCACACGGATTGCAACAGATGCTCCCGGGTCAGGACCTGGTTGACGTGTTTGGCCATATAGAGGAGAAGTTCAAATTCCCTGTGGGTTAGATCCAGGGTTTTTTGCTGCTTGGTGACGAGATAACTCCCTTGATCGATTGTGAGTGATCCCACCTGAACCTGGTCGTCCGGATCCGAGGAGGATTCTTCGTGATCCCGGACTCGACGCAGGTTGGCCTTGATACGAGCCAATAGCTCCCGGTTGCTGAAGGGCTTGGTGACATAGTCATCCGCTCCCAGTTCCAATCCCAGGACCTTGTCCACTTCAGAGTCCTTGGCGGTGACCATGATGATCGGCATCCGGTATTTCTCCCGAACTTTGCGGCAGATTTCGATGCCGTCTGTTCCCGGCAGCATCAGATCCAGCAGGATCAGGTCCGGGGGTTCCTCGTAGATCCGTTTTAAGGCTTCATCCCCGTCATGGATGCACTCCACTGTAAAGCCTTCTTTACTCAAGTTGAACTGCAAGATATCAGCAATCGGCTTCTCGTCTTCTACGACGAGGATTTTGGCAGACATGATTTACCCCCCCTGTCATCTAAAAAATGCGAAGAATGATCCGAGCGTGGATAAATTGGAAAATAGATGATAAAGAACTCGTAAGGATAGGTCCTGTCCCGAGCTTCTGGACTTCCTAACTGGTCACAGGCCTCTCTATCACTGTAACATCAGAACGGATTGACTAGACATCCCCTAAAAGTAGTGGGATTTAGGCGAGGCGAGCTGACGCCCCAGTTTTGCAGAGATCGGGATCTACCCCTGTTACGATGAATGCACAGGTTGGATCCACAGATCGACTTCATTCATTTAGTAGGTCTGTCGGCGCCATTCTTCAAAGGATTCCCTAGGAGAACTTTCAAAGACCTGTTTCCAGGCGGAATCAAAAGGAATTCCCCGGGCAAGCTGCTGATGGAGGTGGTGGAGGCAGGAGTCCCCATGGTTTTCCACCATCCAACGGAGCCACAAAAAAGATTGTCGATAGGCGAGAGCCTGGTTGGGAAGTTGATGGAACTGGTCTGACAGCTCCTGATATTCATAGAGTGGATGACGGGACAGATCGTTCTCCGGAATGATCCATTCATAGCCGAGCTTCCGGTATTCCACCCATTGGGCAAAAGCCTCCGTATACCAGGAGGGATAATTGCCACCGGTATACCGGTCCAGATAGAAATGGGCCGTTTCGTGGTAGAGAGGCCCCTGCTTATGAAAAAGGTGAGCCCAGCGTGTCGGATCCACCTCGGCAGAAGGAAACTCTTCGCTCCACACTTGAGGATTCAATAGATAGATCGCGCCGGAAAAGTAGACGCCTGTGGCACTTTGGTCTTCATCCCAGAAAAAATGATCCTGAAGAGAAGATCGATCTGGAAAGAGAAAGATGGGAACAGGCTGGCTCGGATCAAATCCGTACGCTTTTTCAAAATCGGTGAGAACCCGATCCATCTCTTGCGCCACTAATTTGGCTTGGTTCAGGAATCCGGGAGGATAGGTTACGATCACGTTTTTTCCTGACCATTGGGGGTCATCCCGGAATCGCCAACTTTCCAGCACTTGATTTCCTTTATGAAGAACAGGTTGGGCAAACATCTTGCTCTGGGGACTGAGAAATGTGAGTAACAGGATGAAAAAGAGAAACCACATGCTGAAAGATTTTAAAAGAGAGGGATGTTTTTTGCGCATTTTTGCACCATCCCTTCTAGAGTGAACTTCTAGGTTGTTTGCTTTTACATTTTAACACATTCCGCAATTTTGGGCGGAAAAACGCTTCCTGAACAACTGGAGGAGGAATAGACTGACAGTGTTGCGACAAGCCGATGCGATGGAAGAGGTGGCTGTGATGAAACGCAAGCTAAAATACCGTCAGATCGCCAGCAAAGCCATGAAACATGTGGTGATGTGGAAACACCCCTATCTACGCTCTTGTCTGCCCGCAACCGCCTGGTATTCGGAAGAAAACATAAAAAAAATGATGATGCAATTTCCCACCGTATTTGTAAAACCAGATAAAGGCGGAGGAGGTTCCGGAATTGTTCGGATTCGAAAGCTTACCCACCGATTTGAAGTCTGTTTTCGAAAGAACTGCCGGATGGTGGAGGAAAGGAACTTGGGTCGGACTGTGGAAAAACTCTTGTCTCCCTCCCGCAGGTACATTTTGCAGGAAGGGGTGGAATTGGCCACGATCAAAGAGAGGCCCTTTGATATCCGGGTTTTGTTGCAAAAGCCTAGGGATCGATGGACTCTGAGTGGAATGGTAGTCAAGGTGGCTGCCCGGGGCCGGTTTGTCACCAACCATTGTAAAGGCGGTCAACCTATGGAGATGAAAAAAGCTCTGCACGCTATGGATGGAGAAGGGATTACCCCAGAAAAAACTATCCGGGAATTGGAAAAAATATCGTATTTAACTGCAGATGTGCTGGAGCGAAGTTTTCCAGGGTTAAAGGAGTTGGGGATCGATGTGGGACTGGATCGGGAGGGCACGCCGTGGATTTTTGAAGTGAACACCCGTCCTTTCTTTCGCATGTTCTCGAAGATTGGAAACCCCTCCGTATATCGGAAAATCCTACGTAACCATCAGCAAATTATCAAGTGACTCAGATTCCGGGAGAACTTGTCTATATTCGACAAAATATTCCGTTGACGATTCTATCTAGCCATTGATAGTATATTTGCCAAAAGAAGGGTTCGCGGCGGAATGGAGAGAAAAAAATGCAGCGTCGCCTTCTTTGCCTGTTTTCCGGTTCGGCTCCGTTCCGGCCGACGGCCGGGCGGAATCCAATTCAATCGAAGGCTGTTGAATCACTGGAATAGGGTGATGGAAAGGAAGGCGCGATGGGTGTTCTGCAGGTGCCACTTGTTGTGTGGCAGAACCGCCCCTCACCCGAAAAGCAGTCGATCAACATGCCGGATCTCAATCCATGAAAGGCGGGTCAGCAGAATGGCTATTACCGTGGGAGTTTACCTCGGAAAGAAAGACCGTTTTCTTCGCAACTGGTATGATATCCTGCCCAGAGGACAGTTTCCGTTGTTGGTTAAATATTGCATTCAGTCTTATTTAAAAGGAATCTACTTTCCGCTGAATACGATTTGTGATTCCGATTCCTTTCGGGAGCGGCTCGCTTCCATGAAAAAATTGTCCCCCACTCAGCGAAATGTGACGTTCACGGAAGAGGATGGTCCGGTGTTTAAGTGGGTGGAAGAGGTGGACAACGGGTATCGCAGTGAGGAAATCAAAACGATTCTGAAGGACACCATTGTACATACGCTCTTGGAGGAACATGAGCGGACGCCCCTGGCCCGGCAGCGCTACAACCATCTGTGGAAGAAGCCGGAGTCGCCGATGTACAAGCCTGCTACGGAGGATATGAGGATCCATTGGCAAGGCGGGGGAGAGTCTCCCCCGAAGGGACGGGAACAGTGGGCAGCGGGAGTGGATGCCTTTTCGGCAACCCGATCTGGAAAAAGAGCAGGGGGAGGTAGTCAGCGGGTTTTGTATCGTTGGCAGGATGAGGCGAAGGAGGGGCCTGGAGAGCAGAAGAAGGAACCTGCTCCCCGGTGGGTCGGTCGGATGGTTTAGAGCCTGTCGGGTCCTTCTTTAGATACACCCTAGAAGCGTTGTGAAAAACTCGTCATAGGGAGGATAGGGTTTCCCGTGGAACGTCGTTGGCTCGCAAGAACAACGGAATGACATGTAAAACCCCATCCCGGCCATCCCAGATCGATGTAAACCACAACGCTTCTAAAGCAGAGAGACCGAAAAAGAGAGGGTTACAGAGGGTCAGAAAAGGAGAATTATAAAAAAACAGCCCCCAGGGAAAGAGGGGGCTGTTATCAGTTACATATCCAGGCTGTTGATAAAATGGTTGCGGAGGAGCATCCTGTACTGCTCAAGCGTGGAAAACGATCTCGCTAAAATTGGGCGAATGCAGGCGTGTTCATTAGTCCTATGTTAGGTAGGAAATCAGGTCGGGATGGTGGGACAGCTACGATCTCTTGCAAAGAGCGCATAGCGAGACCCGGGAGCGGAAAGCGACCCTGGCGAGACTTGTGCCCTATGGGTGCAAAAGCTCTTCACCGTCCCACCACCCCCGTTCCCTCAAGCCATATTTTACGATGAGGGCAATGGGAAGAGGGAAAGGGTCGTTTCGTTCCCATCATCCACTTAATGGTTCATCAACAGCCCTGAGGTGAATGATGATCTCTTGCTGGAGGTCAGGCCTGTGTGACCGTCCCTGATCTCTGGCCAAAAAGTGTATCGTAAGGCCGGAAAGGGAGTGACTCGGACAGGATTCCAATGGAGGCAAAGGATTGTTGCCGGTCACATAAGCCACTCCCAAGAGGAGAGAAATTTATATCAATATTTGATAGGATTTGTCGAATGCTCTTTTTTAAGAAGGAGATCCGGGAGCGAATGTGGAATCCTAATTTTGATTTCATGGGGAATCTGTTAGGAGAATCAAAACGGACGGTAAAGAAACCCTTGTTAAAAATAGATCTGGAATCACCGATCGGAGAAAATGGGGGGTTCAAACTTGGCAAACAGGTATGAAGCCCTTGGAGCAATGGCTTCGTGGCTTTTTCAACCTGAGCTGAGGTGGTTCGCAACCGGGGTGATCCTGGGAATCCTGCTGCTGATGCTTTGGGTGAGACGCAAATGGGCTCCGACGTTCCCGTTTTTGCTGTATCCATTGGCCGTACTCTTTTTGTTGGCGGTTTTGGACTATCTGACCGTGGATGTGTCCTTTCTGTGGGTGTACCTCGTGGTCTTGGCTCTTTTGCACGATCGTTTATCCACAGAGACCACTGTGATTTCCGCCATCTTCTTTTTCTTGGTGTACGAATGGGTGGGTTTCGGTGCAACGGCAGGCGAAGATTATTTTCGTTTGCTGGGGGAGATGATCCTCTTCGCCTGTTCTGCGTGGCTGAGTATCTACCTTCGCCGTGTGCATCGCCGATCAGATGAATTAAAAGAAGAAAACCGCAAGCTTCTTCGAAAGGTGGAAGACGCCTACACCCGTCTCCAAACTCATATCGATGAGCTGAAGGAGATCTCCCGCAGAGATTATCTGACCGGGATGTACAATTTTGGTGGTTTTCAGGAACAAGTAACCAAAAGTTTGTCCCGGTGTCTGGCGGCAGAACAATCTTATCACGTGATCTGTATCGATTTGGTCGACTTCCGGCAAGTCAATACGAAAGAGGGGATCGATGCAGGGGATCAACTGCTGACCGGGATCGCGCGGGAACTGAAAAAGAAACTTCCTCCCTATGCACAGGTTGCGCGCTATGACGGGGATCAGTTTGCCATCGGATTGATGGGGGATGATTCTACGATGCGCCTTATTCTGGATACGGTGGAGCAGGTGATCAACGGTTATCAGTCGGAACGATGCACGATTCACTACTGTCTCGGCACCGCCTCCTATCCGATGGATGCCCAAAATGGAGCGGAACTGATCCGACTGGCAGAACACCGGCTGTCTATTGAGCAAACCCGGATTCGGCACCGGGAGGAAGAACAGCGGCGTCATCTGGAGAAGTTGTCCGCTGTCGGTTTGTTGGCGGCGGGCTTGGCCCATGAGATCCGCAATCCGCTTACCTCCATCCGTGGTTTTATCCAGATCTCGGCTGCGGAAGCTCCGGAAGTGAAAAAATGGGAGTCGGTGATCTTGCCTGAGATCGATCGGATCAATGATCTGTTGAAACAGTTCTTGCATCTGAGCGAATCCCGGCCAGTCCGGCATACCCTGTTTAACCTGGATCGGTTGATCGATGATGTTCTGCAACTCCTCAACCCCCGAGCCATCTTGATGGGACATGAATTGGTGGCCCGGCCTCCGGCTTCTCCAGTGATTGTTGAGGCGGATACGGAGCAGCTGAAGCAAGTCTTGATCAATTTGGTACAAAACGGTCTGGAGTCCCTCAAAAGCAAGGGGATGGTCAGCGTGAGTTGGAAAGAGACGGGGGATCGGGTGGTGGTGCGGATCCGGGACAGCGGCAGCGGGATCCCGCCGGAACATATGTCCCGCATTTTTGATCCCTTTTTCAGCACCAAAGGGGACGGGACCGGCATGGGACTTTCCATTTGCCATCGCATCATATCGGAGCATGGAGGGCAGATTCATGTGACCAGCCAACCGGGGTGCGGCACCACCTTTAACATTCACATGCCTCTAAGGCAGCCGGTCCGAGAGGAAACACATCCGTCGCGGGAGCCGGAACAGGGACCTTTAGTTTCCGATCTCAACCGCAGTGAAGTGGTAGAACGGGTCAATATGTTGAGAAACTTCTAGGAACATTGGGATCTACTGCTTTTTTTTCACAGCACGCCTAGAGCGTGTCTGCCTAAATCACAACTCTTTTTGTACTCCCCATTTTGAAAAGGTAGTGTCTGAGATACAATAAAAAGACAAAGGGGGGAGTTCGGTGAGTCGAAATAAAAAATCGGAATTCAACATCATCCGGAGTGACTCCACCACCCATGGTGGTTATCATACGGGGACACTCAATCTGAGCAATCTCTCCGCCGTTCTGATCGAAGGGGAGGAGGCCCGGATCGACCTGGGTCTAATTCATGGCAAAAGCAGGGCGGAGCGGGGAATCAAATTTTTGAGCAATCCGGATGAAGTTCCAGGTGGAACAGAGTACCGGGTGGTTTGGGTGGCAGTGGACCGCAAAGAGGAAGGATCCTATTATGCGGGTGTGGCGGCCTGTGCAATGCGGGTGAATCGAGAAATCAGACGGGGATGGAAAAACATGGCGGACCATGTCAACCGGATGGATGACGCCTTGAAACGGCGGATTCGGGTGCAGGAATTAAATGATGTGGAAAAGGGTGCCCTGCGTCGGTTGTTGATGGAGAACGATCCGGACATGTGGAAGCGGTCATCCGATGACTTGAAGGAAGCCTTGGCGACGGAAACATGAACGCTGTGTGAACAATCGATGGGGCGCCTTGTTTGGGGAAGGGACGTGGGTTACACTTAAACCCAGGTTGCGGAACCAACTTGCTAGGACACCAAAACGGCGGGCAGATGAGCCCGCCGTTTTGGTGTCTTTTTCAAGTGATATCAACCTTTGATCATTCTTTCTTTGGAGCATGCTAAGCGGAAAAGGAGGAGTTGTCATGACATCGAAAGGTCGGAGGGAAACAGGGGAGGAACACTTCGCTCTTCATGGTGGGACTCATTTTACTCCCCAGGCATCCCCGGAAGAGATCAACCGGTTTGTGCAAGACCTTCCGCCAGAGCGTCGAGAAAACTTTTATGAAATCATGAAGGAACTGAGCCAAGCGGATCTGATCACCCTCCATGATGACGGTCTGTTGACGGATGGAGAAGGAAACATCGGAGGTAGCAAGGAATGCTGAAATGAAAAAAGAAAAATGGTGGGCCGGGTTAACCGGTCCACCATTTTTTGATCCGTTGCCACAGGGAAGGTGGGGGTGAATCCACAGATGAGGGATGGGCTGTACAGGTGCGCTTCGGCTCCGTTCCAGCCAGGAACCAGTGATCGACGGAACGGGGGCAGGCCGGCCCGGCCCGTTCTCCCGTTTCTGGATCCACCTTGGCTTTGACAACCCCGGCAGGAGGTTGAAACCCTTGTGCAGGGGTCCCCTTCAATGCGGCGCGCATGTAGCTTCCCCAGATGCCGTGGGTGAGACGGGAGGCCCCATCGGGAAGAGCCTTCCCACGATCGAATCCTACCCAGACCGTGGTGGCCAGACGGGGGGTGTACCCGGAGAGCCAGGAGTCCCAGTCCGTGCTACCAGTTTTCCCTGCCACCGGTCGAGCCAGCATCTGTTTGACCCGGTTGGCAGTTCCTCCTGGGGCAAACACCCCCTCCAGCATCCGGGTCATGACAAAGGCTTCTGCAGGAGTGATCACCTGTTCCGGTGCGGATCGGCTTTCTGATAGGATTTTGCCCTCTGCGTCCTCCACTCGCAGGATGGAGACGGGGGAATGATGCACCCCTCCGGCTGCCAAGCTGGCGTAGACTTGAACCATGTCAAAGGGACTGACAGCACTCGTTCCCAAGGCGAGAGAGGGAACGGGTTTTAACGGACTTCCAATTCCCAGGCGCCGCCCCATGCGAACTGCTTTCTCCTCGCCGATGGCTAAGTGGGTATGGACAGCGTAAATGTTGTCCGAAGTGGCCAGGGCTTCCGCCATCGTGATCGGTCGGTTGGCATAGCGGTTGCGATAGTTGGTGGGTCGGTAATTGCCACCCTGGTAAACGAAGGTGGTCGGTTTGCTGTCAAAACGGGAGACAGGGGTGAATCCCTGTTCCAGAGCCGCCAGATAGAGAATCGGTTTGAAGGTGGATCCCGGCTGTCGTTTGCCGAAGATCCGGTTATACTGGGAACGACTATAGTCTTTGCCACCGACCAGCGCCCGGATCTGGCCGTTTCGTGGGTCGATGCTGATCAGGGAAGCTTGGAGTTCACCGCTGTTTTTCAGATATTTATGGATGGACTGCTCTGCTTCTTCCTGCATCTTCAGATCCAGGGTGGTATAAATCTTTAATCCGCCGTTTTGCAGCAGACTCTCATCTAAGCCCAACCGGTCCGCCTCCTGAATCACGTAATCCCGGAAATAAGGGGCTCGGGCGGGCTGAGAGCGGGGAGGATCGGCATAGACGAGAACTTCGTTTTTGGCGGCTTCGGCTTCCTGGGAGGTGATCCGCCCCGACTGGGCCATCCGGTCTAGGATCGATTCCTGACGCGCCTTGGCCCGATGGGGATCATTCAGGGGAGAATACCAGCGGGGCCCTCGGGGGATCCCGGCTAGCATGGCACTCTCCGCCAGGGTGAGGTCATGGGCCGATTTCCCGAAATAGATGCGGGCTGCCCGTTCAATGCCATGGGCTCCATGACCGTAATATATCTTGTTCAGATACATCTCCAGAATCTCTTTCTTGGAAAAATGGATCTCCAATTGGGTGGTCAAAACAGCCTCCCGCCATTTGCGGGACCAGGTCCGGTCATGGGTCAGATAAAGATTGCGAGCTAACTGTTGTGTGATGGTGCTCGCTCCCTGGGATACCCGGCCTTGTTTCAGATTGATCCATATCGCGCGCAGAATCCCCTGGGGGGAGAAGCCCCAATGTTCGTAAAATCGTTGATCCTCCGCCGTCAATGTCGCCTCTTCAATCGATCGGGGGAGCTCTTTCAACTGAACCGGGTCCCGTCTCTCCCCGCGATCCAGGGTATCGATCAACTTGCCGTGGCAATCCAGAATCCGAGTGGTCAGTCCCAGTTGCGGAGGCGGCAGAGGTTTAGATTTCAAATACAGAAGGGTGACCAGCGCCAAACTGACTCCAACAACCAAGCAGAATCCAAACCAGCGCAGGAACATCCGGCTCAGGGACCACCACTTCTCCAGGGGAAGTTGCTTCCAGTCCGGTGTCTCTGGCGGCAAGGAATGATTAAGTTCATCTCCCATCGGATTCCACTCCTTGGATGGTTCCATCTTGGACAACTCGTCATGAACCGGATAAAAACCCATGAAATAGTATGAGAGAAAAGAGATTCCTCTATGCATAAGGGAGCGGGTATTTCTTTGCATGGTCTAAAAGCAAGCCACCTCCTAGCGCCTCCTCAGCTAACATTGTGTGGAAAATCACAGATGGGATGGGATGGTGGGGATTTGATTCGCCTTTGTACCCATAGGGCACAAGTCTCGCCAAGGTCACTCCGTTCCCGGTCTCGCTATGCGCTCTTTGCAAGAGATCGGAGCCGCCCCCACCCTCCCGCCCCCGCTTTGCTGAAAAACAAGATCAAAGTTGCCTGAAGGGGCACTAGAATCACCTTTTTTCTCGGTTGGACTCCTTCCTATTTTGTCTCCTGCAGGGGCAGATTCTTAAGCCATGATTGTCTCCGAAGGAGAGTTGGATTATTCTAAGGAAAGGTTTTTTATTCAGGATACGGATCAGCGGAAGGAGTCATGGAACGATGGACATGGAACTTTGGTATACAGAGAAACAGACTCCCCACTTCGGGATCACGGCCAAGATTAGCCGCACGCTGCACCATGAACAGACTCCCTTTCAGAGAATGGATGTGATCGAGACGAATCAGTTCGGGCGTATGCTCGTGCTGGACGGCATGGTGATGACCACAGATCGGGATGAATTTGTTTATCATGAGATGTTGACCCATGTAGGTATGAACACCCATCCTTCACCGAAACGGGTGTTGGTAGTTGGCGGGGGAGACGGCGGGGCGATCCGAGAGGTATTGAAACATCCTGCTGTGGAAAAAGCGGTTCTGTGTGAGATCGATGGCCGAGTGATTGAAGTTTCCCAAGAATACTTTCCAGAGATTGCCGGTGCTTTGGGGGATCCCCGGGTGGAGATTCGGGTGGAAGACGGTATCAAGCATATCGAAGATCATCCGGAGGAGTATGATGTGATTCTGGTGGATTCCACGGAGCCGGTGGGGCCGGCGGTGGGATTGTTTCAGAAAGCCTTTTATCAGGGGATCTTCCAAGCTCTGCGGCCCGAGGGAGTGATGGTGGCGCAAACGGAATCCCCTTGGTTCAACCGAGATCTGATTGCACAGGTGTACCGAGATCTCTCGGATACTTTTCCCATCACCCGGCTGTACACTGCCAGCATTCCCACGTATCCCAGTGGACTGTGGAGCTTCACACTGGGTTCCAAGGGGCCAGATCCACTAAAAGTGCCGCCGGAGCGACTTCAAGTACCGGATACCCGGTACTACCAGCCGGAGTTGCATCAAGCTCTTTTCCAGTTACCCCGCTTTGTGGAGGAATTGACGATTCGGGAGGCGAAATGAAGGATGCGATTGGATGAAGCTTATTCCGGTAATGTATTTATCGGGGCGCATCCGGAGTTGGAATCCTCCTCTATCGTGATCTACGGTATGCCGATGGATTGGACGGCCAGTTTTCGCCCTGGCTCTCGCTTCGGCCCCAAACGGATTCGGGAAGCGTCCCTGGTGTTAGAAGAGTTCAGCCCATATCTGAGGCGGGATCTTTCCGAAGTAAACTATTATGATGCTGGCGATCTCCCTCTGCCCTTTGGCAATCCCGAGCGAAGCACGGTCGCCATTGGAGAGTTCGTGGAGCGGATCATGCAACAGGGGAAGATGCCTCTGGGGATCGGCGGAGAACATCTGGTCACCTGGCCAGTGGTCCGAACTCTGCGTAAAACTTACGGGGATCTGGCGGTGATCCAACTGGATGCTCACGCCGATCTGCGGACTGACTATGAAGGGGAAAGCTTGTCCCACGCCACTCCCTTGCGCAAGATCGCGGAGTTGCTGGGTCCGGAAAATGTATACCAGTTTGGTATCCGCTCCGGGACACGGGAGGAGTTTGCATATGCGGAGCAGGGGAAAATCCATTTTCATCCCTTTGAAGTGCTCCAGCCCCTGAAGGAAGAGCTCCCCGGTCTTCAGGGACGGCGGGTGTATGTGACTGTGGATATCGACGTGCTGGATCCAGCCTTTGCACCGGGGACTGGAACGCCGGAACCCGGTGGGATCACTTCCAGGGAACTTTTGCAGGCGATTCATCTGATCGCTCGTTCCGATGTGGAGGTGGTGGGAGCCGATCTAGTGGAAGTAGCCCCAATCTACGATCCTACCGAACAGACCCCGGTGACTGCGGCCAAGGTGATCCGGGAGATGCTCCTCGGCTTCTCCCGCTGATCCCTATCGGGAAACGTTGTGAAAAAGCTGTTCATAGGGAGAATTGGTTACCGACCCGGCCAGCACGAATACTCAATGCTTCTAGTGCTCCCTCAGCGATCATTGTGTGGAAAATCAGAGAAGGGAAAGGATGGTGAGAAGGCGGAGAGCCTTTGTACCCATAGGGCACAAGTCTCGCCAAGGTCACTCCGTTCCCGGTCTCGCTATGCGCTCTTTGCAAGAGATCGGAGCCGCCTCACCACCCCTGTTCCCACCTCGCTGAAAACAAGATCAAAGTTGCCTGAAGAGGCACTAGGTCACTGGAAATGGCAGATTGCCCATGATAAGATACAAAGCAATCGAAAGGAGAGCGATCAGCCCTGAAACAGATCCGACTTTCGATCATCTCCACGATCGACCCGGAAGACAATAGGGATCCTGAGGAGATTTCACAAGAGATGGATGGCCGGTGGATCGAACGGGAACAGGAATGGGTGCTGAAGTACACAGAAGAGCCGGGGACACCGGATGAAGTGAGGACGACGGTGAAAGCCGGAGAAGAGGAAGTCACGATTATCCGGCAGGGAATGATCGCCTATAGACAGAGGTACCATCCCGGAGAGACCACCATCTGTGTGGTGGAGACACCAGGGGGCTCATCAGAGATGGAGGTTCATACTTTGGCCTACCGGCGGGAAAGGAAAGAGATGCGGGGACAGATTCAATTTTCCTTTCGCCTGAGGATGGCCGGGGAACCGATGGGCCGGTATCAGTTGCTGATTCAATGGACGGAGGTGCCTGACCAAGCATGAATGCATTGGAACGGATGAAGGAGAACCTGAGACAGGAGATTCGGGAGGCAGTGCTCCGAGCGGGCTTGGCGACAGCAGAGGAGCTCCCGGAGGTGGTTTTAGAAGTGCCCCGGGAAAAATCCCACGGGGACCTGGCGACCAATATGGCGATGCAACTGGCCCGAATCGCCAAGAAAAACCCCCGCCAGATTGCTGAAATAATTGTGGCTGGGATCCACAGAGATCAGGTGGCAATTCAAGAGATCCATATCGCAGGTCCCGGTTTTATCAACTTTTTTATCGATCGTTCTCAGCTGCGCGAAGTGTTGGTGGAGATCGGGCGAGCGGGGGATACCTACGGCCGCAGTTCTGCTGGCAACGGGGAAAAGGTCCTGGTGGAGTTTGTCAGCGTCAATCCCACCGGCAGTCTTCACTTGGGACACGCCCGGGGGGCGGCGATCGGCGATGTGCTGTGCAATGTGATGGAAGCCGCGGGATATGATGTGACCCGGGAATATTACATCAATGATGCTGGCAATCAGATTCGCAACATGACCCTGTCTCTGGAAGCCCGCTACCAGGAGGCCCTCGGCCAAAAAGTGGACTTTCCCGAGGATGGCTATCGCGGTCAGGACATCGTCGAATTGGGAAAACAATTGGCCGAGGAGGAAGGAGACCGGCTACTCCGTCTGGATGAAGAGGAGCGGTTGGCCTGGATTCGCCGATACGGTCTGGACCGGCTGTTGGAAGGAATCCAAAAAGACCTGCAGGATTACCGGGTTCAATTTGACAGCTGGTTCAGCGAACAATCCCTGCACGACTCTGGTTCGGTCCAAGGGAGTGTGGAGGAGCTGACCCGACTGGGCCAGACTTATGAGCAGGAGGGAGCGCTCTGGCTGAAGTCCTCTCAGTTTGGAGATGATAAGGACCGGGTGTTGGTGAAACAGGATGGTTCCTACACCTATATCACTCCGGATATCGCGTATCATCGCAACAAATACAATCGGGGCTTTGACCGGATCGTCGATATCTTCGGTGCGGATCATCATGGCTATGTCCCCCGGATGAAAGCGGCCATGGCTGCCCTGGGTTTCGATGTAAACAAGATGACTTTCCTCATCACCCAGATGGTGAAGCTGTACCAGGGTGGAGAATTGGTCAAAATGTCCAAGCGGACGGGGAAGGCGATCACTTTGGCGGAACTGATGGAGGAAGTCGGAGTGGATGCCACCCGATACTTTTTTGCATCCAGAGGGCCAGACAGCCACTTGGATTTCGATATGGATCTGGCGGTTTCCCAATCCAACGAGAATCCCGTCTTCTATGTACAGTATGCTCACGCCCGCATCAACAGTGTCTTTCGTCGGGCCGGGGAGCAAGGGATTGAGGTGAAACTGGATCCGGAGAGCCTATCCGCCTTGCAAGAGGAAGCGGAATTGGATCTGTTGCAGAAACTGGCGGAATTCCCCGAGGAAATCGCTACCGCAGCCCAGCAGATGACACCCCACCGGATCGTCCGCTACCTATATGATTTGGCCACCCAGTTGCAAAGCTACTACAATGCTTACCGGGTGATTCAAAAAGATGAAAGGTTGACCCGCGCCCGTCTCTCTCTCTTGCTCGGGGTGGCCCAAGTGTTGAAAAGCGGTCTCCAGATGATCGGCGTCTCCGCGCCGGAACAGATGTAGTGGAACTGATGAAAAGACCGGACCCGAGGGTTTCCCCGCGGGTCCGGTCTTTTACTTGCGCGACTGCCGGTGGCTCCAACGGCCCCACGAACAGCAGTTCGGCACCCATGCATGCACCGGCGACCGCAAAAGAGTAGATCAATGCGATCACCTGGTTATCCCTCGACATCCCGATACCCACCTTTTCCAAGTCATTATCATCTCTACAGTCACAATTGTGGGATCGAAGACGGAATCTGTTGGTTGAAAAGTTTTTGCGAAGCTCACAAATACAGAGGATAGCACCACCCTTCTCCCAGGTCGCAATCGTGTTTATGTCCGATGGTTGACAAAGGGGGTTATTCAGGGTTGGCTTTTATAAAAAATCAGGCGTGTTGATTAGCCATATTTTAGGCAAGAAATTGGGTCGGGATGGTGGGACGGTGAAGAGCCTTTGCACCCATAGGGCACAAGTCTCGCCAGGGTTGCTTTCCGCTCCCGGGTCTCGCTATGCGTTCTTTGCAAGAGATCGTAGCCGTCCCACCATCTCCGTCCCCTCAAGCAATATTTTACGATGGAGGCAAGGGGAAGAGCGAAAGGTCAGTTTTGTTTCCATTCCACCACCCATTTCCTGGTTAATCAACAGCCCTGCCCCCCATGGGCGCCCAGGTGAGGAAGGCCGCTCCCACGGTCCTTTTCCGGGAGTAGCCCCCATGGTTTCGCCAGTTGTTCCAGGGCAGAGAGAATGGACCAGCTCCCGTCTGCTGTCATCTGGAGCGGGTCTCCCAAAGGCACTGTGGAGGCGAGTACGGCTATAGATCCCTCAGCTTGGGGCAACAGGAGGGCCTGCCGCTCTCTGACAGGTCTGGTGCGGAAGTGGAGGCTACCCTCTATCGATTGCACGGAGAGACAAAGATCTCCGGAGAGGGCCTCCCGTTGAACTTGGAGAACCAAAGATTGGCGAAGGGGATCCGTGATGACGGTCTGGTTTAACCCGAAGCGCCCCTCGCTGTCCTTGAGGAGTTGTCGAAAAGCGAGCGAGTCTTCTTCCGCTGGTTCCACCTGTGAGGCATTCTGTAGAGGAATCGCCTCATCGGCGCCCCTCCACTGCCATTGGAGAAATCGGGGAGAGGAGGGGTTCGGATAGCAGATTTCCTCCAAAGCTCCCTCACTCAACGTGAACCAGACCTTGGAATGATGATTTTGCGCGGTGCCCAACCCAGTCGATACTTGGTTTGTGATGATGGTTTCATCAGGTGTGCTCCTCCTCCGTTTGTTGTTGTTTCCGCCCTTTCCTTTCCTGAGCGAACCGGCATATTCTAAGATGAGGACAGATTCGAGGAATATCCGGTCGGGCCGGATGAGTCACTCTGGGAACCCAGGTTGTGAGGTGAGCTCATGAGCTTTTGGCTTGAAACGGCCATCGCTTTGCCCCTGGCGCTGTGGTTGCTGTTTTTTATCTTCCTGTCTTTAGGGACGATCTGCCCCCCTCTCGGTGCGGGCCTCCGGAATTCCGCCGTTGAGGGGGATTCCTTCTCTCCGATCTGTTGAAAGATTGAAACAACAAGGGATATGATATGGAAAAGTTGATCAGATGGAGGAGGGTTCAGATCGTGAAACTGTTGCGATGGGTAGCGGTGGCTATGTTTTTTCTGATGGTGTCCACTCTCTGGCCCTACAACCTGTATGCTCAATCCAAGACCTCTGAGGTGGAAAGTGGAGAACAGAGGGAGACTCGATTTTCGGTGGAGCGACTGAACATACAAGAGAAGGGGATCGAGGCGACTCGGGTGAAGCAAAGGAGCAAAGAAGTTGAAAAAGTGGATGTTCGATGTCGGGCCGGTCCATCAGAACTTCCGCTGAAATCTAGGCAGTCACTCAAGGGAGGTCCCACTTCTCTCTTTGCAACCCGTGAGCCGCTGGGCTGAGGATCGCTGGCCCTTCTTCCCGATCCGATAGGTGGCTGGATCCCCGTCCCCTCAAGCGATATTTTACGATGGGGGCAATGGGAAGAGCGAAAGGATCGTTTCCTTCCTAACATCCATTTTGTGGTTAATCAACAGGGGATTTTAGATGAGGGGATCATCTTCTGTCAGGTGACTCGCTCTTTCCAGAGCACAAGTTCGGCTCCAGCCGCTCCCCCCGGCCTCGCTAGGACAGACACGATTTCCTGACCCATAGCATGTTTTCACTTGCAATCTTGCCAACTCTCCTCGGATGAATGGTGGCACATTGCTTTAGGAGGTGATTCTGTAAAGTGATTCTTGCATAGGATGGGAGCGTGGCAAGTCCATTCAAGTGTTTAAGGAAAGAGGGCCCGGACCGGCCCTGGATTTCCCAGATCCGCCCTTGCCCCTGGTAACGGTGAGGATGGACGGTTTGGTAGCACAGGACTCCCTTCCTCCGACTGTTTTCTAGTTAGTTAACAGCCCTGTTTGAATCAATCTCCTGTTTTCCCCGGTGATTCTGATCCGGCTCCTGTCAAGGGAGCCGGTTTTCTTTTCAAAAAGGGTCTTCTTCTGTGACCATACTTAGGATCTCCCTTTCAATAGGGAAACTGTTTTTTAATAGGTACTTTTCAAAATTATTATAGTGAAATCATGTTAAAAAAATCAGTCGACTCTGTCCACCGGTTATTGTATAATCAATTGTATATACAATCTTCTTTGTGAGTTTGCAATTGTATATACATATGTATAGTTTCCTGTGATCATATCTCAAGGAGTGGTTGAATCATGTCATCCCAATTAGTGGCAGTGGATGCAGGTCGTCATGGCACAAAAGTAAAATGCAAGGAAGAAGGTGGAACCTTTTGGTTTCCCAGTGCCGTCAGTAAGGCGATTGAAGGTCATCGCGAGTCTCTGGAGGAGGATTTGGAAGTCCGTTACAAGGGCAAAGCTTATTTCATCGGAGAACTGGCACAGCGGGAAGGGTATCCTCAACGTCTGATGACTGAATCGAAGGTTCACGAGCAGACGTTATTGGAAGTTCTCGTCTCTGTGTTTAAATCGGAAATAGCGGGCAGCTGCCAAGTGATGACCGGCCTCCCGATCAACCTTTATACCGATGAGCGGGAGCGGGCGGGAGTGAAGCGTTTGCTAGAGGGGAAACACGATCTCACAGTGAACGGCGTCTACCGGGAAATTACCATTGAAAAAGTGGGCCTCGCCCTGGAATGTGCCTCCAGTTTTTTTGCCAAACCGGAACCAGGCACGATCCGAATTCTCGATCCGGGAGCCCGCACCACCAACTACGCTACTTTCCAGGATGGTACGTATATCGGGAGAGAGTCTGGCACGATTCCCTTGGGGTGGGATAGTGTGCGTGGAGCCGATGCGGAAGTGATGGCGGGCCAGATCGTCTCTGAGATCGGGAAGTCATGGAATCCTTCGGACCGGGTGAAGATTATCGGGGGAAATGCGGCACCTTTGGAGGAACCCTTGAAAAGAATCGGATTTGGATTCGCCTATGCTGCGGAAGATCCCATGTTTGCCAATGTAGATGGATTTTATGCTATAGGAAGGAGCCTCATCCATGCCTGATCCGGATCCGTATGAAGGGAAAAATCGAGTTCATCGTTTGGTCAGCTTCAATCCCCGGGATCGTACGCAACGGATGTTGTTGGAGTATATCGATCAGCGGGATGTGAATTTCAGCGGGTTGGTCAAACATCTATTGTTTGCCCATCTGACGGGGAGTGGACATCCGGCAGGGCCCTTTGCCACTTCCTCCGGCACTGATTTGAGGGGGAAGGGGCAAAGGGGGACTCCGTCCCCGCTGGAATCCACCCACTCTTCCTCTTCGGTCGCATCCACCTCCAATAAACCCCTCTTCGGTGGAATGCCCGTGGACTTTTGACCGCACAAGGAGCGGTCTTTTTTATCGGCAAATAAGCTTGGTGCGACCGGCTTCCACCCCCTTTGAAATAGGCGCGGAAGTGACGAAATCTTTTGCTCTGTGGCCAGTGCGTGGAAAAAACCGATCTTTTCTGTCCAAAATATAGATTGAAAATAAAGGTGATCGACTGGGTTGAGTAACGGTCAGGATTTTCGGATCAGTCTGGGTGGGGGAGGTCCGTTGAAGAGGGGATTTCTGAACCAGACGAAAATTCTGTATAATAGAGGAAAGACCAACAGTGGAGCGCGGATCTGTTTGTATCGAAGAGTTTTCCCAGAGAAATCGGAGGTGAAAAGGAGGGAGTATGGTGTGGGATCGTAAGCGCGGTCTGCTTCGTGAGGAAGGGGAGTGGGTCCTGTATGCAGATCGTTCCATCCGCGGGGTGATCACTGAGGATCACTGTTCCCGTTGTGGGGCACCTGCTGTTTTTTCAGAAGAGTATGTGGCTTATTGTTGTTTGGTTTGCAATGAGTGGTTGGAAGGAGATTGTGGCAATCCGGATTGTGCCATTTGTTTACACCGACCGGTTACACCTTTTCCTCCCGATCCCAACCCTGATTGAGAGGAGAGAGTTGTCGGGATCAGAATTTACATTTGAGCCCAGGAGGATATCCGAGAAGTATGGGATTTCTACGTCTCCCAAGATGAGTAAGATGAGTCGCTCTGGAACAAAAGGGTGATGTCGAGGGACGGATTCTTTTGTTCTGAAAGGATGCAAGAGATTGTACAGCGACGGAGTGTCTCGACAGAGCAAAACCCAGCCCACCCTGCATAGTGTGACTAGGGAGAGAAGCGACCTTGGTACGACTTGTGCCTTATGGGTACAACGGTCGCGTGGTAATACAAAATCCCCCCCCACTAAAATATGGATAGGGTGTGTCTGGCCATTCAAGTGCTGAAGGAAAGATGGTACCACCCGGTGCCTCAAAGTACGCCACACCCTGGAAGCGTGGTGAAAACATCGGAGGGAGGGTTGGGTTTCACATGGAGTGACTTAGGCTCGCAAGAACAACGGAACGAGATGTGAAACCCATTTCTTTGGGTGCCAAATCAAAGTAAGTTTTTATATTTATTTTTCGCAAGTTCACTAAAGCTTGTCAAAGCCGGAGTTTGCTGAGTATTATTTCGCTGTATAAAAACAGTTGTTGCGCGACTATAATCAACAGGTACAGAATGAAATCTAATCTCTTCGTAACTATATTCCTGAGCTACTGAACGAGATACTAAAGCAACACCTAAACCTGCTTTTACACAACCAAAAATACCATCTAAAGTATTAAACTCCATTCGTTTAATTGGACGAATCCCTTCAGAATTTAGCCAATTCTCCAGCTTTTCCCGGTAACAGCAGCCAGAGTTAAAAACAAGTATAGTCTGATCCTCGAGATCACTTGCAGACCGAATGGGTTTATATCGCGCAGCTGAAATTAATACCAATTCCTCCTCCAAAAAAAACAGATGACTTTAAATCCGAACGATTTACAGGACCCACAACAAAAGCACCATCTAATTCATAATTAATTACCTTGTCAATTAACTCTTCAGATGAGGACGTTACCAATGATATATATACATCGGGATAACTCAGATGGTAATCCTTTAACAAAGGGGGGAGATGAACCGCAGCTATAGATTCTGTAGAACCTATTTTTAATGGTCCTTGAGGATCAAGAAATGCACTTTTAGCCTCGGTTATTAATTGCAAAATTCTATCCGCGTACTGAACGAGTATTCTCCCAGCAGGAGTTAATATCATACCTTTGCCCCCGTTGCGGTAAAATAACTTAGTTTTCAACTCTTTTTCTAGACGTCCAATCCGAGTTGTAACATTAGACTGCACATAGTTTAGTTCTTCTGCTGCTTTGGAGACACTTTCATGGCGGGCAACTGATCGAAAAAATTGAAGGTCACGAACATCCATTTATCACACCTCTGAATCAATAAAAATGATTAAGTATATCTTTATTATTCATTTTACATGATGACATGTAGCTTTTACACTATTATTTAAGTGAGGAGGGATTATTATCAAGTCAATAACATCCCCGTTTGAAAAAAAATTTCGATGGGTTATGTTAGGATTGGCTACTTGGGCTCAGGCATCTGCAACATTTGTAACATATGGTGTGGGGCCTTTAGCAGCTATTTGGCAACAAATCTTTTCTTTGTCCCAGACACAAGTAGGATTACTTATTTCCGTAGTAAATATTGGACCTCTTTTATCCATGCTGTTTATAGGCCATGCATTGGATCGGTATGGTGAACGCTGGATTATTGGTGTCGGTTCTGTTTTACTTGGGCTTACCATGGGATTAGTTTCTCTTACAAGTAGTTATGGAACTTTTCTTTTCGTTTTGTTTTTAGTCGGAATTCATTATGAACAGCACAACCTGGAGGTAGCAAAGTTGTAGTTAAATGGTTTGATTCAACACAAAGAGGTCTCGCTATGGGCATTCGCCAAGCAGGAATACCCATTGGGGGTGCTATGGCCGGATGGCTCATTCCATTGCTCAGTACTCGATATGATTGGTCAATTGCAGTAGTATGTCAAGCCGTCTTAGCCATTGTTGGAGGTCTGATGTTTCTTTTTATCTACAAAGATCCCGTTACTGAAAATAATAAATCAACTAATGACTACAATTTTATGGTCGAGTTAAAAAACCTACTTAAGCAAAAGCAATTGTACCCTCTCCTTTTCACAGGATTTGTCCTTGTCTCTCTACAAATGATATTGGTTGCTCATTTGATGACATTTTTGCAAAACATAATGGTGCATGTAACTTTAGTCACAGCAGGACAAATGCTATCTATTTGTTTATTGTTTGGAATGATAGGACGAATAACATTAGCATGGTTGAGTGACAAAGTTTGGAAGGGCGATAGAGTACAACCGCTTATATTAACTATTTGGTCTGTAGTATTGGGATTATTAGCTTTAGTATTCCTACCCCAAAAAACGCCGATCTTTATAATATTCATTCTTTGTGCTTGGCTAGGTTTTTTTGGGATTGGTTGGTACAGTTTATTTATTGTACAGGTTGCAGAAAAATCCCGGCCTGACTCAATCGGTTTAACAGTAAGCTATGCATTAACATTAAATCAGTCAGCAATCATTTCCGCTCCCTTTCTATTTGGGTTGCTTGTTGATTTGCAAAGCTCTTACTTTTGGTCATGGATAATTTTAGTCATGCTTTTATCTATAAGCGGCATCTGGCTTTGGAGCGATAAGCGAAGTTATATGTCGGAAAAGAACGAATAAACCTATAATTATTATGAAATATATAAAATATCAGGGCTGTTGATTAACCAGAAAATGGGCAGCGGAAGGGAGTCGTGTGCTGCCAAAGCGACCTTTGCGCCACAGGCACTACAATCTCGATGGGC
>NZ_JBNPXF010000011.1:0-99867 GCF_050433445.1 Kroppenstedtia sanguinis | reverse complement strand
GCTACCTTTATTCCAGGGCTTCAGCCCATCGAGATTGTAGTGCCTGTGGCGCATCCTTAACTTCAAATTGTAGTGCCCATGGCGCAAAGGTCGCTATGGCAGCACACGACTCCCTTCCGCCGCCCATTTTCTGGTTAATCAACAGCCCTGATTTTCCATATTTATAAGATCAAGGATCTCCTTCTCACTGGTCCATCTAGACACTGGTTCAGTGTAATGATTCTTCACCTTGCTTGGAGAATCGGATAAAAAAAAAGCCATCATCCCGAGACGATGGCTTGATTTCTAGATTGTGATTCGTTATTGACCGGCTTCCTTTGTCACTTCGGAAGTTTCATCCGATGTCCCCAGTGGATCGCCGTTGTTTTCACTTCCTTGATGCTTCTCTTCATCTGCGGGACTAATCCCCTCAAACTTCTGTCCATCCAGGGTTTCCAATGGGAGATCCAGATGTTTGCGGAAGATATGACTGAGACGCAACCGTTCTTCATCGTTGACATAGTGAAACCAGATTCCCCGCGAGTTCTCTTCGTTGGAGTCATAGCCCCGATCTTTCAAAGTCTCCATATTCTCTTTAGGAATGCTTCGGTAGGTGGCCTGTAGTTTATATATTTCAGATACCTTCAGGTTGTGACCCAAGTTATTGCCCAAAGCTTCCATAATCTCATTGATTTTAGTTACAGAGTTGAGGCTGGCGGCCTGACCGGCCAAATTTTGCATCACTTCTCGCTGACGTGCCGTCCGTCCAGCGTCTCCCTGAGGATCGGACTTGCGCATGCGGACGTAGGCTAGTGCCTCATGCCCATCCAGGTGAGCTGGCCCCTTTTCAAAGGTATACCATTTATAGAAGAGACGCATATTGAAATTAAAAGGGACATCCACATCCACACCGCCCAAGGCATCTACCACTTCGATAAATCCATGGAAATCGATTTTCACAAAATAGTCCACGGGTATATTGAGGTAATTCTCGACGGTTTCCACTACGTTGGTCTCCAGGTCCACATTAGCCAACCGGGCGTAATAAGGGGCTGCGTTGATTTTGGTCTTCACCCCGTTGGAATGGGCAATCTCTGTATAGGTGTCCCGAGGAATGCTATAAAGCTTGGCCGACTTTTTCTTGGGATGGATCGAGACCAGCATCAGACTGTCAGTTCGCCAATCACCCTTCTTCCCATCCGCCCCCATCAAAAGGACAGTGAAAGGCTGATCCATCGTAACCTCCTGACTCCGTTTGGCAGGCTTTTTCCGTTCCAGCGGATCGAAAGCGTGATCCATCGCTCCCCACACCTGGAAAAAGAAATAGCTGGAGCTGATCAGTGCAACTGAAAAACAGCTCATCAAAATCCAAACCCAACGCCTTTTCTTCTTTTGCTTTCGCACCCTATCAAGTCGTGAGTCGTTCACAGGCACCCCCACCTCCCTTGCTTGGATCCTCTTCTGGATTCAGACAATTGGAAGAAGGGCTTTCATGCCTCCTTCCTTTTATCTTTATAGCCAGTTTTAACTGAAAATTTTATATGACACACGTTTTCACTCTATATTCCCATTATCCATAGAAGACATACGACTTACAATACTGTTCTTCAGAAATAGCCTGTCCGCCTGAGAGAGATCATCGAAAATTTGCAGTTCGTATAGATCTTAAGAAGTATTCACGCTTACAAAGGAAGTGGATTGTGGACTTCAGACTGCTTCATTTTACTGTTTGAACTTACCATGGAAAAATAACTGATTCAAGGGTTTGTTTTCCACCCTTCAACAGAAGCTGCCCCTGGTGATATAATGGAGATGAAACCACATCGGACGGATGGAGGGGACTCTGTTGAATCCCATGCGTTGGAGTCTCTTTTTGTACATGGCTTTGATCGTGGGATTGATCTACAGTTATATCAGCGGCTAACGCTCTCCTTAACGCCTTTCCTTCACAGGAATAGGCGTATTTTTGTGGTTCAAGGTCTTCCTTCCGGCTCTGCAATAGCATCTAAACCCCTCTGGGGAGCCGCCCGCAATGAAGAGCAGGAGAGAGATTTTGGAGGAAGGAAAAACCAAGGGAGAGTTTTCATGCCAAAATGATATTGATAATTTAAATTATATATTATATCGCGAATAATTGTATCAATATAGATCGCTTTCCGATATGATAACTATACAAAAGGAGGGTGATCAGATTGCCAAAGAACCATGGACGTCTCCCCCACTTTCTCGGTTGGAATGCTTTGGAGGCCCTGAACTACGAATACTGGAACATGGACCTGGTGGACCAGGTGGAAGAGGAACTGCAGCAAGCTGTTCATCTGCTCACCTCCCTGGAGCGAGTCCCTGATTACTCTTGGGAAGATCTCCGTTTTTATCAATCCTTGCTGGAGATGACCCGCCACGCCCGCAAAGAGAACACACTCTCCCCACTGCCTCTGGTGCAAGAAGATCTGGAACAGTACTTTAAGGAAAAGTCGGTTTCCCACCGGGAGATCCGCAATGGGGTGGGAGGGATGGAAGCAGGTTAATCAGTATAATAAGGAAGAGATTCATTTTCCCCCTGCCTGATGCGTGAGATGGGCGGGTTTTTTTAGGTGGTACCGAATTTTTAACCTCATCGATTATCTTGATATAAAAATTCCACGAATTTAGCCGTCCCACCATCCCATCCCCTCAAGCGATATGAATAGCAACGATAGCAATACAGACATGTCTGAAAAAATGAGTCACCTGGATTATACTGATATCGAATTGGAAATAGGCTATAGCAAGAATCAAGAATATGAGACAGAAATTGAACGGGAGCACAACTCTGCGTTCATTGATGCAAAAATAGAGGATTCAGTGAATAATGTTTATGAAAAGACTGAAAAGGCCTTCAAAAAAATTACTCAAGACACGAAAAAAGACCATGCAATTAGTCAGGTCTTAAAAGCGTTTGACCTTCCAGATGATTACACCCAATTGGAAGTCGAATTACCTTTAAAGATAATACGATACTTGAATTTGAGGACAGAAAGTAGCAAAAAGGTCTTCCTTGTTGAAGACCTTTTTGCTTTTAAATTCGCAACATCCACGCCCGGTCGTTACTCCAGTCAATTTGGACAGGCAAATCAAAAAAACGTGATAAATGCTCGCCGGTTAACATTTCCTCCCTTTTCCCTTTCGCATAGACTGTTCCCTGCTTTAATAATAGGGTGTGCGTGAAAACAGGTAATATTTCTTCTGTATGATGGGTTACAAACAGGATTGTTGGTGCTTTCTCCTGTACAGTTAATCGACTGACGGAAGACATTAGCTCCTCACGGGAAATAAAATCAAGACCGTTTGTTGGCTCATCCAAAATAAGTAAATCCGGCGTTCCCATTAGTCCGCGTGCGATAAGGAGCTTTTGTTTTTCTCCCTGTGAGCACGTTTGATAGGTTCTCCCTCGCAAATGGCTGCAGTTCAGTTGCTCCATAAGCAGATATGCCTTGCGAAAATCTGCTTTAGCAGGTTTTTCGTATAATCCGATGGAAGCAAATTTTCCGCTAACGATTATATCTTCGACGGTTTCTGACCCCTTTATTCTTTCTTGAAGGGAGGAACTGACCCAGCCAATCGATTTTCGTAATTCCCGAATATCCGTTTTTCCAAACTGTTCCGCTAATACACTAACCTTTCCCGTCGTCGGCCAAATGTAACCGTTAATCATATTTAATAATGTCGTTTTTCCAGAACCATTCAATCCAAGAATTGCCCAGTGTTCCCCTCTTAAGACCTCCCAACTGATATCCGATAAAATCGTTTCCCCTTGCCTTTTCCATGAAACATGCTGCATATCTACTATTTTGTCCAATGCTATCTATCCTTCCCCAGCAACAATTTCTTCTAATGATCTAATACCAGGGCGGTTGATTAACCATAAAGTGGGTGGAGGAAACAAAATTGACCCTTTCGCTCTTCCTATTGCCACCATCGTAAAATATGGCTAATCAACACGCGTGATCTGATGCAATTAATTTCTTTTATACTACATGGATCTGTATTATTACAAGGTATTAGGAAGACAACTATTGGATTGATTATTTTCTGTAGTCTAAATTTCCCCAATATAATTATGCTGTCAATCATTTGCTGGAGCCCTTTCATAATCGTTCTCTCCTTTCTTAATGAACTTTATCAGGTGACCGTGCTTCTTTCCTGTTCATCGATAATCCTTTGGAATGTTCACATGAAGCTTTTTATTGAAGTTGATTTTTGGGCCAATATGAAACTTACTTTTCTTTACATGGATGGATATTTTTTTACCTTGCTTCATCTCGATAATCGGTTTTTGATGGGATGCCTCCAATTTGGATTGATCCGTGCCTTTTATGTGAACGTTGGTACTGCCATGGTCGATATAAATCGCTTCGGTATGTTTAAGATCAGCCGTTTCGACTTTGCTTCCGCCGCCCGCTGTGCATCCGGAAAATAACAAAACGGACAGAAACAAAAAGATGTATATCTTTTTCACGTTGACAAGCCTCCCTTTTTCACGCATTGATTAATAAAATCAAGCCTGCGATGGTCATCATCCATGAAAGCGTGGACCCCGAATTTTTTTCAATGGAGAGTCTAATTTTTTCCAATGGTCCCTGGAGCCGCCCTTTAAACAAGAAGTGCCCTGACATCAAAATCAACGCTGGAAGGACCATGATCACATTATAGCCTGCCAGCATGGGGAGCCACTCCAGCGGGTGCAAGTGAGCGGCCGTCATGATGCCAACGGCTGCAAAATAGGGCAATGCCGTGCCCACTTCAACCAAACCGGTGGTCAATCCGAGCGCCACCATCGCAAAGCTGCTTTTACTCTTTGGTTTGCGCACTTTGGGAGCGGACTGTTTTGTTGGGATAAAAAAACTGCCGATCAATAGGCCCAATCCGAGAATGGTCATGATCCGGCTCAATAAAGCATTATTTCCAAGGCCGGAAAAAGCATCCGTTACCGTATCCAGCCCCAACATCAGAAAAACACCGACCATAAAATAAAAACTGGCAACAGTGGTCAAATAGACAAGCAGCCTGCCCGCAACCTTGTCTCTCTCCGAAAGCAGCATGTATACGGTAACGCCCAAAGTGGTCGGGCTGAGTGTATCCAGCAATGCCAATGCTCCTACAGATAGCAATAAGGCTATACTCATCAGGAATCACCTTTCCCCTTCATTTTGCTCAAATAAATATTTGACGCTGCTTCCAGAAAATCCAGCACTTCTGGTTCAATCGGGTAAAACCCGGCCTTTTGCGACGCTTCCGGAGATTTTCTGACCGCCCAGAGTTTTTCAAGAAATTCATCATGTTCCCAAAACAATTCCTCCTGCTTTTCAAACATGCGCCTGATGATTTTTTGGATCTGCGGTGCCTCCGGGCCCTTATCCATATGATTCTTTAATTGGCCAAGCAAAGAAACCCATTCCAACGTATCAGGATCCGCTCGATTGACATTAGGAAGCCGCTTCAAAAGCTCCATTTCCGTTTCGTCAAACATCTGCTTCCTGTATATTTCTTTGCTATGGGGATCCTTTGTATATAGTTGAATCAAGTGCTGAACTTTCAACAGATCAACTTCGCCATCGATGGCCATTTCGTTTAATAACCCCTGCAAGGTTAATTCAATTTGTTCCAGCTTTTGCTTTTCATTGGATACATACGCCAATTGATCTTGCAAACATTTATTCCAATCCCTTTCATTGGAGAGCATCTCTTTGATTTCGCTCAGACTGAAGCCCAGTGATTTTAAAAATTGAATCTCCTGCAGCTTGATCAGTTCTTTTTCACCATAAAGCCTGTGCCCTCCTTCCGTCTTGTCCGCCGGAAGCAGCAACCCGATTTGATCATAATAGTGCAGCGTCCGGACCGTTACCCCGGTCCGTTTTTTGACCTCTTTAATGGAAAGCACTCTATACCCCCCCTCGTTACTGATTTCAGTATACAAGATGACGTAACGTCACTTTCAATAGACAAATCATCATTTAAATAAAAGAACCTTTTCTGGAAAAAACAAACGGATACATGAAATCAAAACGCCCTTACTTCCCTACATCCTGAGGCTATAATGGAATTGTCGCTGCAAGCCTGTTTCGGTTGATGCGGTTTATTAATGATGAATCGAAATTGTTTTCTGGGAAAGGAAGGATAACCGGACAGTCGTATATCGGATCGGAGTCTTATTTTCTTACTCATTGTTTTGATGGCGGGCTGTGCCGGATCCCAAAAATACGGCTGCCGTTGAAAGTAAAGAAGCTCATCCAGAGGATGAGCAAGAAGTGAAAAATGAAAGGGTGAAATACCCAAAATAAAGGGCCGTACAGCGTCGATCACTTTGTACCGACCTTGCCTATTTTAACCGTCCAAATTTTAAAATTCCAATCCCTTCACAGCTTGTACGCCAGTATCATAATAATGTTTCTCCGGTTCAATGACGGATATCAGATCCGCTAATGCTTTTATTTCCGGCTTGGCATTCCGGCCTGTAATGACAAGATGAACATGGGGTGGTTTATTTTTGATTACATCTATTACTTCCGGAAGCGGCAAAACATCATCAATCGGAAATCTGTCAATCGCCAATGCATTATTGAGTTCATCTAAAATAACCACATCCAGGCGTGTTGATTAGCCATATTTTGGGTGGGGAGATCATGTTCACCCACGCGACCGTTGCCATCCGGCAAGGAAGTGAAATCTGGCCGCTCCAAATCTTCCGATCGGGCAGGGGCAAAGCCTTACGGAAGCAACACAGGGAAGATGTTGCCCCTAAACGCCCTCCCTCCAGATTCTCCACTGGGTAGGATGGCAACCTTCATCTAGAGCTTCAGCTCCTTTGGATTGTAGTGCCTATGGTGCTACCTTTATTCCAGGGCTTCAGCCCATCGAGATTGTAGTGCCTGTGGCGCATCCTTAACTTCAAATTGTAGTGCCCATGGCGCAAAGGTCGCTTTGGCAGCACACGACTCCCTTCCGCTGCCCATTTTCTGGTTAATCAACAGCCCTGAACCACATCATATTCCCCGCTCAATACCGCCTGCTTTGCCTTGGGCCAGCCTTCCTTCAACGCTTCCCGATGTTCTTCCGGTGTTTTCGTCCATGTGAAGCCAACGCCAAGCTGCGTCATTTCCACGCCCAATTTTTTGAAAGCAAGTTGTTCCCCGTATGTCCGCTGCGGTGATTTAATGAACTGAAAAATTCTTACTTTCATTCCTCTTCCTGTACTTCGGAGCCCAAGCCCCAATGCGGCTGTTGTCTTTCCTTTGCCTTCTCCGGTATAGACGAGAGTCAACCCTTTTCCGTTTTTTCGATTTGCTTTTTCCATGCCGATCCTCCTTTATAATCCAAACAATATTGTACAAACCTCTGTGGCATGTTCGTATTTGCTGCAAAATGAAGATGAATAAATCCGGCTGCAACGTTTGGCAAGTAGAATCCTTCTTCTTTTTCTCCCCTGAGCCCTTGCACGTGATATACGTGTGAAAAAGAAGCGCTTTTTGTCACCGAAAAATAGTGATATTCATGTCCTTTCGCCGTTTCTCCCTTGCCAAGAATGATCGTTTCCTCTGCGCTTTTTATAGACATGTAACTAATTAAACAGGGGCTTTTTATCTAGAGGTACCTCAACTTTTATTATAACCAAGATAGAGTTGATCCTCTTTAGGAGAGATGCAGGATCAATCGGGCTATGGTGAAATAGATGAACAATCCGGTTCCATCCACGAGAGTCGTAATTAAAGGTCCTGAGACGACCGCCGGATCCACCTTCAGCCGATGGAGAATCAGCGGCAGGACTGCCGCCACCATCGAGGCCCAGATCACGATGAAAAAGCCAGAGAGCGCCACGACAAGGCCCAGCTGAAATTCCACACCCAACATCAGGGCCCGCAGATACGCCACTCCCCCGAGAGACAATCCGAGTAACAGCCCTGCGAACAGCTCTCTTTGCAGTACCCGAATCAGATCATTAAATTCTACTTCTCCCACTGCTAATGCTCTCACCAGAGTGCTAACTGTTTGGGAGCCCGTGTTTCCCCCGGTCCCGATCAGCAAGGGGATAAAAAAAGCCAAAGCGATCACCTCCGACAGCGTCTCCTCATAATGGCGTAGCACTGTACCCGTGTAAGCTTCGGCGATAAATAAGAGCAGCAGCCAACCGATCCGCTTTCGGAACAGACTCCAAACGGTGGTTTTAAAATAAGGTTCACTCAGCGGCTGACTTCCCCCCAGCTTTTGCATATCTTCCGTGGCCTCTTCCCGGATGACATCCATCAGGTCATCCACCGTGACCATCCCGATCATTCGATGGTGTCTGTCTACCACAGGCAACGCGACAAAATCATAACGTGAGAGGATTTTCGCTGCTTCTTCCGAGGGAGTGTCCGCCCAGACGAAAATCACATCCCCGGCGATTAGTTCCCACAATCGGGTTCCCGGATCGGCCAGGATGATCTCCTTCAATGAGACGACTTGGACCAATTCCCCCCGTTTATTGACTACATAAACATAGGAGATGATTTCCGCTTCTCCACCCACTTTGCGGATATGTTGTAATGCCTCCTCCACAGTCCATCCTTCCCGCGCTGAGATATAGTCCACTGTAGCCAGACTTCCGGCTGTATCTTCGGGAAAGGTCATTAACGTATCAATCTTCTCCCGGTAGTCTCTAGGAAGAAGATCCAACAGACGGGCGGATTGCAAAGGATGAATCGCCAACAGCATATCGACTACCGCATCACTGGGAATCTGTCTCAATAACCGGGCTGTGATCCCTTCATCCAGATGGTGCAGAATCCGATATTGCTGCTCCGGATCCAGGTATTCCAGAGTTTCTGCCACCAGCGATTCTGGTATTTTAGACACCAACTGCAACTGCTGCCCGTGCTCCAGTCGGTTCAGTATTTCCGATAGATCGTAGGGCTGCAGAGAGCCAGCCCATTCCTGAATCAGCACCTCCTTCCCTTCCCCCTGTAAAAGTTCCAAGATCTCTCGATGTAATGAATCCGTCTGCATGATGTTTCTCCTCCGCCACTGGAATTCGGGTTTGAAGAGGCCGGTGAGTCGATTCACCTTTTTATTATGGGTCAGAACTGTGAGAATTACTTCCCTTTGTAAAGGAACCCAGCTGAGATCAGAAAACCCCCGCGGAAAATTTCTCTCCGCAGGGGTTGCAACTTGAACCTATTTTTCAGTCAGGCAAGGGCAGACGAGAAACCACTAAAGTGTCTAGAAACGTTGTGATTACCATCGATCTTGGCGGGGGAAGGATGGGTTTTTGCCTTCATTCCGTTGTTCGGCGAGCCCAAGTACTCTATATGAAACCTCCACTCTCCCTATGAAAGATTTTTCACCACGCTTCTGGCGCCCCTTCAACTGGTTTTTCAGCAAGCGGGGGGCTGACAGTGGGACGGCTCCGATCTTTTGCAAAGAACGCAAGGGTGAGTACCATCCTCACTCTATTACAAGAGTTCGTCACATCGTGGCTTCCACCGATGTCTTGGATTCCCGTGGGTATTTTCTCAATTCCTCTACGACCTCATCCCCGAACTGATCCGTGGAAAGAGCCAGATCTCCCACTGCAACCACGTCCATGGTCCGGCCCCCCCTGTTCAAGACTTGGGTAACGGAAGTTTCGATCGCCTGAGCCGCCTCTTCGTCATCGAAGGAATGGCGAAACATCATCGCCACGGAAAGAATGGTGGCCACAGGATTGGCAACCCCTTCTCCGGCAATGTCAGGAGCAGAACCGTGTACCGGTTCATACAGCCCGCGATTTCCTTCTCCCAGACTGGCGGAAGGTAACATCCCGATCGATCCGGTCAAGATGGCCGCTTCATCACTCAAAATATCACCAAACATATTTTCAGTCACAATCACGTCAAAGGAGGCGGGTTGGCGGATCATCTGCATGGCACAGTTATCTACCAGCATATGTTCCAACTCCACGTCGGGATATTCCTTAGCCACCCGCTCCGCCACCTTTCGCCACAGTCGGGAGCTCTCCAGCACATTGGCTTTATCGACAGAAGTGACTCGGTTACGGCGGCCCTGGGCCAGCTCAAAAGCTCTCCGCAGGATTCGCTCCACTTCATCTTCCCGGTAAACCAATGTATCGGTGGCTTGCAATCCCTGGGACGTCTCCTCGGTAAATTTGTCTCCGAAGTATATCCCTCCGGTCAACTCCCGCACCACCAACAGGTCCACCCCTTCCAGAACTTCCGCCCGGAGTGAGGAGCTGTTTTCCAATCCGGGGAACTGCTTGGCGGGACGTAGATTGGCGAAGAGTTCCAGCTTTTTGCGCAAGGAGAGGAGCGCCTTCTCCGGTCGCAGTTCCGGTGGATTTGAGTCCCAGCGAGGCCCACCTACAGATCCCAACAAGACCGCATCCGCATCTTGGCAGACGCGAAGCGTCTCTGGGGGCAAGGGTTGTTTCATACGGTCGATCGCACAGCCACCGATCCAGCCGAAGTTGAGATGGAATTGGTATCCAAACTGCTCCCCGGCCTGTTTTAACACCTTGACCCCTTCTTCCACGATCTCCGGACCGACTCCGTCCCCGGGCAGAACGGCTATCTTTCGTTTCTTTTCCATCCTTGTCACCTCTCCTTTTATCCCAGGTCAGGACCCGGAGAATACCGAGACCGCCTTCCCTTCCCCTGCAGTCGACCGGCTCACCCATCGGTTGACTGCGTGGATATAGGCGCGGGCGCTAGCTTCCAGTATATCGGTGCTGACCCCGCGTCCCTGAACCGCGTAATCCCCTTGCCGAAGCTTGACAAAAACCTCGCCCAGGGCATCCTTCCCGTCGGTGACAGAAGTGATCTTATAATCTTCCAGATGCATCACTTCTCCCGTCACCCGGTCGATCGCTTTAAAAATCGCATCGATTGAACCGTTGCCACAGGCCGCCTCTTGCAATGCCTGTGGGTGGCGGTGGTCACAGATTCGCACGGATGCTGTGGGAACAGACCGATTGCCATAAGAAATCTGAACGGTTTCCAGAGTGAAGATCTCTTCTTCTCCCCCCCACTTCTCTTCCACCAGGGAAATCAGGTCTTCCTCTTCCACCCGTTTCTTGCGATCGGCCAACTCTTTAAAGCGGCTGAACAGGAAATCGATTTTCTCCTCCGAAAGACGATAACCCATCTCCTGCAATTTATCCTGGAAAGCGTGACGTCCCGAGTGTTTGCCCAACACCAGCTGAGTCGAGTCCACCCCCACCGTCTCCGGTCGCAAGATCTCATAGGTGGAACTGTTTTTCAGCATCCCATCCTGATGGATCCCCGACTCATGGGCAAAGGCGTTGGCACCCACTACTGCTTTGTTTCCCGGAACTGGCATCCCGGTCAGTTTGCTCACCAGGCGACTCGTTTTTCCGATCTCCTTCAGATGAAGCCCGGTTGCTACTTGATAGTGATCCTCCCGAGTAGCCAAGGCCACCGCCACTTCTTCCAAAGCAGTGTTACCTGCCCGTTCGCCGATCCCGTTGATCGCTCCCTCCACCTGTTCCGCTCCGGCCTCAATCGCCGCCAAGGTGTTGGCCACTGCCATCCCCAGGTCATCATGGCAATGGGCAGAGAGTTTCACCTTTTCGATCCCGCGGACATGCTCCTTCATATACCGGAAGATCTCCCCATATTCTGCAGGAGTGAGATAACCCACCGTATCGGGAATGTTAATCACATCCGCACCAGCAGGAATTACTCGCTCCGCTACTTGGCAGAGAAATTCCTTCTCGGTTCGCCCCCCATCTTCCATGGAAAACTCCACATGAGAGAAGTATTTTCCAGCCATCTGGACGGCCTTCTCCGCCTTCTCCAGCACCTGCTCCCGGGTCATATTCAGCTTGTATTTGCGGTGGATGGGTGAAGTGGCGAGAAAGATATGAATTCCTGGGTTTTCCGCCCCCTGCAGGGCTTCCCGGGCCTTTTCAATATCTCCCGGTACCGCCCGAGCGAGGGAGACTACCGTCGCCCCTTTGACAGCTTGCGACACCTGGCGAACCGCTTCCAGATCTCCCGGAGAGGCCGCGGCAAAACCGGCTTCCAGCACATGGATCCCCAACCGTTCCAGTTGAAGGGCAATCGCCACCTTCTCTTCTGCATTCAGATTTACACCTGGGGACTGCTCCCCATCCCGCAACGTCGTGTCAAAAAACTGGACCCTTCGCATTGCCGCAACCTCCCTTTTCTCGATAATCCTTCAGGGCTTTACTGCTTCCTTTTCATTCAGCCAAGAAAAAGTCTTCCGCAGTTTCTCACCTACCTGTTCCATCGGGTGGTCCTTCTCCGCTTTGGCGATGCGGTTGAACTCCGTCCTTCCCTCTTTATTTTCCTGAATCCACTTGTTGGCAAAGGTACCGTCCTGAATTTCCTGCAAGACCTCTTTCATCGCCTCCCGGGAAGGCTCACCAACGACCCGCTTACCACTTACGTAATCCCCGTACTCCGCAGTGTCGCTGATGGAATAACGCATTCCCGCCAGCCCCCCTTCGTACATCAGATCCACGATCAGTTTCAGTTCATGGAGACATTCAAAGTAGGCGATCTCCGGCTGATATCCCGCCTCGGTTAGAGTTTCAAATCCGTTTTTCACCAACTCGCTGACTCCGCCGCAGAGAACGGCTTGCTCCCCGAAGAGATCCGTCTCTGTCTCCTCTTTGAAACTGGTCTCAATCACGCCGGCTCGGGTGGCTCCGATTCCATCAGCATAAGCGAGTCCCAATGCTTGAGCCTTCCCTGAAGCGTCCTGGTGAACAGCAATCAGAGCCGGCACTCCGAAACCTTCCACATACACCCGGCGCACAAGATGACCTGGCCCTTTGGGGGCGATCAAAACCACGTCCACATCTTTCGGTGGGTCGATCTGAGCGAAATGGATGTTGAATCCGTGAGAGAAGAACAAGGCCGATCCCGGTTTTAGATGGGGGGCTACCTGATTCTTATAAACTTGGGCCTGCACTTCATCAGGCATCAAGAGTTGAACCACATCCGCCTGTTTCACCGCTTCATCCACAGGCAAAACTTCAAAACCATCCTGTTCCGCTTGTTCCCAGGAGCGGCCCTTGCGCAGGCCGATCACCACATGAATCCCGCTATCCCGCAGGTTTTGGGCCTGAGCGTGTCCTTGGCTACCGTATCCTACCACTGCAACTGTTTTTTCCTTCAGATATCCGAGGTCTGCATCGTTACCATAAAACACTTTTGCCATGATTCATCCTCCTCAAAAAATAGGGATTGTTGACGACAGAAGCCGCCGATCTCTTTCGTCATTTTTAGCGGGATCGTACTGAAGGATCAGGGTGTAAACTTTCCTTCTTCCTTTCATTCACACCAGGGAGTTAACCTCCGGCGGTAAGGGCCATACTTGCCTTGTTTGCCCCGCGGGGAAGTGCTGTCACCCCGGTTCGAGCCACCTCTTTGATTCCGTAGGGGTGCAAAAGCTCTAACAGAGCATCCAGTTTGGATCGTTCCCCCGTCGCCTGTATAATCAAACTGTGCGATCCCACATCGACGATGGAAGCGCGGAAGGGTTCGATGATTCCACTCAGTTCCATCCGCGTCCCTGGGCCGGAACCCACCTTGACCAGCAACAATTCCCGCTCCACTGCCGATTGATCGTGAAGATCCTGAACTTTGATCACGTCCACCAACTTGTGAAGCTGTTTCTGTACTTGTTCCATGGTCTGTTCGTCTCCTCGGGTAGCAATTACCATCCGGGATAGACCCGGTTCTTCCGACTCCCCGACACTGATACTTTCGATGTTGAAATTGCGCCGCCCGAGAAGTCCGGCAACCCGAGCCAACACCCGAGGTTGATCATTGACTAGCACAGACAGGATATGTCTCATGACTCCTCCTCCCCCATGATCATTTCATCTAGTCCGGTTCCGGGGGCTACCATCGGATACACATTCTCCTCGGGATGGATGCGAAAATCGACGACAGCGGGTCCGGGATCGGACAACGCCTGCTTCCATGCCTGGACGGCTTCCTCCTGGGTCTCTGCCCGCCAAGCTTTCACATGGTAGGCTTCCGCCAGTTTGACAAAATCGGGACTGTCAGCTAGATCCACTTCGCTATATCGTTTTTTGTAGAAAACCTCCTGCCATTGCCGAACCATTCCTAAACAATGGTTGTTAAGTATCGCCACTTTGACCGGGATGTTCCCCTGGGCGATGACTGCCAACTCCTGAGAAGTCATCTGAAATCCCCCGTCTCCGGTGACACTGATCACCGTGGCTTCCGGATGGGCCAGTTGGGCCCCGATCGCAGAGGGGAACCCGAATCCCATCGTCCCCAGTCCTCCTGAGGTGATAAAGGAACGGGGCTTAGCGAAGGGAAAATACTGGGCTACCCACATCTGGTGTTGACCCACATCGGTGGTGACGATCGCGTTCCCTTGCGTGCTTTCATGGAGGTGGCGAATCACCCACTGGGGTTTCAACACCTGATCAGAATCCTGGAATCGGTACGGATATTCTCGGTACCAACCCTGCACTTGCTTCACCCAATCTTCCGACTGGGAACGAGGAAGTCCATCTCGGACGGCGGTGAGGGATTTTTTCACATCTCCCACAATCGGGATATAGGTATCCACGTTTTTCCCAATCTCTGCCGGATCGATATCGATATGAGCGATCTTGGCGCCGGTGGCAAATTTGTCGAGGCGCCCCATGGTCACCCGGTCATCAAAACGGGCCCCGATCCCGATCAACAGATCACATTCCAAAAGAGCATGATTGGCGGCGTAGGTGCCATGCATTCCCGGCATTCCCAGCCACAGCGGATGTTGACTGGGGAACCCCCCTAACCCCATCAGAGTTGTCGTCACGGGAACCTGGGCGGTCTCAGCGATGGCGATCAACTCTTGCTCCCCTCCAGAGGTGACCACCCCACCTCCCGCCAAGATCAAGGGCTTTTTCGCCTCAGCCAGTGCTTGGTGCAGTCGGGTGATCTGCAGGGGGTGGGGATCCGTCTTGGGCTGATAGCCTCGGATCCGCACTCCCTCAGGATAGTGATAACCGGTCTTTGCATTGCATACATCCTTGGGGATATCAATCAGGACCGGGCCGGGTCGTCCCGTGGACGCGATGTGGAAAGCCTCCTTCACCACCCGGGGCAAATCTCGGACATCGGTGACCAGGTAGCTGTGTTTGGTGATCGGCATGGTGATCCCGGTGATATCTGCTTCCTGGAAAGCATCGGTTCCGATCAGGTCCTGGCTCACATTGCCGGTGATACAGACCAAGGGGATGGAATCCATCTGGGCATTGGCAATGCCAGTCACCAGATTGGTCGCTCCAGGACCTGAGGTAGCGATCACGACTCCCGTTTTTCCTGTCGCCCTCGCATATCCCTCAGCGGCATGGATCGCTCCCTGTTCGTGACGGGCCAACAGATGCTTTACAGCTCCGTGGTAGAGGGAATCGTAAATGGGTAACACCGACCCACCTGGATAGCCAAAAATCACTTCCACTCCCTCTTCGATCAAACATCGGAGTAGAATTTCGGAACCGGAGTATTCCTGCTGCGACTGTGTCAATTCTTCACCTTTCTCTGCTGGCATCGCCAACCGTTGGGCCATGTTACTTCCGCAACCTCCTTCATAGAAAAAATAAAACCTTTCGCCTATCAACCCGTGCAGACACAAATTTCGTGACTACGACCTTGGTTGATTGGGGCGAAAGGTTTCGCGGTACCACCCAATGGTTGCCCCCGCCTCGCGGCGGATGGCCTTGGTGAGTGTCCCGGTGCAAAACCGGGTTCACTCCATCGGATAACGGCGATGACCGGATACGTTCTACTCAGGAGATCTCCCCTTTCGACGCACGGCTCCAAGGTGAGATCGCCAACCCTCCCGCGATTCCGGTCTCAGCTTTCCGGAATTCTCTGTGACACGGGAACGGGGGCGAATGCCTCTTCATAGCCTTTGTCCTAAGATATTACTTTTTTCTGAAATAAATCACTTCGGATATAAACAAAACCTCCGGACAGATCAAACCCGTTTTCATTGGAAGCGGGCAGGACCTGCCGCAGAGGCTTTTATCCTCACGGTGTACACCGGAGAGCCGGTGTTGATGCCACTCGGTCGCAAACCCCGTCATGGACGGGTGGAACCCTAGGCATCCTCCTACACGTGCGTGACGTGATTCAATTTATTTAGGTGCTATTATAATCAGGTATCGATTTCATTGTCAACCACCTTTTTATTCGCAATTCAAGATTCGGGGATAGCCCCGCTGAAAACCCCAGAAACCAGGCGAAATCAGGCGTGTTGATTATCCATATTTTAAGTGAGGTGATCGGGGTTCGCCCACGGTCCGCGCCGAATCTAGTCATCGGGCAGGGGCAAAGCCGGGAAGTCAGCAACACAAGGATGAAGGTTGCCCATAAGAATCTTCCTGTTTGTACTTGACAAAGGGATTGTGAAACAGTGTATAGTGTTTTTTAAACATTGTCACAATCCAATTCATGTTTTTTATCAGGCGTTGATTATCCATACATCCGGATGGGGAGATCGTGTTCACCCACGCACCGATTCCACCCTACAAGGAAGTGGAGACGATCCGTTCCGAATCTAACCGTTGGGTAGGGGCAAAGCCGAGACGGAAGTATCATAAGGTCGTTTTGGTAGCACATGAGACTCCCTTCCACCGTCCATTTTCTAGTTAATCAATCGCCCTGATTTTCATTTATTCCGTCGAGAAAAGGGAGGGATCCTCTTGCAGCGTTGGAATCGAGCCAGTCGCTTTGCACAGCAGTCTTTCGCCCTCTGGGTTCTGGTTTTCGCCGGCATCGCCTGGATGTTTCCGGAAATCTTTCGGTGGATCGGCCCCGCCATCAATCTTCTTCTGGGAATCATCATGTTTGGAATGGGGCTCACTCTGAAAGGGGAGGATTTCCGACTCGTCTTCCAGCGGCCCGGACCAGTCCTGGCGGGAGTCTGCCTTCAATTCATCATCATGCCCGCCACCGCCTGGATCATCGCCACTTCCTTGGGATTGTCCCCGGAACTGGCTGCCGGAGTGATGCTGGTAGGAGCTTGTCCTGGCGGGACCGCTTCCAACGTAATCGTCTATCTAGCCAAAGGGGACGTTCCCCTGTCAGTCACCATGACCAGCATCTCTACCCTGCTAGCCCCCCTACTCACCCCTTTCCTTCTCTGGTGGTTGGCCGGTTCTTGGTTGCCGGTAGATCCCGGATCCATGGTCCTGACTATCCTCCAGGTGGTGATCCTGCCCATCATACTGGGATTGCTGGCCCGCCGTTTCTTCCCCGTCACCGTCCACCGGTCCACAGAAGCTCTCCCCCTGATCTCCGTCACCACCATTGTCATCATCGTGGCTGCCGTGGTGGCACTCAACGCTGACAGCCTGAGGGAAACAGCGCTTCCCGTCGTCCTGGCGGTCATCCTGCATAACGGACTCGGCCTGCTCCTGGGTTACTGGTGCCCCCGGGTTCTGCGGCTGGATGAGCCCCGCAGCCGGGCCGTCTCCGTCGAAGTCGGCATGCAGAACTCCGGCCTTGCTGTCGCTCTCGCCTTGGCCCACTTGAATCCAATCGCCGCTCTGCCTGGAGCCATTTTCAGTGTCTGGCATAATATTTCCGGCGCTCTCTTGGCCACCTACTGGTCCCGCAAAGGACGGGAAAAATCCGGACAGACACCGTAGACCCTCCCAAAGGGCGATGAAGGGAAGCGGGGTGAAAAACACTGGAGGGGAGGGTCGGGTTTCCCATGGAGTGACTTTGACTTACAAGAACAACGGAACGAAATGGGAAATCCCTTCCTGGCTTTAGCTACTTCTGCTCGACTGGATCAACTTGTACATCCAGATCCTAAATCTCACTCAGGGAAGGGACAGGTCTGTTGACAAATTTAATTCGATTCATTAATATTTCGGTATATGAATCAATTTTTCCGCCAACCCGACCCAGGGTGGTTTTTTTTGTAAAAATGTAGAGCATCTCCTTTCCAGTGAATCCTTACCGTGGGGGATCCCCATCAGAGATTTAACTCCTACAACGACACAAGGCTGTTGATTAACCACAAAATGGATGGGAACGAAATGATCCTTTCGCTCTCCCATGGTCCCCATCGTAAAATATCGCTTGAGGGGGGACAGGGATGGTGGGACGGCTACGATCTCTTGCAAAGAACGCAAAGGCTCTTCACCGTCCCACCATCCCGACCCTATTTCCAACCTAAAATATGGCTAATCAACTCGCCTGACAACGACACAATAATTGGAAACCTCCCTGCGACGGTTTCAGAAACTATCCAGTAACTAAATATATAGATATAAAGATTGCAGGCCTAAAGAGGAGTGGAAGAAGCATGGAACATTTAAATAAGAGAAAGAAAGTGATCATCATGCTGGCGATCATGGCATCTATGCTGTTCGCCAGTCTGAACCAGACGATTGTGGGAACCTCACTACCCCGCATCGTAACCGTCTTGGGAGGGATGGAGTATTTCAACTGGGTGTTCACCATCTTTATGCTGGCATCCAGTGTCACCGCCATTCTGGTGGGGAAACTGTCGGATATCTACGGACGTAAGATCTTTATCTTGACCGGATTGGGAATCTTTATGGTAGGATCTTTCCTGTGTGGAACTTCCAATACTATGATTCAGCTGATCATTTATCGGGGGATTCAAGGCTTTGGCGGTGGGATGATCATGTCCACGGCCTTCTCTGCTGTCGGGGACCTGTTTTCTCCCCGGGAACGGGGACGCTGGCAAGGCTTGATGAGTTCCGTCTTCGGTCTCTCCAGTGTTCTGGGGCCCACCCTGGGAGGATACATCGTGGATCACTTCGACTGGCATTGGGTTTTTTGGATCTTCCTGCCTGTCGGTGTGGTTGCCTTCTTCCTGATCCTGCGCCTGTTCCCCAATACAGAGACCGGCGAAAAAAAACGAATCGACTACTTCGGATCAATTTTCCTGATCTTTACCATGATCCCGATGTTGCTCGCCTTCACTTGGGCCGGGGAGGATTACGCTTGGACCTCCTTCGAGATTTTGGGCCTGTTTGCATTTTCCATCGTCGCCCTGGCCGTCTTTATCCTGATTGAAAAACGGACTGAAAATCCAATGCTTCCCTTGAATCTCTTTAAAAACAAGATATTTACCTTGTCCAATGTCATCGGTTTCTTGATTGGCGTCAGCATGTTTTGTGTCATTATGTTTATGCCCTTTTTTATCCAAGGGGTGATAGGAACCTCCGCTTCCAAATCCGGTTTTGTTCTGATGTTCATGTCTCTCAGTATGACTTTTGCCAGCATCATCACGGGGCAAGTGATCACCCGTACCGGCAAATATAAAAAACTGGCTCTGATAGGGGCACTCATCATGTCGATGGGGATGTACCTCCTCAGCACCATGGATGCAGACACCTCCAATCGGATGGCCGTCGTTAACCTCATCATCACCGGACTCGGCCTGGGAATGGCTTTTCCCATCTTCAACCTCACCGTACAAAATGCCGTCTCCCACAACAATTTAGGGGTAGCCACCGCTTCCATTCAGTTGTTCCGACAGATGGGGGGGGACAATCGGGGTTGCCGTGATGGGAAGTATCATGTCTTCCCGGATGGAAAGCAAATTGGCGGAAGGACTGACTCAGTCCCCCACCAGCCACGCTTCTGAATTGACGGGTAAATTGAAGGGATTGGATCCCCAAATCCTTCTCTCCCCGGAAAAGTTGGAACACTTGCGCTCTCAGTTTCCATCGGGGATGAGCGGACTGTTTGACCATATCATCCATTTTCTGCGGGAGGCTATGAGTTTCGGACTCTCCGGAGTCTTTCTCACCGGAATGGGTGTCATGATCCTAGTTGCCTTCCTTACCCTCTTCCTTCCGGAGATCCCACTTCGGACCAGCAACCAGGACCCCTCAGAAGAGAAGGAGGACACCAAGCGGGATTCTACTTCTACCCGAACCGACCTCCAACCGCAAAACTGATCCTCTCTCCTCCCAGTGCATCGTTGCCAGGGAGGAGTTATTTTTTTCAGGGCTGTTGATGAACCATAAAGTGATAGGGCGAATCAACACGCCTAATTTTTTTGGAACGCCCTTCCGAGAAAAACATCTCTTTTCCTTCAGACAGGATCCTGGTGTACAATAGATTGAAAACCTACCGAGCGCAATCGGAGGTATGACAAGTGTTGCGAAGGAGGATGAGGATGGACATATCAAAAACCAACCCCGAAGCTCTCCCAGGAGCCTATCAGGTTTTATTATATTATCAGTATGTCCCCATCGAAGATCCACAAAGCTTTGCGAGAGAGCATCTTGCTTTCTGCCGGGACCTTGGCTTGAAGGGAAGGATCTTGGTGGCAGCAGAGGGGATTAACGGCACCGTATCCGGCACCCTTTCAGCAACAGAGACTTACATGGAAACGATGCATGCAGACCCCCGCTTCCGAGAAATGGTGTTTAAAGTGGATCCCCACGACAGCCATGCTTTTAAAAAGATGCATGTCCGCCACAAAGCGGAATTGGTCACCTTCCGTGTCCCAAAGGATCTGGACCCCAACCAAAAATCGGGAACCCGTCTGACTCCCGAGCAATTCCGGGAAGCGATGCATGCCGAGGATGTGCTGATCCTGGATGGTCGCACCGATTATGAGTATGATCTCGGCCATTTCAAGAACGCCATCCGCCCCGATGTCCGTTTTTTCCGCGAATTTCCTGACTGGATTCGAGAGAATCTGGCCTCATACAAAGACAAAAAAATCCTCACCTACTGACGGCCTTCATGCTGGAAGAAAGATTCCAAGATGTCTCCCAACTGGAGGGGGGAATCGTCACCTATGGAAAGGACCCGGAGGTGGGAGGGGACGGTTTCGACGGGAAATGTTTCGTTTTTGACGAACGCCTGTCGGTGCCGGTCAGCCAAGTGGAGGAAACCATCGTCGGCAAATGTTTTCACTGCGGCCAACCGACAGAGAATTATATCAACTGCGCCAACGACCGCTGTCACAGGCTCCATCTCTGTTGCCCGAGTTGCGAAGAGGAACACCGGGGCTATTGTTCCCCTTCCTGTAAGACGACGATCCAGAAGGAGGAGAGGCACGCCTGATCCCCCCGCCTTCCAGATTTATTCGATACATTCAACCCGTCCTTGGATGGGTTTTTCTATTTATCACATTACTTCATGGTAAGATGGGGTGAACCTCTAAACCGGCTTCATCATAAGGAGGGAACCGTTTTGAAGATGACGACGATCTGGAAGGAAGTCAACCCCTTTCCCTGGTATCGTGAGATGCGTGAACATCGACCCGTCTGGAAGGATCCGGAGACGGGCGTCTGGCATGTGTTCCGTTATGAGGATGTAAAACGGGTGCTGTCGGATTACCGCTATTTTTCCTCCTGTACCGGAGATTCCACCGATAATGTATTCGGTGCCAGCATGCTCCAGCTGGATCCACCCCGCCACCGGCAACTCCGCTCTCTCGTCTCTCAGGCTTTCACACCCCGGGCGATCCGCCGCCTGGAACCCCGGATCCGGGAAATCGCCATCGGGCTGCTGGAAAAAATCCACGGGGAAGAGATGGACATCGTGCAGGACTTTGCCTATCCCTTACCCGTAATTGTGATCGCGGAACTGCTGGGGGTGCCGCCGAAAGACCGGGAAAGGTTCAAGCTGTGGTCCGATGTGGTGGTGGCTGCAGAAGGACCTCAGTTGGAGGAAAAAGCCCTTTCCTTTAACCAGGTGCAGCAAGAGATGGTCGAGTACTTTCTGCAGATGCTGGAGGAACGCCGCCAGCATCCCCAAGAAGACCTGATCAGCGGGTTGCTGGCGGTTGAAACCGAGGGAGAACACCTCTCCGACATGGACCTACTCGGCTTCTGCGCTCTGCTCCTTGTCGCCGGCAACGAGACGACGACTAACCTGATCGCCAATGCGTTTCTCTGCTTTGACGAGGAGCCCCCCATTGAAGACCGGCTGCGGCAACAGCCGAAGGCGATCCCCCACGCGGTGGAAGAAGTCCTTCGCCACCGATCTCCGGTGAAAGGGATGTCCCGACGGGTGACCACGGATACAGAACTGGGTGGTGAGACCCTGGGAAAGGGAGAGTACGTCTTTGCTTGGATCGCTTCCGCCAACCGGGACGATAATCACTTCCCCGACGGCGATCGGTTCGATATCGACCGGGATTCCAGAGGCCACATCGCCTTCGGCCACGGGGTTCACTTTTGTCTCGGTGCCCCCCTCGCCCGTCTGGAGGCCGTGATCTCTCTGGAGGAATTGCTCCGCCGCTTCTCCGACATCCGAATCCGACCAGAGACAGTGCTGGAGGGAATCCACAGTCCCATCGTCTACGGCGTCCCCAACCTGCCGGTCACCTTTAGGCGGAGATGATCCAGTCCGGAGAACATTATATAAAAAGCGACAGGGCTGTTGATTAAAGTGGATGATGGGAACGAAACAACCCTTTCGCTCTTCCCATTGCCTCATCACAAAATATGGCTTGAGGGGACGGGGATGGTGGAACGGCTACGATCTCTTGTCAAGAGCGCAAAGGCTCTTCACCGTTCCACCATCCCGACCTTATTTTCTGCCTAAAATAGGGTTCATCAACACGCCTAAAAAAGCGATGGTCACCAATTGATCATCGTTTTTTCATTGTATCCGGGCCGGACAGGAACAAACTCCGGTGATGAATACGGTTAGCTGAATCGTCTGGACCCTTCTCTTGATTCGACTTTCGAGGGGGGCCATGTGAGTATCCACTTGACCTCCTATTGTAAATCGTAATAGATACAATACAGGGCTGTTCATTAACCACTGATGGAATGAAACGATCTTTTCGCTCTTTCCATTGCCCCCATCCTAAAAATTGCTTGAGGAGACAGGGATGGTGGAATGGCTACAATCTCTTGCAAAGAACGCAAAGGCTCTTCATCCTCCCACCATTCCGACCCTTAGTTCCTACCTGAAATAGGGTGAATCAACACGCCTGATACGAATATAACCCAAGACTCATCTCTTCAAGAAGGGAGCTGGAATCCATATTTCAAACAATATCGTTGACAAGAAACGATCCATTGGATAAACTGGGTTGGCCAATTACAAAGCGTAATGATTACGTTTTGTACTACCCAATTCAGAAAGGTGTGAATCAAAAATGACAAAGGGGAAAATCCCGGTTACCGTATTAAGCGGTTATCTCGGTGCAGGGAAGACGACGGTACTCAACCATGTCCTGAACAACCGACAAGGGATCCGAGTTGCTGTCATCGTCAACGACATGAGCGAAGTGAATATCGATGCCGACCTGGTAAAACAAGGAGGAGGCCTCTCCCGCACAGAGGAGAAGCTGGTGGAGATGTCCAACGGCTGTATCTGTTGCACCTTGCGTGAAGATCTGCTGATTGAAGTGGAGCGCTTGGCCCAGGAGGCGCAGTTTGACTACATCCTGATCGAATCGACGGGGATCAGTGAACCGGTTCCAGTGGCGCAAACCTTCTCTTACATAGATACAGAAAACGGCATCGATCTGACTTCCCTTTGCCGTCTGGACACCATGGTGACCGTGGTGGACGCAAACCGCTTCTGGCACGACTTCTCCTCCGGCGAGTCCCTCCTCGACCGAAAGCAAGCTGCCGGCGAGGAAGATATCCGGGATGTGGTCGACCTGCTGATCGATCAGATCGAGTTCTGTAACGTGCTCCTCCTCAACAAATGCGATCTGGTACCAAAAGAGAAGCTGGATCAGATGGAAAAACTATTCCGCAAACTGGCCCCTGAGGCCCGGATTATTCACACGGTAAAGGGACAAGTGGAGCCTGAAGAAATCCTTAACACTGGCTTGTTTGATTTTGAACAGGCAAGCCAGTCGGCGGGATGGCTGAAAGAGCTGGAACAGGAAGAACACACACCGGAAACCGAGGAATACGGCATCTCCTCCTTTGTCTACAAACGGCGCCTCCCCTTCCACCCCGAACGTCTCTACCGCTGGATGGAGGAGTGGCCGGAGGAGGTCGTCCGTTCAAAAGGGATCGCCTGGGTGGCCAACGGTAGCGAAGCCGCCTACCAGGTGAGTCAAGCCGGGCCTTCGATCCAGATCGGTCCATTCGCCTATTGGGTAGCCTCCCTGCCCGAAGCGGAGAAAGCCGTCATCTTTCAGGAGCAACCCGAGGTGAAGGACGATTGGGATCCCGTTTGGGGCGATCGTTTGACCCAGCTGGTATGGATCGGCATCGGGATCGACCGGCAAGAGTTGGAGGCCTCGTTGGATAACTGTCTATTGACGCCGGAGGAAATGAAGCAAGACTGGAGCCGATTCACCGATCCTCTTCCCCGGGCGGAGGAAGCGGCAGCGGAAGTGTGATCATCATCCGGTGTTCTGAAAGCGGGAATCCGCCAGAGCCAAACCCGCTCCCGGCATCGTTTTTTCCTCACCATTTAAATGAAAACGGCCTGAACCCTTGGGGGTACAGGCTTTTTATTCATCATCAAAAAGGAGGTGAGAAAAAATTTTTCAAACAGATGACACCTCCGATTTGACGGCCACCATTTGTCCTTCATCAATGTTTGTTAATCTGGATCTTCCGTGGCTCCCTTGATTGGTCTTTCGGCACATAAACATGGAGAACCCCGTTCTCAGCGTCAGCAGTGATCCTTTCCATATCCGCGTTGTTCGGTAAAGTAAAAGACCGCTGAAAGGTCCCGTAACGGCTTTCCACCAGGTGGTAACGGTTCTCTTCTTTCCGTTCCTCCCGCCGTTCACCCCGGATGACCAGGGTGTTTCCCTGCACCTCAATCTCCACGTCATCCGGTTCCATTCCCGGGATTTCCACTTGGATCTCATAGTGATCCGCCTTTTCTTCCACGTTCAGAGCCGGTAAAAATCCCTGTCCTCCGAACCCTTCTCCAGGAAACAGCGGTTCATTGAAAAACCGCTGAAAAGAACGGTCCAACTCATGGCGAAACCGATTCAAGGAATCGGGATGACCCTCATGTCGCTCCAAAAAACGCATTTACAACAACTCCCTTCTTCAACAAGGTCCCCTTTATTATGCATCAACAGAGAAAAATCTATGATTCGTCCTTTTGATCATCTTCCCGAGTAGACCCGTGTCGCCGCCATCTGATGATCACACAGACACCCTCTGCTTTCAGGTGGGAATAATCTAACTTCCGGTAACGTACTATTATCGGAAGTTAAAACGGCGTGCTAACTAATCATTCCTATTTCAGGAGAGAAAATCGGGCGCCACTCCATCGACCTTAGCACCTCAGGTACTTCCATTTAGGTGGAATAAGAAACAATCCCACTCTCCCTCAAATATTGTCATCCAACTGCCGGGATAGATCTTGTTTACCAGACCGGAGAATACCTACTTTCCTTCAAAGGAAATCTTCCTGAGTTGGAGAAGGGGGAAACATCTTTTCCTAGAGGAGGAGTTTAGGTATGAAAATCATCCGCGATCGGAAACACAGTTTTGACCTAGAGAATTTCCTTGCCCAGCCGCTATTTGCTCACCTCTCCACAGTCTGTGAAGAAGGTCCCCGGAATTCCCCGGTCTGGTTTCATTGGGAGGGGGGATATTTATGGATCATCGGTATTCCATCCACGGACAGCTTTCCGGACCGGATCCGGAAAGATCCACGATGCGCTGTGGGGATTGTCCAATTCCACCGGGAGAGCGGCCAAGTATTTCATGCCGGCATCCGGGGACAGGCCACGGTAGAACCCTTCGATACCGGGATCGCCACCCGCTTGCTCTCTCGCTACCTGGGTCCCGATGAAGAGTCCTGGGATCCCCGGTTTCAAAACCTGGATGACAGCAACGTCCTGATCCGAATCCAACCTGAAACCGTTGTCCTCCGGGATCAATCCTATGAACCGGCATCGATGACAAAACACCCCTAAGATCAGAGAAGAATGCTGCTTCTTCCCCGAAGGAAAGGAACCCACCCGGCATTTGCCGGGCGGGTTCCTTTCAGAATCATTGCACTGGGATCACAGGTAGCAGAACATGGGAAGGAGTCTTTGCCGAATGATAAATCCTTTGCTTGGCCTTCCGGATCTCCTTGCTCTCTTTCAGAGTTTTTCCCGTATTAGGATTGGGATCAAAACGGGGAAAGTTACTGGAAGAGATCTCGATCCGGATGCGGTGACCTGGAAGAAACACATTGCTGGTCGCCCACAAGTCGATTGAATACTCCACCACTTCCCCATTTAAGTCCGCCGCGGGTTGGACTCCCTCTCGATAGCGGGCGCGAAGGATGCCGTCAGTCAGATTGTAAGCCCTCCCATCCGGCATCACATCCACTAGCTTAGCGGTAAAATCCGTATCCTTCGCATCTGTGGCCGCCCAGAGAATCACCTGGACATCCCCTGTAACCTCCAGGGGCTCCGTTAAGGGTTCCGATGTATAGACGAGTACATCCTCCCGCTCCTCGATCTCCCTTTGATCACGCGGGCCCATCGTGTTTACTCCGGCATATAAGGTGGCTCCTCCTTGTGTTGGCACCGGATTTCCCGGGTCGTATATGAAACTGTCGCAGGGCTCATCCCCGGGCTTCTCCGTCGACAGGCCTCCGTCTCCCTGCCGGGTGCGGGCACTGCCTGCACTGTGAAAGTAATAAGGTACATACCGAGTACGGGCCAAAGGCCATTCCTCTTCATTTCGCCACCGGTTGATCCCCATGACAAAGATTTTCACCGGGGGCTCCTCCATCACCTGGGTCTCGATTCCTTTCAGCCAGTAATCAAACCAACGAAGATGGAGCTGGTTCAGATCTTCCTGAAGATCGATCCCATCGCCGGAAGCCTGGATACCAAAAGAACGTTCACCCACCACCGAACTGAAATCGCCGTGACCCCAGGGTCCGATAAGCAATTTTTGATGATGCTTCGCCAAACCCCCGCCCTTTGCCTGCAATTCCCTGAAATTTTCCAACGTGGGACCCAGCAGGCAATCGTACCACCCGCCAACATGATAAGCCGGGACTCGGATTTGCCCGTACTTGCCTTGTAAACTAGTCTTTTCCCAAAAATCGTCTTCCACATGATGCTTCAGCAACTCCGAGAAAAATTCCTCCACACCCAATTCTTCGACAAGGGGCCATGCATCCAGGGGTGCGTTCCGATCCCACCCTTCGATCCGGTTATAATTTTGTGCCATTCGGGTCATGGATTGTGTATAAGCTGGAGTGTCCCCGTATTTCCTTTTGATGAGATCCGGGAGCATCGATTCCACGATCCATGTTTCCCATAGGCCCAATTCGTAAGCACCCTGGTGAAACAAGACCCCCTTTCGCAGATCGTTCAGGGTCATCGCGGGAAAGATAGCGCCCAGATGTGGGGGACGCTCCGTTGCTGCCATCAACTGTGTGAATCCGTAGTAGGAAAGACCGAACATCCCCACTTTTCCTGAAGCGTACGGCAACGAAGCAGCCCATTCCACCGTGTCATATCCGTCTTCCGCCTCACCTTGAAAGGGGCGAAATTCCCCTTCTGATTGATATCGACCCCGAACATCCTGAATGATGACCACATAGCCTTCTCCGACCAGCCGGTTGGGATCGAGATAACGGTGTGAAAACATAGGAAGGTCTTTACTGTACGGCAACCGGGTCAACAACACCGGGAAGGTTCCCGGTTGGTCCGGTCGATAAATGTCGGCGTAAAGCACGGTTTGATCCCGTAGGATACAAGGAACGTTTTTCTCCAAGATCACGTTGGATGAGATCACATGCACCCCCCTCTGTCTTTGCAATTTCCCTCACCCTGTTCGTTGAAGTGGTTTCGGATCAAGCGGAGTTCTTCATCGCTTTGGTATCTACCGGCGACAGCCGACGCTCCAGCCAACCCATCATGATATCCGCTAGCACAGCCATCAGCGCGGTGGGAATCGCTCCTGCCAGGATAATGACGGTCCCGTCTGTCACATTGGTTCCCCGCACGATAATCGAACCCAGACCCCCACCTCCGATAAACGTTCCCACCGTGGCAATCCCGATGGCAATTACGAGGGCGGTTCGGAGACCGGCCATGATGACAGACAGAGATAGGGGCAATTCCACCATCCGCAGGATTTGGAACTTGGTCATCCCCATGGCTTCTCCTGACTCCAATAAGGTATGGTCTACATTGCGAATCCCTGTGTAGGTATTTTTAATAATCGGCAACAGGGAGTACAAAAAGAGTGCAACCACCACAGTGTTAGCTCCCAATCCCATCACCAACATCAGAATAGCCAACATCGCCAATGCCGGAACCGTTTGGATAATATTGGCCAAGGACAAAACCCAGCCGCTCAACCGATGATAACGGGCAATCATGATTCCTACGGGAATAGCTACTATAGCTGCAAATATAACCCCGTATGCGGACATCAAAAAGTGCCGGTAAAATTGCTCCCACACATAGCCTGCATTTTGGGAGTAATAGGTCCACACTCCATGGATCGTTTCCAAGGATCTCACCTCCCAGATGGCTTATGCTCGAAGTAATCGTGTTTCTCCAGAAACTCTTCGGCGACCGTCGCCGGCTCTTTCATATTGACATCCGCTTCATAGTTCAGCTCCAACATGGTGTCGGTATCGATTTTACCTGCCAACCTCTCCAAAATACCTCGGATTTCGGGATGCTTTTTCAGCACATCATTCCGGGCCACCGGTGAAGCGTCATAAGGCGGAAAAAACCGTTTTTCATCTTCTAAGGCGACCAAATCAAAAGCCTTCAACCGTCCGTCGGTGGTGTAGGCGAGGACCACGTCCATTTTTCCACTTCCCACTGCCTGATAGACCAGTCCGATTTGCATGGGGAAGGTGCGGCTGAATTTAAATCCATAGGTCTTGGTAAATCCCTCGTAGCCGTCTCCTTTTCGTTTCAGCCAACTGCTGTCCACCCCCAAACTCAGTTTGGAAGCCACCCGCTCTAAATCCGACACGGTTTTCAAGTTTTCTTCTTCCGCCTTTTTCCGGGTAACGGTAAAAGCATAGGAGTTCGCAAAACCATAGGAATCAAACCAAGTCTGGTCAAAGCGTTCGCTAAATTCCTTCTGAACTTGTTTCAGTGCTTTTTTCGGATCTTTTTCCGGCTCCATCGCTAATGCTCCAGTCAGATCCGTCCCGGTATAGCGTGTGGGGGTAATATCCACATCTCCACTGGTGATCGCTTGATGCTGAACCGTGGAGGATCCCAGATTCTCAATCATTTCCACGTTCAAATCCGTCTCTTTTTCAATCATGAGGCGAACAATATGGCTCACAATAGCGGATTCCGTCGTGTTTAATGTACCAATCTTCACCGTGTTGCGAGAGGGTCCACTCAACCCTGGCAACGAACACCCGCTGACAAGTGACAGACATAGTACCGATACCATCAATAAACTTCCAATCCGTTTCCGCACCTTGGATGCTCCCTCCTCTCTAAACGACGGCTTCTTTTGAATCTCTGACCCCCTTGGGTGTGACCCATTTTTCCAGAGAGCCGAGGAGAAAATCGGTGATAAGGGCCAACAGCGTGACCGGTATCGCTCCAGCAACAATGTAATCCGTTCGGAACAGGTTCAACCCGTTAAAAATAAAATCTCCCAGTCCCCCCGCCCCGATAAAAGAGGCCAAGGTCGCCCAACCGATCAGATAGACTGTTGACAGCCGAATCCCGGCCATAATGATCGGGATCGCCAATGGAACCTCCACATAGCGAATCCGTTGCCAACCCGTCATGCCCATTCCCTGGCCCGCCTCTAGCAGTCCCTGGTTCACCCCTCGAACCCCGGTATAGGTGTTCCGCAAAATAGGCAAAACCGAGTAAAGAAATAATGCCACGATCGCAGGAACCGTCCCGACTCCGAGAATAGGAATGAAAAAAGCCAATATGGCGAGGCTGGGGAACGTCTGAATCACACTCACAATTCCCATTACCCATCCGGCTGCCTTTGGCGTACGCGTTAACAGGATCCCCAGCGGAATCGCTACTAGGATGCCGAGCAGAACCGCAATGAGGGAAATATATAGGTGTTCCCAGGTTTTGAGCAACAATTCGTTCCCGTTTTCAGCAAGAAACTGTTTTATAGCCTCCATGCCCTGCTTCCTCCCTCCTATTGTTCAGGTGTATCTTCTTCACCCCAAATGGAATCGTAGACGATATCCACCAGGTTGGCTCGGGTCACAATCCCGACTAGACGTTTTTCCTCATCGACCACGGGGACATATTTCATCCCTCTCTTCAGGATTTGCCGTATGGTATCCCGTAGCAAATCCCCTTTTTTAACCACATAGAATTGAGTCTTCAACACATTTCCAACTTGCTGTGCTTTTTTGCGGTTTTGATCCAGGGTTTCCACATCGATGTATCCTTGCAGTACATTCTGTTCATCCACCACCAACAGCGTGTCCACTCTGCGCTCCTTCATCAACTGGATCGCTGCGGACAAAGACTGCTCCATCGTGATCGATACCGGATTGGGATTCATGACTTGTCCCACGGTTTGAATATTGGGTCTCGCTTGGATCAAGCGTTCTTTCCCGATAAACTCCTCCACAAACTCATTGACAGGATTCCGCAAAATCTCATCGGGAGTACCGACCTGAACCAGTTTCCCTTCTCGCATTATGACGATTCGATCCGCCAACTTCAGCGCTTCATCCATGTCATGAGTGACAAAGATAATCGTCTTGCCAAGGGACTGTTGCAGATTTTTAAATTCTTCCTGCAAGGAATCCCGAGTAATGGGATCCAACGCCCCAAAGGGTTCATCCATTAAAATCAGGGGCGGATCCGCTGCCAAGGATCGCAAAACCCCGATCCGCTGTTGTTGGCCGCCGCTCAATTCATGGGGATAGCGATATAGATACTCGCGACTCATATTGACCAGCTTCAATAGCTCTTCAGCTCGCTCACTCCGGCGGTCTTCCGGCCATTTCAACAATCGGGGGACCAGAGAGATATTCTCCAGGATCGTCATGTGCGGAAACAGGCCGATCTGTTGAATGACATACCCGATGGAACGTCGGAGCTCCACTTGATTTTTTTGCAGAATGTTTTCTTCCTTGATATAAATACTTCCTTCTGTAGGCTCAATCAAGCGGTTGATCATTTTCATAGTAGTTGTTTTCCCGCAACCACTCGGCCCGATAAAAACAATAAACTCCCCTTGTTCAACCTCCAGATTTAAATCTTCAACCGCTTTCTTCCCACCGGAATACACTTTAGTCACATGGTCAAACTTAAGCAAATAAAGCCACCTCCACATCGGATTACCGACAGATGAAGCCGTTATTTCAATCCTTTCCACTCAATGTTCTTCATACACTCATTTCCAAAATCCGAAGATCCTCCCCTCTGGGGTTTCGATTCCATGTTCACTTATCCCATTTGCCAATGAGGTTGTCGGGTCGTTTCATATCTTGATGGACCCGTGCGTGTGACTGTCTCCCCACCAACCTTCATTATAATTCAGTATAAAGTAAGTAGTTTGATGTATAAAACTTAGATACTGGACATATAATGTGTTTCGTTTATAAAATATTTATTTAACATTGTTTATATGGATTACAGTTACAGTTTCTCCGCTTTCCATGGAGATACTCCAAAAATCTCACTTCAGGATTCAATTACAAATATGCTACATTGGTCTCGAAGCTCAAAGCAAGGAGGTAAAGGAGGGTGCTTGTGGGAAGGCCTGACGAGATTCAACATGTGGAAGAGCAGTTTGTGGAGAGAATTGCTGACAATATGAACACCTTTGGAGTTTCATCCACATTGGGGCGGGTACTCGGAACGATCTATATCAACCGACAACCTATGACACTCGATGAATTATCTGTAGAAATCGGTATGAGCAAAGCTCGCATGAGCCAAGTCATCCGGGAACTGACTGACCTCAATCTCGCAGAAAAGGTATTTAAAAAAGGGGTCAGAAAAGATTTGTACAATGTGGAGTCGGATTACTATCAGACATTTATTTCTCTATTCACTTCCCAATGGATGAAGCTGATTAATAAGAATAGAAAGTTCGGACTTATTTTATCCCGCAAATTGGCTGAAATGCAGGATTCCGGAGAGCTGGATGAAGAAACGGAACAAAAGATCAATGAATTGTTAAAGGAAACCAAGGAGTGGCTGGATTATTATGATTGGTTGAACCGTTTGACGGAGTTCTTCGAAAGCGGGGAAGTATTTCAGCATGTTCCCAAGGCCTCCGACAAAAAAAAGAATGGTTCGGATTTGGATTGAGGGTACAGGTTGTAGAGGCGGACGAGGTCGGAAGTTGAATTTGAACCCAAGTGAAAAACCCCCGTATCCAAAATGGAAGCGGGGGGTGAAAATCAGGCGTTCACTTTGCCTTTAGCCAGGTCGGCCAGCTCAGTGAAAGCTTTTTGGTCGTTGACAGCCAGATCAGCCAACATTTTGCGGTTAATATCCACGCCTGCCTGTTTCAAGCCGTACATCAGTTTGTTGTAAGAGAGGCCGTTCATACGGGCAGCCGCGTTGATCCGGGTGATCCAGAGCCGACGGAAATCACGTTTTCTTTGACGCCGGTCGCGGTAGGAATAACTCAGCGACTTCATGACTTGCTGTTTTGCTGTTTTAAACAGGGTATGCTTCGAACCGTAGTATCCCCGGGCTAGTTTCAGGACTTTTTTGCGACGACGGCGAGTCACCGTCCCGCCTTTGACACGTGCCATGGTTAGTTCCCTCCAAATTCAGCGCGTTTATAAGATCAGATGATGTGTCACTTGTAAGCGATCAACTGCTTGATGCGCTTTACATCGGATTTGCTCATCGTGGTGCTTTTGCGCAACTTGCGCTTTGCACCCTGAGGCTTATGTTCCAACATGTGGCTCATGTAAGCGTGATTCCGTTTCACTTTTCCGGTACCGGTTTTGTTGAAACGTTTGGCCGCTGCGCGGCGGGTCTTCATTTTCGGCATCGATGGGTTCCTCCTGACTGATCAAGCATTATCCTTCTTGGGAGACAGGATCATAATCATATGGCGGCCTTCCATCTTGGGATGGCGCTCCACATCCCCGATCTCTTTCACTTCCTCCGCCATGCGGTTGAGAATCCTGCGTCCGATATCCTGGTGGGTGATCTCCCGACCTCGGAAACGAATGGTGAGTTTCACCTTGTCCCCATGGCTTAAAAACTTCTTGACGTTGCGAAGCTTGGTGTTGACGTCATGCTCTTCAATCGAAGGACTGAAGCGAATCTCTTTGATCTGGATAGTCTTCTGATTCTTCCGGGCCTCTTTTTCCCGCTTGCTTTGTTCATAGCGGTATTTTCCGTAATCCATGATCCGGCAAACCGGTGGTTTCGCCTTGGGCGCGACATTGACTAGGTCCAGATTCGCCTCCTGGGCCAGACGGAGAGCTTCCCGGAGCGGTTGAATACCCAGTTGGTTGCCATCGGAATCGATCAGACGCACCTCACGGGCACGAATGGCCTCGTTCACCAGCTGCTGTTCTTTGCTAATAACCTGCCACCTCCGAAGGAGATTTGTGTAAATGTGGAAACACCAAAAAGGTGCGAGCAAAGCGCCCACACCTGTCATCCCGTTCTACAGAACTGAAGACCTGTCAACTGCCTGGGCGTCAATCAGGTGAGAAGCGGGCGCTTCTGCTTGAATATCAAATGAATCTTACCACGTCCATCGATCCCCGTCAAGGGGTGGGCTATAGACCTCTGCGATATCACACCTTCGCTTCAATCTCTTGTTGTAGCTCCCGGATCAAGGTCTCTACACTCTGGGCGCCTTGGTCTTTTTGACCGTAACGGCGTACAGCCACAGTTCCCTGTTGCTCTTCCTTTTCTCCGACGACTAGGGTGTAGGGGATCTTTTGCAACTGGGCCTCTCGGATCTTGTACCCGATCTTTTCACTGCGGGAGTCCAGTTCCACCCGAATCCCAGCCCCTTGCAAGCGCTCCACCACCCCGGCGGCATAGTCTTGGAAGGTATCGGTGATAGTCATCACCCGAGCCTGGATCGGAGCGAGCCAGAGGGGAAACGCACCCTTGTAATACTCCAAAAGAAAAGCGACAAAGCGCTCCATCGTACCGACGATCCCCCGGTGAATCACCACTGGGCGATGGGCTTGGCCATCTTCGCCGATGTATTCCAGGCCAAATTGATTAGGCAGGTGGAAATCCATCTGAACTGTGGACAAGGTTTCATCTTTTCCGAGAGCAGTCTGCACCTGCACATCTAGTTTAGGTCCGTAGAAAGCGGCTTCTCCTTCCTCTTCGACATAGTTGACGCCCATTTCATCCATCGCTTCCCGAAGCATCCGCTGGCTGGTTTCCCACATCTCATCGTTTTGCACATATTTTTTCTTATCTTCGGGATCTCGGTAAGACAAGCGATACCAGAAATCTTGAATCCCAAAATCGCGGTAAACCTCTTCGATCAGCTGTACCACCCGGATAAACTCCGATTTGATCTGATCGGGGCGGCAGAAAATATGAGCATCGTTCAAGGTCATCGCTCGGACCCGCTGCAGTCCGGACAGGGCCCCGGACATTTCGTGACGGTGCATCATCCCTAGCTCAGCGATCCGGACAGGCAGATTGCGATAACTCTTCAGATCGTTTTTGTAAATCATCATATGGTGAGGACAGTTCATCGGTCGCAGAACTAACTCTTCATTGTCCATTTTCATCGGAGGATACATGTCCTCGTGATAATGATCCCAGTGACCAGAGATCTTATACAGCTCCACACTAGCCAAGTGAGGGGTGTACACATGCTGATACCCCAAGCGCTCTTCCTTGTCGGTAATGTAACGTTCAATTACACGGCGGATCGTAGCCCCGTTGGGAAGCCAGAGAGGGAGTCCTTGGCCTACTTCCTGGGACAGAGCGAAGATCTTCAGTTCCTTACCCAACTTACGATGATCCCGCTCCTTAGCCTCTTCCAACCGTTTAAGATAGGCTTCCAGCTGGGAGGACTTGGGCCAGATCGTGCCGTAGATCCGCTGCAGCATCGGTCTCTCCGAGTCTCCTCGCCAATAGGCCCCAGCCACGCTCAACAGTTTGAAGTTCTTCAATTTGCCCGTGGAGGGAACGTGGGGACCTCGGCACAAGTCGAAAAACTCCCCTTGTTCGTACAGGGTGATCTCCTCGTCCTCGGGAAGCTCACGGATCAACTCTAATTTCAGTTCATCCCCAGCCTCCTCGTAGATTCGAAGCGCTTCTTCCCGAGTAACGACCCGCCGCACAATCGGAAGATTTTCCTTGACGATCCTCCGCATCTCCTCCTCAATTTTAGGCAGATCCTCTGCTGTCAGCGACTGGGGCAGATCCATATCATAGTAAAATCCGTCTTCGATCACCGGACCGATCCCCAGCTTCACGCCAGAAAACAGCCGCTTGACCGCCTGAGCCATCAAGTGGGTCGTGCTGTGGCGGTATACCTCCAGCCCTTCCGCATCCTCCAGGGTGAAGATGCGTACCTGGGCTCCGTCGGGTACTTCCCGGGACAGATCTACCGTCTTCCCGTTGATCTGCCCGGCGATCGCTTTTTTGGCTAGTCCGCGGCTGATCGATTCTGCTACTTCCTGAACCGTCACTCTCTCCTCATCAAATTGCCGGATCGATCCGTCTGGCAGTTGAATGGACCTGCTCATTTCACTTCACTCCTCACGGGAAAATAAAAAACACCCAATCCCTGTAAAGGGACGAGTGTTTATAGACACACGTGGTTCCACCCTGATTCAGCTGTAGTCTCTTGGGGGAGACACAGCCCTCGCGGCACGATAACGGTGTGCAGAACCGGCAACCGATACTAACCCTTCCAGGGTGTTCCCGGCGCAGCTCAGAGGGGGTCGTCCTTCCGCCCAGAGGGTTCAGGAGCTTGCAGCCGGTGGCCCCTGTTCTCTGAAAAACCATAAGCGGCAAACGGTATCCTCATCATCGCCAGATCCGATTCGACCTCGGACCGTGAATTGCTGTAATTATACCGCCGAGGCCTACTCGCGTCAACCTTCGGGAGCAAAACCGTCTTTCCCTTGCCGGCAACCGGAACAGCCGCTACAGATCACCATCCGCTCTTCAAACACCTGTTTCAGGGTGCGGATGACATTCTCCTCCGGATTTCGTGTATGTAGGATCACTTGTTCTGGAGCCACTGTCAACAGTGTACTGACAATAAGATCTTCATGGGAGGAGACCTGATCCATCAACTCCTCCACAGTATGATCCATCTGGTCCATCTCTAGAGGCCGGCCCTCCCCATCGAGAAGACGAAATCTTCGGGTGTCGGTATGGATGACATGCACCAGCTGTACTTTCGGTTGCTGGATAGAGACAAAATAGCGGAGCAGATCGATAAACTCCCGATACTCCTGATCAAGCAAATACTCGTCAATCGCATGCTCTACCAACTTTCGCAAAATCTCCCGGTACCGTTTCATGCGAAATTGGAAATATCCATCGACAGCTAAATCCTGATGGCTGAAGAAATACCTGGCGATTTGGCGAGCCATCCGATATTTTCTTCTTTGGTGAGAAGGCTCTTCCGACTCGGAATCATCCAGCAGGTGATAAGCATAACGTTCAATCTCCCTGGATTCCCCCGGGTTTCGGTACTTAAATTCCTGGGTGATGATCCAGTGAATCAAATCTGGCTCATTTACAGTCAAATAATAATCCGCTACCGCTCTGCCCAGAGAATGACGCAAAGTCTGCTCCGAATCATCCTCTTCCCAATTATGGATATAAAAAACGGTACGAGTCCCCTTGCCGACTTCCTCCCATTGACAGCTGAAACCGGAATGGGAGCGTTCCAAACGGGCGGCCTGTTTTTTCAACAGTTCGCGCATCTGTCCGGCTTCCCGTGATGTCAGCGGTCCCGGAACCGAGATCTGATAAGCGACCATTCCTCCGCCCCCCGCTTTGTCCATCGTTTAAATCTAGTATATGGGAGGCGGTTGTAAGGTATACGTCCAACCATGGTACGCCTGATGATTCGGTCCCGCCTGGTTTGTCAAAACAAGATCCAGCCTGAAGTATGGCCTTACAAGATACGCCTCAGAAGGACTTCTCAGGAGGCGTTGCCCGGTGCGCGGAAACCAGCATCCTCTGCTTCCTTCTCTGTGCAAAACCATCGTTCCGGCTTCGTTTCATCATATTGAGGGCTCATCCGTGTATGATAAATTTGATCCCCTTGCCGGTTGACATTTCCTTTGATTTTCCCCACGCAATCTCCACTCTGCCCGTTCTTCTCCGCTACCCTAGCACCTTCCTTCTGCCAAAGTCCCACATCCTGCTTTCGCGCCTCTCGCTCCAAGCGAAGGAAGGTTTTCTCATATTTCACATTGGGCTGCACAGTCATAATCCGAGCATATCCTTCTTGGACCAGCGTGGCGTTAAACAGTTCATCTTCCATCCACAAATACGCCAACAAACGGCCGTACCGATCCCGTTTCTCCTGATCCAGTTCCAGCCGGACATCCTTTCCATGTAAGCGATCCTTCGTATACTTGGAGGCTTCCTTCCCGTAATATTCCACACCGATTTTTGGGTGATTTGTCTCCGGCGTGTTAACACCGATCAACCGAACCTTTTCCTTTTTTCCATCTGTCTCGACGACGACTGTATCCCCGTCGATGACACGAACCACTTCTCCTTCTTCCAAGGCTTGGGCCGGGGGTTTTAATCCTTCCACCCTTGCACCGGTTCCCTCCGACTCCTCCTTCTGACACCCGACCGCTAGCAGAAGCAGGAGCAACAACCCAAGGAGAAGCCACTTCTGACTGTTTCTTTTTCTCATCATCTCTTATCCGCCCCAGCCGAATAAGCCCTTCACCGTATCGAAGGAGCTAAAAAAGGGATCAAAGGAAGTCTCCTGAAAAAACAACCAGATCAGAGCAACGCATCCTCCATACATCGAGATTTTCCCTGTCACTTTGTCAATCGTATCCCCGGATCGAATCCGCACTCCCAGATTTTTCAGACCGATTCGTTGTTTCCAAGGCCAGAAGAAGGGAACGCCTCCAACCGTGACGGCATCTGCCAGGAGGTGGGAAAAGTATCCCAGAGCCATAGCCACGGCATAGGGAGGATGAGCCAGATAAGTGATCCAAGTGACAATGCCCATAGATACTAATGAGTGAGTAAAACTGCGGTGGGGAAGAAACGCCACCCCGGCTACATAGACCCCTGCAAAGAAAATCCACCAGTCCATCCCCTGAAGTAGTGCAAATAGAGCCAAGACAGTGCCCAGAATCGCCAAGGCGGCCGACCGGTAACGGATCGATTTGAACAGCAGGTTGTTCAATATGCTGTTATCCTCATCGATATCCGGCACGAGGGAGCCTAGGGAGGCGATCAGCACCATTCCCGCTGCTTCCAAGACATGACCTCCTGTACCCGTGACACCTACAGCCACCGCTCCCGCTGTCAATCCCAGTGACAGATGGGTATTGCCCGTCACTTTACTTCCTCCTTTCGGAATGACTACCAACATATGTTTGGTCTCCAGGCTAAGAAAAAAACCGGCCCTCGGGATCGGTTTCCGGCATTTTCCTCTCACCTGTATAAAACCATTTTACACGAACATTAAGTATCTGACGAGTCCGGCGACGGTTTTTCTGAAAACAAAAAGAGACCGCTCCTGTTACGGTCTCTTGCATCAATCGAGATCAGTTTGGTACCGAGGGTCGGACTCGAACCGACACGGTGGATCTCCACCCCGGGATTTTAAGTCCCGTGCGTCTACCAATTCCGCCACCCCGGCATATAAAAATGGAGCGGACGACGGGATTCGAACCCGCGACTCCCGCCTTGGCAAGGCGGTGCTCTACCACTGAGCCACATCCGCTCGTACGATGGTGGTTCGGGACGGAATCGAACCGCCGACACGAGGATTTTCAGTCCTCTGCTCTACCGACTGAGCTACCGAACCACTACTAATTAACTTGCGACAAAAAAGATTATACCATGATATACACCGGGAAGCAAGGATTAATTTGAGGGATTTTCCTCCCTGCGGTTGGGACCACCCACATAGTAGACATCCACCAGGTGCCGGATTCGTTCCATGATCCGTTTCGCCTTCAACCGCTCGGCCCCCCCTTTCTCCGAATAGGTCAAATGCTCTTCCAGTTCGTTTAAATCCAGATTGGAGGTCATCACTGTCGGCAACTTTTCCATCATCCGGTACTGCAGGATCGCTCCCAAAATCTCATCTCGGATCCAAGGTGTCATATTCTCCGCCCCGATATCATCCAGAATCAAAACTGTAGCTTTCTTTAGTGCATCCAGCTTCTGTTGCACCGTCCCATCACGGATCGAATCCTTCACTTCCCGAATAAAATCCGGGACGTATACCATCAAAGAGTCTATGTTGTACCTGACAAGGTATTGCGCCATGGCCCCCGCGATCCGACTCTTCCCCACCCCGAAGGGACCATAGAGATAAAGTCCCTTTTCCGAATGTCCTGATGAGGCAAATCGGTCACAAAAATCCATCGCCGCTTGAATGGCTTGTATCCGTTTGGGGGATGGATTAATCGATTCAAAGGTTGCATTTAGGATATCCTTGGGGATGTAGTGGCTTTTGATCAGTTCTTTCCGTTTCCGCTCCTCCTCCTGGGCTATTTGCTTTTCACAGGGGGCCAATCTCAGTTCCAAGTACCCGCTATAAAGATGTAAATCAGGGCGGTGCCCCTTCATCAGGTTGGGGCACCGATCCAGCCCAGGACACCGATCACACTGTTCCCGTTCTATCACCATCTGTCGCAAATGAATCTGCGAACGACGATACAGCTCCCTCGAAACTTCGGGATGTTTTTGTTGAAAAGAACGGATGGCGGGATGGGAAAGGAATCGATCCAGCTCTTGATCCGGATTCAGATTTAATCGTTGGGCGATCCTGCCTTTGAGCGGATTTACTACCTTATCGATTCGTTCCATCCGGTTTACCCTCCTTTTCCTTCATTCGTTGGCTCATCCGTTGATTCATGCGACTCAGTTTGGCTTGAATTTGGGCGACTGCCTCCGGGTCCGTCTCCAACTCCTGCAAGTATTCTTCCCTGCTGAGTTTCTGTTCCATCGCCTGGGCAACTGCTCGGGGAAGGGGTTGTTCTTTCTCTTGCGCTTGTCGTTTTCCGGACCGGGAAGTTCTTTTACGGGATGCCGTTCCTTGCTGCTTATTCCAGTCCCAATTCAGGTCTTGGCTCGCCATCTGTCGCGCTTCTTCCACGGTACGCACTTGTTTGCGAGCCCAATGGCCAGCGATTTTTTCCACCAGCGGTCGCGGCAATTTATAGTCGTGAGAGTAGAGTACATATTCCAGAAGTACATTGATCACTCCGGGAGGAAGACCATAATTCCGAGACAGATCCTCCACCAATTCCAGGTCCGCCCGTGGGATTTGCTTGCCATTTTGAAAGCGAGATAAGAGTTCAATCGGAGAAAGACGCTCCAACAATTGAAAATGGCGCTCTTCTTCAGATAGCTCCCCTGTGTTTTTTCGGGGGTCTGGGGCCAAGGGCTCTTCCTTCCGGTTTTCTCCCCTTTTGATCTTCTCCCGATCCACCACCACCGGTGAACTGCCGAAACGCATCCGGTATTGACTGCGAATAAACGAACGGAGACGTTCCACATCAATCTTCCCCTGTTGGGTGACATAAGGGTTTTGCAATGCCCGGATCAAATCCCAATCATCCAACTGATAAAGGAAGCGGATTTCCAGCACCTGTTCTTCTACTCGTTGCGTCCAGGCTCCCCTGTCCAACAGGTTTTGCAAGCGGGCCTTAACCATGGATAGGTCGTCCCCTTCTTCTTCTGCCGAGAACACTGGTGGCTTTCCTTCCTCCTGCCCCTCCTCCCCTGCCATCACCGACAAGGGAAGATCCCCTTCTAATTCAGTCACCGAGCGGATCTCCGCAGGGGACAAGGAGCCAAAAACTTGTTGGAAAGATCGTGTCACCTCTGTCTCCCGGTCTATCTGGGGAAAGTCGGTTTCTCCAGTCTCCACCATCTCTTCATAGAGACTGCGGAAACGATCTTTCCCCAAACGATTCAGCAGGGAGATGCTCAACACATCACTTTGAAAAAAAGAGCCCGGAGACAGAGGGGCGACGACTTCATAGCAAAACATCCGTCTGCCCGTCTCCTGTGTCCGGAATGTGTTCAAAAGACCGACTCCCTCCAACCGGTACCGCGCCTTGAGCACTTCTCCCAGCGGAAGTTGCAACAGTTTCATCAGATCCAAGTGGGAATGTTGCCGGGAGACTCCCGACCGATGCAGGGGCAATTGACTATAGAGGGTCAGATAGAGACTGACTGCCACCGCACCCACCAGCGGTTGGTAAAGATGAACCAACACCAAAGGATCCACTGGTTGGATCGGACGCCGACTCCGACTTCTCCAGCCATCCCGGGGGGTACATTCATTCCAGATCATCGACATCGACACCCGCCTCCCATCCGTTCTGCAAAGGGACTATTATTGTACCAGTAGAAACATTCCTTCACAAACTGGATTCGAGTCGAATATCGGGCTTATTCCTCTGTCGATTTTCTCTTTTCCCTATCCCTCTCGTTGCGGGAGCGATTTAACAGCTCTTCCAACTCTTTTACAAAAACGGTAATATCCCTGAATTGCCGATATACCGAGGCAAACCGGACATATGCCACTTCATCGACATCCACGAGTCGTTCCATGATATACTCGCCGATTTCCCGTGTGGGTACCTCCGTTTCATTACTCTCCCGCAGGCTCCGCTCCACATCGTCGACAAGTTCTTCCAAGCGTTCCATCGGAACCGACCGCTTTTCACAAGCGCGGATCAACCCCCGCAGAAGTTTGTCCCGATTAAATTCTTCTCGGCCACCATCTTTCTTGATGACAATCAAGGGTTTCTTTTCCAATATTTCAAATGTAGTAAAACGCCTGCCGCAGCTTTCACACTGGCGTCTACGCCGGATGGACTTCCCTTCGTGGGCTGGGCGGGAGTCCAACACCCGACTTCCTATGAAATGACAATATGGGCAGCGCATCGATGCACTCCTCCCGCTTTGATCCTCCTTGAAGAATCAACGAATCTTTCTAACTATATCACAAACCACCCGGTTTGTACCTCAACTGCACTTCCCACCCCTTCGTAATATAAGAGCCGCTTCTCCGGCAAGAACCGGAAAGCGGCTGTACATCATCCAGGATCAGACCATCACTTCCCGGAGTTGAACCTTTTCCTGTTTATCGAAAAAAGGGCGCCCCACCCACTTGACTAGGTCGACTACACGGCAGGAGTATCCCCACTCATTGTCATACCAAGCGATCACCTTCACCTGTCGGTCACCGATAGACATCGTAGAAGGTGCATCTACAATAGCGGAATGAGGATTTCCAATAAAATCGGTGGAAACCAAGGGGACCTCACAATACTGAAGAATCCCACTCAGATGGGTTTCAGAAGCCTCCTTCAACGCGGCGTTCACTTCTTCGACATCGGTGGGGCGGTTCAGGTCCACCACTAAATCCACTACTGAAACGTTGGGAGTGGGAACCCGAAGAGCCAGCCCGTTTAATCGTCCCTCTAGCTCAGGAAGGATTTTCCCGATCGCGGAGGCAGCACCCGTCTTCGTCGGAATGATCGACTGGGCACAAGCACGGGCCCGTCTCAGATCCTTGTGAGGATTGTCCAGATTTTTTTGGTCATTGGTATAGGAATGAACCGTGGTCATCAACCCTTGTTCAATCCCGAATGTCTCCTGCAACACCTGCACCACCGGCGCCAGACAGTTCGTGGTACAGCTGGCATTGGAAATAATCTGGTGCGCTTCCGGGTCGTAAGCGCTCTCATTAACCCCCATCACAATCATGGCATCCTCATTTTTCCCGGGAGCGGTGATCACCACTTTTTTGGCCCCGGCCTGCAAATGGCGCCCTGCACCTTCCCGGTCGCGAAACTTTCCGGTGGCCTCCACCACCAGGTCGATATCGAGATCCTCCCAAGGGAGACGGGCGGGATCACGGTCGGAAACCAGCTTTACTTCCTTACCGTTGACGATCAGCCGATCCTCATCTCCCCGGATCTCATCCTCCACTGTACCGTGAATGGTGTCATACTTCACCAGATGGGCCAGTGTCTCCGCCGGATAGCTGGCATTGACTGCCACTACCTCCAGATCCCCTTCGTGGATCGCTTTTCGGAAAACCATCCTGCCGATTCGGCCAAAGCCATTGATCGCTATTCGCAGAGGCATATTTTCCCCTTCCTTCACCCATTGTTACATACAAGTTCCCCTTATCATTATAATCTGTATAACACATATTGCAATGTGCCTCCACTAAATTGGGTCTTTTATTGAGGAAGCGTATAAGTTTCCCTTTGTTTTACCAAATGGGCGTATAGCGAACGGTACTTGTCATGGAAAAACATCACCCGTTGCACATAATGACGCGTTTCCCCGTAGGGAATCTGCTTCAAGTTGTGACGAGTCCCGTCCCACCGCCCTTCTTTCAACCATTTCTGCACATTACCGGGACCTGCATTATAGGCAGCGATCGTGGCCACTTGGTTTCCATGAAATTCTTTCATCAATCCGGACAGATACCAACTTCCCATGTGGATATTGATCGCCGGATCTCGAACGGAATCTTTGAACGCCGGAGAAAACCGTCCTTTCTCCACGACCCAATCCACTGTGTTGGGAGTCAGCTGCATCAATCCCTCGGCACCAGCATGGGACTCTACATCGGGGTCAAACTTACTTTCCACCCGGATGACTGCCATCACGAGAAAAGGATCCGCACCTGTCGCATCCGAACTGTACAATATCTGTTCTTCGTAGTCCAAAGGATACATCCATCCATTGAAAAGAGGGGTGGCAACAATCAAGAAGATCAGGAGCAGTATGAAGGCCAGTCCCAACTTACGCCTGGACGGAAGGGCGGCTATAACCGGTTGGATCCACTTTTGGAGAGCAAAGTTTCCCATAAAACATCAACCTGTCCTTCCGTGTCCGCACGGGTGCCGGAGTTATCGATCAGCACATCGGCGAACTTTTTTTTCTCTTCGATCGGCATCTGGGCTTGGATCATCCTTCCCGCTTCTTCTTCCGAAATGCCTTCCCTCTCCATCAATCGCTTCAGTTGCAATTCTGCAGGAATATAAACTAGTACGACCGTATCCACCAGATCAGTCAGCCTTTCTTCAATCAACAAAGGAACGTCCAAGATGACTGGAAGGTCCGGGGACTCTTCCAGTGCCTCCTGTACCTCGGCCTGCATTTGACGAATGATGAGGGGATGAAGGAGTTGGTTGAGATCTTTTAGAGCTGTTGCATCCCGAAACACCCACTCCCGGAGGGCTTTTCGATCCAGTTCCCCTGTCGCTCTAAACACCCTGTCACCAAACCGATCCCGTATCTGCCTGCTTCCTTCGGTTCCAGGCTCCACCACTTGTCTAGCCACTTGATCCGCATCTACGATTTTCGCTCCCTTTTGGCGAAACCACTCAGAGACCGTACTTTTTCCGGTAGCGATCCCACCAGTCAAACCCACCTTCAACACAACCCCTCCCCTCCGGCAAAATCCACAATCCCCTTCAATCACTCGTTATTGCTGACAATCGGGGCAAAAATGAGTGCCCCGCCCAGCTACCACTCGGCGTTCAATCGGACGGCCACATTGAGGGCAGGGCTCTCCTTTTTTTCCATACACCTGAATTTGTAACTGGAACATCCCCATTTCCCCATTCCCATCCACATAGCTGCGGACAGAAGATCCCCCCGCTTCAACTGCCTTCATCAAAGTGGAACGAATACTTTTGTACAGCTGTTTCACCTCTCTGGAATCCAGGGACTGCACCCGCCGTTCCGGATGAATTCCCGCAGTAAAAAGGGCCTCATCCACATAAATATTGCCAAGCCCACACAGGAATTCCTGATTGAGTAGCAAAGATTTGATGTTGGTTTTTCGCTTGGCTAATCCCGCTGCAAAACCCTCCAAAGTGAAGGCCTCTGACAAGGGCTCCGGACCCAGTTTGCGCAGGGGAGGGAGGTTCAGTTCTTCCCCTTTCGGCCACAGATGCATCGTGCCAAATTGACGCACATCCCGATATCGCAGCTCCGTTCCGTCTGTAAAGCGAAAAATCACATGAGTATGTTTGATCACAGGTGTCTCCACAGATTCCAGACTGTAACGCCCTTCCATGCGCAGATGGGAAACCAAGACCCACGGGTCGAAAAAGATTCGCAAAAATTTCCCCCGACGCTCCACTCCCGTCACTTTTCGCCCCTTCAACATCTCTTGGAATAATTCTGGATCCGGGGGCTCCTGGAGGATCCGGGGCAGGGTTACTTTCACCTCTTCCACCGTTTTTCCCATGATCAGCTTCTGCAACGTCCGCTTCACCGTCTCAACCTCTGGTAACTCCGGCACTGTTCATTCTCTCCCCATTATTTTGCTTCATACCAGGTCTTTCCGGTGTTAATGTCCACTTGGAGGGGCACATCCAATTTCATCGCATTCTCCATCACCTGGCGCACCCGATGTTCTAAAGCCTCCATTTCCTGCAAAGGCGATTCAAAGATCAATTCATCATGCACCTGCAAAAGGAGCCGAGCCTGGAACCCCTCTTTCTCCAACAAGGCGTCCATCTCCACCATCGCCTTTTTGATAATATCCGCCGCCGTCCCTTGGATTGGTGTATTCATCGCCGTCCGTTCGGCAAAACTGCGCCGGTTGAAATTGCGGGAATTGATTTCCGGCAACTCGCGGCGCCGATGGAGCATGGTGGTTACATAACCGTCCTTTTTCGCTTGACGGACGATCTCCTCCATGTAGAGCTTCACCTTGGGATAGCTATCAAAGTAACGCTGAATAAATTCCGCCGCCTCCTTGCGGGGGATATTCAGGTTTTGCGACAGACCGTAATCACTGATACCATAAACAATCCCAAAGTTGACCGCTTTGGCATGACGGCGCATCAGCGGAGTCACCTCGTCGACGGATACCCCGAACACATCCATCGCCGTTTTGGTATGGACGTCCAGTTCCTTTTGAAAGGCCTCGATCAGATTCTCATCCCCCGACAAATGGGCCAGCACCCTCAGCTCAATCTGGGAGTAATCCGCCGACAGCATCAACCACTCCTCTTCCGAAGGGACAAACACCTGCCGGATCCGCCGCCCTTCCTCCAAACGGATGGGAATGTTCTGCAGGTTGGGATCGGTGCTGGAGAGGCGTCCAGTGGCGGTGATCGCCTGGTTGAACCGGGTGTGGATCTTCCCCGTCTCCTCGTCGATCTCCTTGAGCAAACCTTCCACATAGGTGGAGATCAGTTTGCCCACTTGGCGGTAATGCAGGATCTCTTCCACAATCTCATGTTGTGGTGCCAGCTTTTCCAGCACATCGGCGCTGGTGGAATATCCTGTTTTAGTCTTCTTCAAAACAGGCAGCCCCAGTTTGTCAAACAGGATCTCCCCCAACTGTTTAGGGGAATTGATATTAAACTCTGTTCCCGCCAGCTCGAATATCTTCTCCGTCAACTCATCCAGCCGGAGCTTCAATTCCTTTCCCAAGGATTGCAGCCCCTCCCGGTCCACCTGAACTCCCTGCCATTCCATCTTCGCCAGGACCTGGGCCAAAGGCATCTCCAGATCGAAGTAAAGGGAATCGAAGCCGTTCTCCTTCAATTCCTCTTCCAGCAGAGGTCGCAACCGGTGGATGGCTCGGGCCTTGCGGGCCAAGTGTTCCGCCAACTCTTTTCCTTCCGGGCGACGGCGTTTCACTCCTTTTCCGTAGACAGCATCATCGTCGGGAAGTCCACCTCCCCATTTGCGATCCACAATCTCCGAAAGTTCATGCCCTGATTCCGACGCGTTGATGAGATAGGAAGGCAATAAGATATCCCACTTGAAGCCATCCGTCTCCAATCCCTGATGTTTCAAGGCAACCTCTGTAGCCTTGACATCATAACAAATCTTTGTTCGCTCCGCGTCTTGAAGCCAACGGCAAAAACCCGGCCACTCTTGGGCTGTCTTCCACTCCAGAAAGAGTTGTTGTTCCCCGTCAGACAAGGCCACTGCCAGCACATCGGACCGATGGTAGTTCTCCCCGCTCATCTCCAGAAACAGGGCGAGACCCTCCTGATCCAGCCACTCATCCCAGTTCTCCGTCTCTGCCGGACCGACGGTTTCCACGGTAACCTCTTCCATCTCCTGCGGCTTTTCCTTTGCCTCGGATCCCCCGAACCGCGCCAGGAGGGTTTTAAATTCCAGCTCTTTGAGAAGCGGGGTCACTCGGTTTGGGTCGTATCCCTGAAACTTCAGATCATCGAGGCCGAAATCCAGAGGCACCTCGCAAAAGATCGTGGCCAAGTCCTTGCTCAACAACGCATCCCGCCGATTTTCAGCCACCCGTTCTTTCAGCTTTTTCCCTGGGAGGTCGTCAATGTGATCCAGAATATTTTCCACACTCCCGAATTGGTGGAGAAGTTTCAGGGCGGTCTTTTCTCCGACACCGGGAATCCCAGGGATATTGTCCGATGCATCCCCCATCAGACCTTTTAAATCGATAATCTGTTCCGGCTTCAAACCGTACCTCGCATCCACCTGGTGAAGATCATACCGGTCCGCATCGGTCACCCCTTTTTTGGTCATCAACAAGTGCACCCGATCCGACACCAGTTGCAGAAGATCCTTGTCTCCCGTAACGATAGTAACTGCAAGCTCCTTCTGCTCCGCCTGTCGGCTGAGGGTTCCGATGATATCATCCGCTTCATACTGATCCAGCTCAAAATGATGAATGCCAAAGGCGTCCAGAAGCTTTTTGATCAGAGGGATCTGTTCGGAAAGCTCCCCCGGAGTTTTGTCTCGCTTCCCTTTGTATTGTTTGTAATCCTGGTGGCGAAAGGTAAACTTTCCTGCATCAAAAGCCACCATGACGTGACTGGGCTTCTCCTCTTCCAGCACTTTCATCAGCATCATGGTAAAGCCGTAAACGGCATTGGTATAGGTTCCCCGTCGGTTTTTAAGCAACGGCAAAGCAAAAAAAGCTCGATAAGCGATACTGTTTCCGTCGATCAACACCAGTTTGTCCATCCTGGACCTCCATTGTTTGGATTTCTACGTTCCATCTTTCTTGTCAGTGACGAATAAGCCGCCAACCCTTCACGGCAAGCGGAATACCCAGGATTTGACGGGTCTGGAATTAGGCCATACATTCTTTTATCACGATCAAGAGGATCTACCCCAGGGCTGTTGATTAACCATAAAGTGGATGATGGGAAGGAAACGACCCTTTCGCTCTTTCCCTTGCCTCTATTGTAAAATATCGCTTGAGGGGAGGGGGAGGGTGGGACGGCTCCGATCTCTTGCAAAGAACGCATAGCGAGACCCGGGAGCGGAAAGCGACCCTGGCGAGACTTGTGCCCTATGGGTGCAAAGGCTCTTCACCGTCCCACCATCCCGACCTTATTTACTGCCTAAATATGAATAATCAACATGCCTGGATCTACCCATCCTCCCTTTTAAAACCGGCCTTTTTTCAGGCTTCAACTCCATTTATTCTATCATGCCACAGGCACCCACTTCCAGTAAGGGCCCATCGGGCGCGTATCCCCTTTTCGGAGAACGGAGCTGGCGGCATTGATCGGCGCGGGAAACCGCAGGGCACGTCCTTTTCATCCGTCCATCAGGAGAATTCTTTTGAACCCCCGATTTTCCACAGACAAAAAAGCACCCCATCGGGTGCTTTTTTCTTAACTGAGTTGATTGAGTTACCGGTGGAAGAGTCCTTGGCTCATAAAGTTCCAACCGGTTCCTGAAGGTGCAGGGGCGGGGGAACCAGCCATCCTTTTTCCTTTTGCATGCGTAAAAGAGTCGTTCCCGCCTGAGTTTTCTTCATATGAAATTGACCAAACATCATCCCAATATCTTCACGGATGGATTCTCCCATAGCTTGACTGCAGGCAACCATCCCCATGGTCAGATCCCGGGCAATGGATACTGCTATTTCAGGGTCATTGAAACGGGCCCCAACCGGGATACTCTCCAAATTGGCCACAGGCCGTTCCGGCGGTGTGGGAGGAAGAACGACACCATTCTCCTTAAGAAGCCGTTCAATTTGTTCCTCTTCCCGTCTTCCGGTTTTGATCATATCTTCAATAAAATCACGAAGTTCTTCATCTCCCGTATGATTCAGCATGGTTTGGTATCCGGCAATCTTCCCTTTGGTGGCACTGAGATAACTCCAGGCTGCAAACACTTCTCCGTAGTGCATGGGTTCATCGACTGGATTTTCACTCATTACACTCATAATATACCTCCTGATGGTAGCCAAAATGTTTTCCATGATCTTATCTTGGACTGGATGGATCGATTTATGCTTGAAAACCAACTTTTTCTCCTTTCAGCCCAATATCTTCAGTGTCCACCGTGAACGGATCCTTCCCCGGCCACCAGCGGATGGAAATGGACGCTCAGGAGGAAACACGCTGTCAGCACAAAGAAAGCCCAGGGATTGTGTAAGAGGTCGGTCATTTTGTCGGCCCCTCCCTGAGGAGACAGGGTGAGAAACACCATGAATTGAATCCCCACCACCAGCACTCCTGTCAAACGGAACAGAACCCCAGCTGCCTCTGAAGGGCTCATCACCGCGATCATTGCCCCCATGGTTCCGCCCATCCATCCGGCTACCGTTCCCTCCAGCACTCCCCGAACCCCGCTACGCCAACCCATGGCCCAACCGGCCAAACATCCTACCCCATAAGCGATCAGGGCAGAAGGAAGAAAGGTCAATCCCATCGCCAAGGGAGCATAGACTCCGACTTCCGTTCCCACCGCCGTCCCCACCGACATGGAACAGACCATTCCGTCGCGTTGGGGGCTCAACGGATGAATCCAGGACAGTCGAATCAGCCACAACAGCAAAGCGCACCCGGTCACCCCCCACCCCCAAGTCGCCAACATCCACATCTTTTTCACCTCCGAACCACCTGTCCCATATATATGCGTAAGAAAAAGCGATCAGGAAAAATCAATATCCACGAAAAAAGACGGATACTCCTCGAAGGAGATCCGTCATGCCATCGAAAGAACCTACGGCAGCGAAAGAGAATTCCCCATCTGTCATTTTTTCATCATCCTACGAACTGTAATCATCAGTTCATCAATCACTTCATCCTCCCCCGCACAGATCCGTTCCACCACGCAACTCTTCATGTGACCTTCGAGAAGGATCCGACTGACACTGTTTAGAGCCGACTGCACAGCGGCGATCTCAGTCAAGACATCATCACAATAAATATTGTTCTCAATCAACCTACGCACATCTTGGATCTGACCCTCAATCTGATTCAACCGAGAAGTGAGATCACTCTTCACTCCGTTGGAGTGGTGGCTTTTTTTCTCTTCATGGGTTTCACCAGTTCCCTCATCCGCTTTCTCCATCAGATCCAGTTCCGAACTTCCCAGCTCCACGGGTTTCACCACCCCTTTCCCTGTCCCTATTATAGCTTGTGTGGGAACCTGTGATGCCAACAAAAACATCCCCATGAACAACCCCCATGCCCAACAGGGCTTTCGATCCGAAACCTTTTCCGTATACACTCCCCCGAACCTTCCTGCTCACCGCGATCTGGAGTTTAACTCATACACTTTCCCATAGCGGTCTTTGTACACCAGATGCCGCCGTTCAAACTTGGCGGGAGAATCGATCCCAGCAGCGGCGGCCACATTGTACAAACCTTCTCGCAAGGAGAGAAGGTAATTGCAGACACGATAAGATTTTTCCTCAACGACCAGCGCTTTTTGCAACGATGGATCTGTCGTCGCCACGCCGACGGGACAACGATTGGTATGACAAACCGTGGCCTGAATACAACCGACAGACATCATAAATCCGCGAGCGATGTGGACCAGATCCGCACCCATGGCTAGGGCCACGGCAATGCGGTCCGGTGAGAGCAATTTGCCGGAGGCGATCAATTTGACTCGGTCCCGAACACCGTATTTTTTGAGCAGGTCATCGGCAATGGGAAGTGCCGCATGGATCGGGAACCCGACCGCATCCGCTAACTCCTTGTACGAGGCCCCGGTCCCTCCTTCCCCTCCGTCCACAGTGATAAAATCAGGGGCCATTCCCGTCTCCGCCATGGCTTTTGCCAGCTGCTCTAGGTCTACATCTCCCACAACCAGTTTGATCCCTACTGGTTTTCCGCTCACTTCCCGCAACTTTTCGATAAAATGGAGCATCGAGATCGGATCCCCAAATTCCTTAAATCGGTTAGGACTGTCGATGGACTGATAGGCTTCCACGCCTCGGATCTCCGCGATCTCGGGAGTCACTTTGGCCCCGTCCAGATGACCGCCCCTCGTTTTCGCCCCCTGAGCCAGCTTGACCTCAAAGGCTTTCACTTGCTCAATCTCACTCTTCTTTTGGAACTCCTCCCATGAAAAATCCCCCTCCGGTGTCCGGACTCCAAATAAACCCGGCCCGATCTGTAGCATGATATCGGCGCCACCAGCCAGATGGTATTTGGATAGACCCCCTTCCCCGGTATTCATCCAAGTTCCGCCTGCCAACCCCAGCCCCATCGATAACGCCGTAATCGCCCGCTCTCCCAAAGACCCGTAACTCATGGCAGACTGACCGATCAACCCCTTGATTTTAAAGGGGTGCCTGCAGGTGGCCTTTCCCAGGATGACCGCATTTTCCTCCAGCAGGTAAAAGGGATTCACCTCCGCCGCTTCCCGGTGTTCCTTCCGGCGAAACAGGCTCTCATCGTCGATGGAGTAGACGTTAGTTTGGATCTTTTGTTCATTGTCCACCCTCATCTCCTGTTCCAGTTTGGGAAAAAGGGAATTCCGGATATAATAACCTTCCTCCTCATAATTTCGCTCTGTTCCAAACCCGAGCAGACGGTGCTTATACTTGGCGGAGATGACGACATCTTCGAACTGCCTCCGGGTGAAGGGTTTTCCTTCATTATCGTTGAGGAACAAATACTGCCGTAGCTCCGGACCTATCTTCTCCAGGATATACCTCATTTTCCCGAGGACGGGGAAGTTGCGCAACACCGAGTGCTTGTCCTGATTGATATCCCGGAAATACAGCCACAGGAGTGTAACCACTGGAACCAACACCACGATCACGACAATTCCGATCAACACAATCTCCCATACATCCGTCAGATCCATAAACCTTCCCCCTCCAAGTCCTCCGATATCCTGCCGCGTCGGAACGTCCATGTCATTTCAGAGCTGCCGATTAACCAAAGCGTGAGTAACAGAAACAAAACATATCCTTCTCTTTTCCCATTGCCCCGTCCTAAATATGGATAATTAAAACACCTTCATCCATATATCTTTTCCAGTATCCTGCAAATCTTTACTTGAGATAGACTCCCTCCCCTCCAGCGTAGTTTTTCGCTTTAAAGTCGGTCTACAGGCATGAAAAAACCCCGTTCCATACCGGAAAAACGGGGATCACTTCTGTGTTCAAATGAAGATGTATCGGATCTGTAAAATCTATAATATAATACCAAACCGCTCTCGAAGCAGCTGGGGCAAGGATGAAGAGGGGATCTCTTCTTTTTGCTTTGTATCCCCCTGGGTTACCACCAGAGTGTTCCCTGACAGGGTGATCCGCCCTTCCGTCGTGGGGAGGGTGACAACGGATTTTCCTGTAAAGGGAGAGTCGGGGGAAGTCTGGTTGAACTGACACTGGGGAGCAAATTCCCACAACTTTTTGGGCGTAGTCGAAAATCGAAGACGGGTCAACCAGGATTCACTTGCCCGCTTCCTCTGAAGATCATACACTCCTTCCTGCTCCGCCACGGGAACCACCCGATACCTCCCACTCACATCAGTCCGCTCCTCTCCTGTCAAGGGAAGAGGAAGCCGGGCAGAGTCCCCAAAGCCCACATCTACTAACCACCATCCATCCAACTCCACCAGCAGGGTCGCGTGGCTGTCGGCCAAGGCCCAACCCTCCTCTTTCTTCACAGTTCCCGCCACCAGCCGGGTCTGATAGCCCAATGACTCCAACAACCGATAAAAGAGTCCGTTCAACTCGTAACAAAATCCGCCGCGGTGGCGATGAACCACTTTATCGTAGATTTGTGATTCATCCAGTTGTATCGGAACCTTCCGCAGGATATCCAAGTTTTCAAAGGGCACCGTCAACAGATGCTGCCGCTGAAGGTACTCCAGACCGGCAAAATCCGGTTTCTCAGGCCGGATGGCTTCGATCCTTTCCAGATAACTCTTGAGATCCAATGAAATCCCCTCTCTTCTCTCCCCATGATTCTACTCCGTCAGTCTTTCCATGAACCACGAAAAGCCAAATCCTATGCCCTCAGCTTATCTGCCACGGTTTCAACCGCGGCTCTAATCCTCCCTCTTGTCCGATACGAGGGATTCATCACGTTACAATCACTTCAAGGATTTATCTTCAAGAGCCGAATGCTGTTCAGCGTTACCAAGATCGTAGCTCCCATGTCAGCAAAGATCGCCAACCACAGGGTGAGCCAGCCTGGAAATACAAAGAAGACAGCCAAAAACTTAGCAAGTAGTGAAAGGGTGATATTCTGCCGGATGATGCCCCGAGCCGCTCGGCTAAGCCGGATGGTGAAGGGGAGTTTAGCCAGGTCATCGGCCATCAACACAATATCTGAGGTTTCTAATGCGGTATCCGTTCCCGCCCCGCCCATGGCGATCCCGGTGTCAGCGGCGGCCATCGCTGGAGCGTCATTGATCCCGTCACCCACCATGGCGATCCGACCGCGGGATGATTTCAGCTCTTGAACAGCCTCCAATTTGTCCTGGGGTAGCAACTCCCCCCGGTAGTCATCAATTCCCACCTCTGCTGCGATGGCCCGAGCCGTGCGATGGTGATCACCAGTAAGCATCACCGGATGCATCCCCGCCTGTTTCAGTACCTGCACAGCCTCCCGGCTGGTGTCACGCACTTCGTCAGCCAAGGCAAACACCGCCAGAAGACGATCCGGCGCATCTAGACAAACCACTGTGTAACCCCGATCTTCCAACGACTCCATTCGTTCCCGAATTTCCCCGGAAATATCCTCTGGCAATATCCAGCGGGGACTTCCAATTCGGTGAAGCCTTCCGTCGACGACAGCCTCTGCTCCCCGACCGGGTTGGGCTTGAAATTCCTTCACATCAGCAGGGACGATGCCCTCTGCTTCTGCCATATGGACCACAGCCTGGGCCAAGGGATGTTCCGACATCGATTCCATGCCGGCAGCAATGGCCAACACCTGGTTCCGGTCTGCCCCATGAAAGGGGACCACTTCTTTAACCACTGGCTCTCCACGGGTCAGTGTTCCCGTCTTATCAAAGGCGACCACATCCAAAGCGCCAACAGTCTCTAGATGGATCCCCCCTTTGATCAAGACGCCGTTTCGAGCAGCGTTTCCGATGGCGGACACCATCGCCATCGGGGTGGAAACCACCAATGCGCAGGGGCAGGCAACAATCAGCAGTGCCAGCGCGTCATATAGAGCGCCTGTCCAAGCAACTCCGAACACCAGGGGTTTGATCAGAAAAACAGACAGAGAGAAGAGTAAAATCACCGGTGTATAAATCTTGGCAAAGCGATCCACAAAGGCCTGGACAGGGGCTCGCTTCTCCTGAGCTTCCTCCACCATGGAGATAATTTTGGAGAGTGTGGTCTCCTCTGCTCGCTTCGTCACTTCCACTTCCAGAAAGCCTTCTCCGTTAAGGGTACCGGCAAACACCTCATCCCCGGTCTCCTTGGGCACTGGCACCGATTCTCCGGTGATTGCCGCCTGGTTGATGCTACTCACTCCGACTGTGATCCGACCGTCCATGGCCAACTTTTCACCGGGACGGAGCAGCAGGATGTCCCCCACCTCCACCTCCTCCACAGGCAGAATCAACGCCTCACCCTGGCGGCGGATCCTAGCTTTCCGGGGAGCCAGATCGAGAAGAGCCCTCAGCGAACTGCGAGCTTTGCCGCTGGTGTAGATCTGCAAGGTTTCGCTAACACCGAACAAAAAGGCCACCACTGCCGCCTCGTCCCAATAACCGATGCCAATGGCACCAGCCACAGCTACTGTCATCAAAGCATTCATATCGAAACGGAGACGAATTAAGCCCGGTAACCCTTTGCGGGCCGTCTCCCACCCTCCCGTAATTACCGCAGCCAAAAACAATCCGGTGACCAGGGGTTGCGGGGCATCCACTCCCTTCGCTCCCAGAGCGAACAGGATCAACAGAAGGGATCCTCCCGTAAATAGGACTTGCCGTTCCCGATACCACGGGAGGACTTGGCCGTCTTCCCCAGGCTCTTCTTTCACCCGAATCCCATCAAAAGCACCCAGTCGGTTGACATGCTCCCGGGATAGCTCTTCGCCCCAGATCGTCAGTTTAGAGGCTCCGAAGTTGACCCGCGCATCGCTGACACCTGGAGCCTTTTTCACCTCTTGCTCAAACTTGGCGGCACAGTCCGCACAGGTAAGACCCGTCAACCGGTAAACCACTGCTACCTCTGACTGAACCCCTGCTTCTCCCTCACTCACGGTTTTTCTCCTCCTTTCCGAAAACCCTCCTCCGCGTGTTCGATCGCCAGTTTCACCAACAAGCGGACATGATCATCATCCAACGAATAGTAGACCATTTTCCCTTCCTTGCGGCTTTGGGTCAGACCCAGATTTTTCATCAACCGCAGATGGTGAGAAGCCGTCGCCACCGAAGTCCCCAGAATGCTGGAAACATCGCAGACACAGAGCTCCGCCTCCAAGGATAATGCATAAGCGATCCGAAACCGAGTTTCATCCCCGAGACCCTTGAACCATCGGGCTGCATTCATCGGATTTGTCTCTTTCATCTTTTCCTTCAGCCGCATCACTTTTTCTTCATCGCTGGAGAAAATCTCGCAAGTCTCCACTTGGGAACGAGGTTGGGATACCAACGGGAACCCCCCTTATATTCTAAAATCCATTTGAATATAAGATAAAACATCAACCAGTTACATTACAATATTCAAATGAATATTGTAATGAATTTATTCCCCCGTGTTCACACCTTTGTTACAATAAAGTCAGAATTCAAAATGGGGTACTCATTCTTACAGGAGTGATCATCGATGAAAAACATCTGTGTATTTTGCGGATCCAGTCCCGGCTCCAACCCCGTCTACATTGAGGGGGCCAAACAGTTGGGCATCGCCTTGGCGGAGTCCGACATTACCCTGGTCTACGGGGGAGCCCGTGTCGGTCTGATGGGGGCCGTTGCCGATACGGTTTTGGACCATGGAGGCCAAGCGATTGGCGTCATCCCCAAATCCCTGGTGGATCGGGAAATCGCCCACACCGGCTTGACCCACCTTCACATCGTGGACTCTATGCACGAACGAAAAGCATTGATGGCAGACTTGGCTGACGGATTTATCGCCCTGCCTGGCGGAAGTGGCACGCTGGAAGAGTTCTTCGAGGTCTTCACCTGGGCCCAACTCGGCCACCATCAGAAGCCTTGCGGCCTACTCAATCTGAACGACTACTACACACCCTTGCTCCAATTCATCGACCACACCATCAGAGAAGGATTTATGAAAGAAGATTACCGAGCCATCATCCCTTCCGAATCCAGCCCAGAACCCTTATTGCAACGCTTTGAAAAGTATCAAGCACCGAAGATCGTCAAGTGGGTAGATCCTTCCCCCTCTACCCTGTCTAAATAAATGAAATCGAAGAAGCCCAAAAACCCCGGCACCCTTTAAAGGGTGCCGGGGTTTGGGCGCATCAGATCGCTTGGGTAGCACAGACTCCCTTCCGCCGCCTCAGCCCTAAACTCCTACATCTCCTTGATTCTCAAAAAATTACGGGCAACCCCGATCAGGTTGCCCAGCGGTTCCATACATGAAGATTCAGTTCAAATCCTCCCGTTTTCCCGTCTCGATGTAGACAATGCTTTCGGCGATGTTGGTGGCGTGGTCGGCGATGCGTTCCAGGTAGCGGGCCACAAAGCTGAGGCGAAGGGCGACTTCAGTGCAGTCGGGTTGCTGGATCATATCGCGCAAATGTTCCTTGATGATATCTTCATACATCTGATCCACCTGGTCGTCGGTCTCCGCCATCGCTTGGGCCATTTGTACATTACCGTCGATGTAGCTGTTGATCCCGTCGTGCACCATCCTCTGGGTGATGCGAGCCATCTCTGGGATGTCTTCCAGCTCTTTGAACAGTGTCAGATCGTTTTTGGCCAAATGGAGGGTTACTTCAGCGATGTTGCAGGCGAGATCCGCCATCCGCTCCGTGTCCGAGGCGATCTGGAGGGCAGCGATCAGTTTGCGCAGATCCTTGGCCACCGGCTGCTGAGTGGCGATCAGGGTTGCCACTTTTTCGTCTACCTGATCCTCCAGCCCATCGATGGCCCCATCGTTCTCCAGCACCTCATGGGCCAAGTCCACATCCATCCGGGCCAGGGATTTGACGGACTTGTCGATGGCGATCTCCAGCTTCTCTCCCATGTCGAGGAGGAGGGTTTTCAATTCATGAAGGGATTCATCAAATTGCCTTAACATACCATCTCCCCTTTCCTGCCACCAAATGAACGGAGCAACCTCTTTCCTCCCCATATTCGTCTCAGACCACCATTCTCCATGGTTCAACCGAAGCGGCCGGAGATATAGTCCTCAGTGCGGGGATCTGCGGGGTGGGTGAAAATCTTTTCCGTTCCGTCGTATTCGACGATTTCGCCGTTGAGGAAGAAGGCGGTGCGGCCGGAAACTCGTGCTGCTTGTTGCATATTGTGAGTGACGATGACGATGGTGTACTCCTCCTTCAGCTGCCCGATCAGCTCCTCCAGCCGCTCGGTGGAGATCGGATCCAGGGCAGAGGCCGGCTCATCCATCAGGATAATCTCCGGTTCCACTGCCAGCACTCGAGCCAGCACCAGCCGTTGTTGTTGACCTCCGGAGAGTCCCATCGCCGACTGGTGCAACCGATCCTTCACTTCCTCCCACAGATTGGCTTGGCGAAGGGTGCGTTCCACAATCTCATTCAACCGCTTTCTCTTCTTGATCCCATGGATCTTCGGCCCGTAGGTGAGGTTATCGTAAATGGACAGGGGAAAGGGATTGGGTTGTTGAAACACCATCCCCACCTTTTTGCGCAGTTCCACCACATCCTGGGAGGCCCCATACACCTCGTCTCCGTCGATTTGAATCCTCCCTTCCGTCCGGACCCCAGGGATCAAGTCGTTCATCCGGTTGAGACTCCGGAGAAAGGTGGACTTCCCACACCCTGAAGGACCGATCAGAGCTGTCACCTCCCGTTCCGGGATTTGGAGATGGATCCGGTTGAGCGCCTGATGAGATCCATAAAACAGCTGAAAATCCTGTACATCAATTTTGTCTGCCTTCATGATCACCGACTCCTTTGTTCAGCCGAACCGTCCCGTCAGATAATCTTCCGTCTCCTTTTTCTCTGGACGGGTAAACAATTTTCCCGTCGCATCAAATTCGATCAGATCCCCCATCAGGAAAAAGGCGGTCCGATCTGAAATCCGGGCGGCCTGCTGCATATTGTGGGTGACGATGGCGATGGTGTAGTTCTGTTTCAGTTCGGAAATCAGTTCTTCAATTTTTGCTGTGGAGATGGGGTCCAGGGCGGAAGTCGGCTCGTCTAGCAGAATGATCTCGGGATTCATCGCAATGGTGCGGGCGATGCAGAGTCGTTGCTGCTGTCCGCCAGAGAGATCCCAGGCAGATTTTTTCAGGCGGTCCTTCACTTCCTCCCACAACCCCACTTGCCGCAGGCTCCGTTCCACAATCTCTGATTGTTCCCGTTTGTTGGCTCCGTCCAATTTCGGTCCGTAGGCCACATTGTCAAAGATGGACTTCTGAAAGGGATTGGGCTTTTGGAAAACCATTCCGATCTGTTTGCGTACCTGAACCGCATTAACTTGGGGGTGATTGATATCCACCCCATCCACCCAAATCTTCCCGGTCACCCGTGCGGTGGGAATCGTATCGTTCATTCGATTGAGGCAGCGGAGAAAAGTGGACTTCCCACAGCCGGAAGGACCGATCAGGGCTGTCACTGTCTGCTGATACAGGGGCAGATCAATATTCTTCACTGCAGGGTTGTCTCCGTAGTGAACATGGAGTGCTTCGGTTTGTAGCAGAGTCTTTCCCAGACCGATCTCCATCTCTTCCACGGAAGGGAGTTCTGTTTGCAAGAGAAGCCTATTCACGATCGATCATCTCCATTTCAGCTGGATGTCATTTTCCGGTGGATCCATCGCCCCACCCAGCGGGCAGACAGATTGAAAAGGAGAACGGCAATCACTAACACTGCTGACGCACCCGCCGCCACTTCCCCGGCATCGGGGATGATCCCCTCGGAGTTGATTTTCCAGATGTGCACAGCCAGTGTGGAGGCTGGACGGAAAGGATGAAGAGGAGAGGTGGGTGAGGTGGGATCCCAGTTGCCAAAGTCCAGCGGCGGCGAACTCATACCCGCAGTAAACATCAGGGCCGCCGCCTCGCCAAACACCCGGCCGGCAGCCAGGATCGTCCCCGTCAAGATGCCAGGTAGCGCCGCCGGGAGGATCACTTGGGTGATGGTTTGCCAATGGGTCACCCCCAGGGCGAGGCTGGCCTCTTTCTGTTCCAAAGGCACGGAAGTGATCGCCTGTTCCACCACCCGCACCATCAACGGCAGGTTAAATACCGTCAACGCCAGTGCACCGGCGGCGAGGGAAAAACCCCAGCCGGTGTACTGAACAAAGAGAAGCATCCCGAACAATCCGACCACGATGGAAGGCAAAGAGGACAAGACCTCGATGCTGAGCCGGATGAAACGAGTCCACCGACCAGGCTTAGCATATTCCGCCATGTAGATCCCACCCCCTAAACCGAGGGGAAGGGTAATCAACATCGTGAGGAACAAGAGGTAGAAAGAATTAAACAGTTGGGGAGCAATCCCGCCACCGGCTATCACCGTGGAGGGGGGCGTAGTCAAAAATGAGCCATCGATCACCTGGACACCTCGGACCAAGATCCATCCGAGTAAACCCGCCAACACCCCGATAATGGCAAAGGCAATCAGATAAAAAACGACGGTGGCGATGCGATCGGTCACTTTGGCCTTCATCAGGACTCCCTCCTTCTCGTGATCAGGCGGATGACGACAATGAAGAAAAGCGTCATCAGGAGTAGAATCAACGCCATCGACCACAATGCGTCGTTATAGGCGGAACCTTGAACGGTGTTGCCCATGTGCAGGGTAATCACACTGGTCAGCGTGCTGATCGGATCGAAAAGACCCGTTGGAATCTGGCCTGAGTTGCCGATCACCATCTGAACAGCGAGAGCCTCACCAAAAGCCCGGGCCATCCCCAGCACCACCCCTGTCATCAATCCAGAGAGGGAAGTGCGGAGCAACACCCGACGAATCGTTTGCCAGCGGGTGGCTCCCAAGGCATAGGAAGCTTCCCGAATCTTGCGGGGAACATTTTGTAAGGTGTCCACCGCAATCGAAGTGATCGTGGGCAGGATCATGATCGAAAGCACAATCACCCCTGCCAACAGACTGAAACCCGATCCCCCGTGGATATTGCGGATATAAGGAACTAACAGAGTCAGACCGATAAATCCATACACCACAGAGGGGATGCCGACCAACAATTCAATAACCGGCTGCAACACTTTTCGTCCCCAAGCGGGAGCGATCTCCGTCATGAAGACCGCTGCCCCAATCCCCAGGGGCGCACTGATCAGAGCTGCCAGCACCGTCACCGCGAAGGAACCAGTAATAAAAGGAAGTGCGCCGAATTGTCCCTCAGAGGGAGCCCATTGGTTGGAAAAAAAACTGGACAAGCTCACCCCGTCTTTGATAAAGGTGGAAAGCCCCTTGGAAGTGATGAAAAAGAGGAGTGCCAGCAGGATCCCCATCATCACCGTAGCACTGAACCAGGTGAGAAGGCGTCCCCGCCTCTCGATCCGGAGCTGTTTCCGGGCGGGTTGCCTCAGACGGTCCCCCAAGCTGCCGGGTTTGGAAACGCCCTCCCCATTGATCGGAGGAATCCTTTCTGTGGTTTCCATGATCTCGCCCCTTTCCCGACGGCAATCAGGGGAACGATACACAGGTATCTTCCCCCTGAACTGCCGGTGATTATATGTTTCAAGCGGTCCTTTATTTCTCGGTTACTTTGCCAGAAGCATCCCGTTCTACCTTCATCTGAGTCACTGGGATATATCCCAATTGCGGGATCAAATCGTTTTGGATTTCATCGGACAAGATATAGTCGATGAACGCCTTGGCTAGCTCTTGGTTTTCACTTTCCTTGGGGGTATACATGTGTTGATACGCCCAAACTTTCCATTTGCCGGTGTGGACGTTCTCGTTCTTGGGTTCCACACCCTCCAGCTTCACGGGCTTCACAGAATCATCAAAGTAAGAGAAGGCCAGGTAGCCGATAGCGCCAGGGGTTTCACTGACGATTTTCTTCACTGTGCCGGAGGAGTCTTCCTCAATTCCTCCCTTGGCCCGATGTTCATCCTGCCCATTGAGAGCGAAGGTTTGAAAAGTAGAACGAGTGCCGGAGCTCTCCGGCCGATTGACCAGCACAATCTCCTGATCCTTACCGCCGACTTCCTTCCAGTTCTTCACCTTGCCAGTGAAGATGTCGATCAGCTGTTTTTGGGTCAGATCCTCCACCCCGGTTTTCGGGTTAACGACCGGTCCCATCCCGACGACGAACACTTTATGGTCTTCGATCTTGGCAGCGTCGATGCCATCTTTCTCTTCGGCAAAGACATCGGAGTTTCCAATATCAGCGGAACCATCCACGGCCGAACTCAGCCCGGTACCGCTCCCGCCCCCCTGGACGTTCACTTGGACGCCGGGGTTTTTGGCGGTGAATTGGTTAGCCGCCTCCTCTACCAAAGGTTGCATGGCGGTGGAACCGACAGCGGTCAAGGAACCTTTTAATTGACTCTCCTGATCCGCGCTACCACTGTTGCTTTGACTGCATCCGATAACCCCGAATGCAAGTGCAAAGGCACTGCCAAGAACGATAGATTTCTTGAACATAAGCTGGTACCCCCTAATGAGTGGTCGCTTCATTGCTTTCCTCACCGCTAACTATAAAGATAGACTTTTAGTCTTAAATGAACCCATTGTAAAGGTTTTGTTAAGAGGAGCAGACTGATTGAAAAACAGGCATAAAAAAAGCTGGAGAGGGAAATGGATTTCCCCTTCCAGCCTCACCCCACCTGGCAAGCGTGTTATTGTCCCCATCAGGCCTGTTGATGAACCCTAAAGTGGATGATGGGAACGAAACGATCCTTACATTACCCTATCGTTTATTGCTTGAGGGGACGGGAATGGTGGGACGGCTTCGATCTCGTGCAAAGAACGCATAGCGAGACCCGGGAGCGGAAAGCGACCCTGGCGAGACTTGTGCCCTATGGGTGCAAAGGCGCTTCACCATCCCGACCTTATTTCCTTTCTAAAATATGGTTAATCAACACGCCTGTGTCGCCATATTTCAGGTGGGTCGGTCGTGTTGCCCACATTCCAGTCACCAACGGCAACCATTCAAGAGGATACCCCCTAAAAACGTTGTGAAACAACCCTTCACAGGGAGAGTGGGTTTCACATGGAGTGACTTTGGCTTCTCAGAACTTAGGTTCCGCTATGTGAATTCTCACCCAGACCTGCCCCTATCCTGGTTGGAAAACCGATCTTTAGCCGAAATCCATCCTTTTAGTACGGCACCTACTGATTCGATCTTAGAGATTGACACTTACGGATTACATGTGTAGGATAGTATTACGGATGTAATCTGGTTAAAAAGGAGGAATTTTCCCCATATCGAAAGCACGAATAATTTTTAAAAACCTACCCAAGAAAAGGGGTTCAACTCTCATGAAATCTTGGAAACCGATGATCAGCAAAATGGTTCCTGTATTCCTGTTCACATCTGTAGCGCTGATGGGTTGTGCTGAAAATCAAGCCGCCCAACCCCAACCAGAAAAGCAGGAAACCACAACGAAAGATGCTTTTGCTAAACTGGAGGATCAATTTGATGCCAAACTGGGCGTCTATGCACTGGATACCGGCACTAAACAGACCGTAAGTTATCAAGCGGATCAACGCTTTGCTTATACATCAACTCACAAAGCTTTGGCTGTAGGCGCCTTGTTACAAAAAAAGTCCATCAAAGACCTGGACCAAAAAATCAAATACACCCGTGAGGACCTCGTAAACTACAATCCGATCACAGAGAAGCATGTAGATACCGGAATGACCTTGAAAGAGCTTGCCGATGCTTCCCTTCGATACAGTGACAACACTGCGGGAAATCTCATACTGGAACAGATCGGCGGACCCAGTGGATTTAAAAAAGCGCTCCGCAAGATCGGAGATGATGTGACCCAACCGGCGCGGATCGAACCCGAGCTGAACGATGTAAAACCCGGCGACACTCGGGATACGAGCACACCTAAGGCACTTGTCACCAGCCTCCAGGCTTTCACACTGGGAAATGACGTACTTCCTGTGGAAAAAAGTGAACAGTTAATGGACTGGATGAAGCGAAGCACCACAGGCGATACACTCATTCGTGCTGGTGTACCTAAGGATTGGGAAGTGGCAGATAAAAGTGGGGCCGGACTCTACGGAACGCGAAACGATATCGCCATCATTTGGCCATCGAAAGGCGATCCGATTGTCCTCGCAGTACTTTCCAGCAAGGACCAGAAGGATGCCGAATATGATGATCAACTGATCGAGCAAGCGACTAAAATCGCAATCGATGCCCTAAAGTAAGCTAAAAATCACAAACATCCTCTTGCGCTTTTATGATTTTCAGGCGATTCCCTGTTTTTGTTTGCAAACAGTCTTGTACAGATCTTCCCATGTCTTGAATGACACGGGAGACCGGTGTAAACTCAAGCCAAAAGCCTCTAAAACAGAGGCTTTCTTCATATTCTGATGTACAATCGATCTGTACCCGATTGCATAGAAAGGGTGGAGTGATGGAGATAAGTCACGTCATCATAACTCGCTTGGTAATCGGTTGGATCATCTCTTCTCTAACCATTGCTGTGATCCTACTGATCAAAAAAGTGTTCCAAAAGCAACTATCGGCCAAATGGCAATATCATCTCTGGTTCTTCTTGTTGATTGCACTGTCGTTGCCTTTGCTACCCAGCCATTTATTAAATTTTGGAAATCATCTTCCCTTCTTCGAGAGAAATCAAGGCAATCCATGGGAACTGCCTGCTAACACTACTGGAGATCATGGGGGCCAGAAGGATTGGTCGCAGGATTTTACGATCTCTGTCAACCCTCTCCTACCGGACTTCCTGCATATTGTGATCGCTGGCATATGGATGGCAGGAATCGTAGTGGTGTCTGTCCTGACAGTCAAAGCTTGTCTCAAGATCAGGAAGATTCGCAAGAGTACTTCTAAGATCAAAAATGAAGAGGTTCTACTCTTATTTGAACAGTGTAAGCTGGATTTAAACCTATCGAGAAATATTTATGTAGGGAAATCTCCCCTTGTCAAATCGGCCATGACATTTGGACTTTTTAAGACCTATGTGGTGCTACCGACTCATTTTGAAGACTGGCTGTCCATGAAAGAGCTCAAGTACATTTTTTTGCATGAACTCCATCACTATAAAAACAAAGATATTTTGACGAACGATCTGCTTGCTATTTTTCAAATCTTATACTGGTTCAATCCGCTGGTTTGGATCGCTTTCAGGGAGATGAGATTGGATCGGGAAATAGCCTGTGATCATGCGGTTTTAAATACATTGGTCCCCCAGGATTATGTTGAATATGGAAATACGATGATCCATGTGGCAGACAAAGTATCACAGCCTGAGAATTTCGTTTTGGCCAATCAGCTGAACGGCTCCAAGAAGCAACTCAAAAAACGGATTGAAAAGATCGCAAACTTCACAGCAGAATCCAAGTTGTTAAAACGCAAGAGCTTCGCTATTTTTATGCTGGTGGGGATCTTCGTTGCCAGCCAGATTCCCTTCATTTCCGCGATGGCTAAGGATCATACTCGTTACGATTTTAAAAATGAGCGGACGGTTCACGAGGATTTAAGCAAATACTTTACAGGGCTGGATGGAGGCTTCGTCTTATATGATATGCAGGCGGATCGGTATCATATATACAACGAAAATCACAGCACCCTGAGAGTTTCCCCGGATTCAACTTACAAGATTTTCAGCGCATTGTATGCATTGGAATCCAAGATCATCACACAAGAAAATTCCACCCTGAAATGGAACGGAAAAACGTACCCTTATCAAGCTTGGAACCAGGATCAGGATTTATACACAGCTATGAGTAATTCAGTAAACTGGTACTTTGAGGATTTAGATAAAAAAAGCCAACGAAAGGATCTGCAAGCCTTTCTAAAACAGATCCGCTACGGCAATACCGATTTTTCCGGGGGAAACGGCCAGTATTGGCTGGAATCCTCTTCATTGAAAATATCCCCTGTAGAACAGGTGCAATTGCTCCAAGCTTTTTATACCAACCAATTCGGATTTAGCGAGAAGAATATTCAGACCGTCAAAGATACTATCCGCTTAGAAGAGAAGGCTGGCAAACAGCTTTCTGGGAAAACAGGTACAGGAGCGGTAAATCACAAAAATATCAACGGTTGGTTCATTGGCTATGTAGAGACCGGCGAGAACACTTATTTCTTCGCAACAAATATTCGAGATGACGACCATGCCCAGGGAAGTCGCGCAGCCAAGATCACCTTATCGATTTTGAAGGGGAAGGGCATATATTAGGTCCGACTGGCCCCCGAGCGGAAGAGTGGGACTTGCCTCTTCTTTGTATCTAGGGAGCATAAGTCTCGTCAAGGTCCCTTGCGAGTGTGGCAGGTCCATTCTAAGCTACATCCCGACCGGCTTGGTCCAGGTATGGAAGGAGGACAAAATTGGCTAAAAAAGTACCCAGTATCTCAGAAGCAGAATGGGAAGTTATGAATATACTCTGGGATCAATCCCCACAAACTGCCAGTGAAGTGATCCGCTCCTTGCAGGAGCACTCCGATTGGAAACCTAAAACCATCCGCACTCTATTGGATCGTCTGGTGCAAAAAAATGTGGTGGGAGTCAATCGGGAGCAAAAAGTCTATACTTTTTATCCGCTATACTCACAAAAAGATTGTCAGCACGCCGAGGCAGAATCTTTTCTGAAGCGAATTTATGGTGGCACGTTAAAATCGATGTTGGTTCAGTTTATCCAGGAAGATTCCTTAACTGAAGAGGATATTCAGGAACTGCGTTCCATGCTGAACGAAAAAAAACTCCGTAAAACGGATAAGGGGAAAGAGGACACCGAATGAGTGGCCTCTTTCCCTTCATCCATGGCTACCTCTCCAAAACCCATCGCGAGGCTGGAAGCCGATAAAAATCTTCTAAGCCCCCTGTCCACCCCGATGTAGCTGGTGAGGAAAGGTTAAAGTGATTTCCGTCCCTTTTCCTGCCTGGCTCATCACTTCGATCTCTCCCCGATGGGCTTCCACCAGGTGTTTGACGATCGCCAAGCCCAAGCCGGTTCCCCCGGATTCCCGGGAACGGGCTTTGTCCACCCGATAAAAGCGCTCAAAGATCCGTGGCAGATCCTCCTCAGGGATCCCGATCCCCGTATCTGTCACCTGGATCCACCAGTCGGTTTCCCCTCTTCCCGCTGACAGGGTCACTTCGCCTCCGGCAGGAGTATAAGCCATGGCGTTGGACAACAGGTTGAGCAAAATCTGCTGAAATCGGTCCGGATCCACCGGTACTGGAAATTCCTCTTCCATCTTCACCTGGAATGTAAGTTGCCGCTTCCGCATCTGTTCCTCCACGGTTTTCGCCGTGGAGCGGAACAGTTCGCCAATACCGATCGTCTCAATGTTCAAGGGCATATTGCGGGATTCGATTTTGGACAAATCCAAAAGGTCTGCGATCAGTCTTTCCAAACGGAGACTCTCCGCCTGGATGATCTCCAAAAATTCCTTGCGCATTTCGGGGTCCTCGGCAGCCCCATCCAACAAGGTTTCTGCAAATCCCCGCAAGGAAGTGACCGGGGTTTTCAACTCATGGGAGACATTGGCAACAAATTCGGTCCGCATCTTCTCTAGTCTCCGGATGGCGGTAATCTCGTGAATCACCGCCATCACACCCGTTCCCCCTCTTTCCTCCCAGATGGGAGTCAGACGGATTTCCAGGATGCGCTCTTCGGGAAAATAGAGATGTACCTCATCCTGAACTCTTTCCCCAGATTCCATACATTTCCGAATCAATCGGTGCAGATCATGAAAAAGCGCCCCTTCCGGGAGTGACTTATGTAGCAGTTGCCGTGGTTTCAGGTTGAAGAACCGATGGAAGGCCCGATTCGCCAGTGTGATTTTTTTCTTGGAATCCACCATGATCAGACCGCTGTCCATCGTCTCGATCACTCCAGTCAATCGGCGCTCACTTTTGCGGATCGTCTCCAACTGATACCGCAATCCTGCCGCCATCCGATTGATGGCGGTAGCGAGGCGACCGATCTCATCCCGCTTGGTCACCGGAATCCGGCGATGGTATTTATTGCGGGCGATATCCACGGCCACCTGAGTCATCTCTTCGATGGGCCGGGTGATCTTGCGGGCCAGCCGGGAGCTGATCATCGAAGCCAGCACAATGGAGAACAGCAGCCCTCCCGCAAGTGAGACCCAGACCTGGCTGAGGCGTTGGTCGATCGCCTCTAGATCCATCGACAACCGGACCACCCCCAACACCTCTTCGCCTCCTTTGCTACCGACCACGGGAAGGAACACCTGGAGGTGTTCATCTTCCCGGCTGCTCTGGGCCTTCCCCTTGGAATCTAGGCGGAGGGCACGGGACACTTCTGGATGTTCTTTCATATTCTCGGTTTTCTGGGGCGATCGGGCCGAATCGCCCAGCACCTCCCCCTTTTTATCGATCCATGTCACTTGGGTATCCAGAGAATCAGCGAATCGATCTGCCTGTCGCTGGAGCTCAGCCGGCTCTTCCCATAACTCCTCCTGATTGGCCGCCTCTGCCAGCAACTGTCCTTCCTTTTCGAGACGTTCCTTCAACGAATCGATGGTGGATGCCTTCAGGAGAAGCGCCACAAAAATACCGGTGCCCAGCACCGAAATTCCGATCATGGATAGGAACATGACCGTCAAGCGGTTGTGGAGGGATTTCATGACTCCTTCGGTCCCTCAAATTTATATCCGATCCCACGCACCGTCTTGATATAGATCGGGTTACGCGAATCCTCCTCCACTTTTTCTCGCAGATGACTCACATGAACATCCACAATTCGGGTGTCTCCGATATAGTCATAATCCCAAACCGCATTCAACAACTGATCCCTGGATAATACTTTTCCACGGTGAGAAGCTAGATGGATCAACAACTCAAATTCCTTGGGGGTCAGATCCACGGGATCTCCGTTTTTCCGTACTTCATACCCTTCCGTGTCCATTTCCAGCTCCCCCACTCGCAGGTACTTTCGATCCTCCTGGATTCCCTGTTCCCGCAAGGCTCCCATACGACGGAGGATCGCTTTCACCCGTGCTACCAGTTCCCGGGGGCTGAAAGGTTTGGTCATATAATCATCAGCTCCCAGTTCCAGTCCGAGTACTTTATCAAATTCTTCATTCTTGGCAGTCAACATCAGAATCGGAAGATGGCTATTTTTCTTGCGGATTTCCTTGCAAACTTCCAATCCATCCATTTGGGGAAGCATCAGATCCAGCACGATCAGGTCGAATAATCCTTCTACCACCTTCGCCAAGGCGGAGGGTCCATCGGAAGCCACCTCCACGGCAAACCCTTCCTTTTCTAGGTTGAATTGAACCAATTTCACGATGGAGGGTTCATCGTCAACCACCAGCACTTTTTGTTTGCTCATCATCTAGCCTCCGCTTCATCAATTCTCCCATACTTGGACGATCTGCAAAAAGGAATAAGGGTCTTTAATATTCTCTCTCACTGTCATGGCTCCATTCAAGTCCATCGTACACAATCCGTCACGGGAGTAAAGGGCCGGATGCATAAGGAAAGCACCCGAATTCTTCCATAAGAAAAAGCCCGGGAAAGGAATCCCGGGCTCCTTACAGTATTCAGTTCAATACCTTCATCACTTTCTGCACGGAATCGACGGACTGATCCAGCGCTTGTTTTTCTTCCTCAGTAAGATCCAATTCAATAATTTTCTCCAAGCCATTGGCACCGAGAATCACCGGAACGCCCAGATACAGGTCTTGATAGCCGTATTCGCCCTCCAGATAGGCGATAGCCGGCAGGATGCGCCGTTTGTCCTTGAGAATCGCCTCCGCCATTTGAACGAGGGAGGCGGCCGGAGCATAGTATGCGCTACCGTTGCCGAGAAGACCGACGATCTCACCGCCCCCTTTGCGGGTTCGTTCCACAATGGCCTCCAGCCGATCCTTGGGCAGCCATTTTTCCAGAGGAACGCCACCTGCATAGGAGTAGCGAACCAAGGGAACCATGTCATCCCCGTGTCCGCCCAATACAAAGCCAGTCACATCTTCCACGGAAACGTTCAGTTCCTGAGCGATAAAAGTGCGGAAACGAGCGGTGTCCAGGACGCCGGATTGTCCGATCACCCGGTTTTTCGGAAAACCAGAGGTGCGGTACACTTCATAGGTCATGGCATCCACCGGATTGGTCAACACGAGGATGATGCAGTTCGGCGAATATTTCACCACTTGCTCCGTAACCGAACGCATCACTTTGGCATTGGTATTCACCAAGTCGTCACGGCTCATACCCGGTTTGCGAGCAACCCCGGCGGTAATGATGACCACATCTGAATCCTGGGTTTCAGCATAGTCGGCAGTCCCGGTGATGCGAGCATCCACCCCTTGCACCGGGGTGGATTCCAACATATCCAGTGCTTTTCCTTTGGTCGGCTCCTCCGCATTGGGGATATCCACCAATACTACATCACCAAGTTCTTTCTGGGCCAGCATCAGAGCCGTCGTCGCCCCGGTGAATCCGCTGCCGATGACGGAAATTTTGTTTCTGCGGATGGTCATGACATTTCCTCCGTTTCAGAGTCTTTATAAGTTCTCGATCAGTTGGGTGGCAAATTCCGAACACTTCAGTTCCGTTGCACCCTCCATCAGGCGGGCGAAATCGTAAGTGACGGTTTTCTGGGTGATCGTCTGATCCATGGCACGGTAGATCCGATCTGCTGCTTCCTGCCAACCCATGTGTTCCAACATCAGGACCCCGGAGAGAAGGAGAGACCCGGGATTCACTTTGTCCATGCCGGCATATTTGGGAGCGGTACCGTGAGTCGCTTCAAAGATGGCATGGCCTGATTCAAAGTTGATATTGGCTCCCGGTGCAATCCCGATGCCCCCCACTTGGGCGGCTAGGGCGTCAGAAATGTAATCCCCATTCAGGTTCAGAGTGGCGATCACATCGTATTCTGCTGGACGGGTCAGGATCTGTTGCAAGAAGGCATCCGCAATGGAATCTTTCACAATCAGCTTGCCAGCAGCTTCCGCCTCGGATTGGGCTTGGTTCGCCGCATCCAGACCTTTCTCTTCTTTGATTCGATCATACTGAGACCAGGTGAATACCTTGTCACCGTATTCCCGTTCCGCCAACTCATAGCCCCAGCTTTTGAATGCCCCTTCGGTGAACTTCATGATATTTCCCTTGTGGACGAGGGTGAGACTCTTGCGACCGTGTTCGAGGGCATAGTCGATCGCCGCCCGCACCAAGCGCTCCGTTCCCTCCCGGGAAACCGGCTTAATCCCGATCCCGGAAGTCTCAGGGAAACGAATCTTTTTGACTCCCATCTCTTCGCGGAAGAAACGGATCACTTTTTGTGCTTCTTCAGACTCGGCTTCCCACTCGATCCCGGCATAGATATCCTCAGAGTTTTCCCGGAAGATCACCATGTCCACCTGTTCCGGTTTTTTCACCGGTGACGGTACTCCACTGAAATAACGGACCGGACGCAGGCAGACGAACAGATCCAATTCCTGGCGCAAAGCCACATTGAGGGAACGGATCCCGCCGCCCACCGGCGTGGTCAGAGGACCTTTGATCGCCACAGTATACTCTCGGATGGCCTTTAATGTCTCTTCCGGTAACCACTCACCAAATTGATTGTATGCCTTCTCACCTGCATAAATCTCGAACCATTCGATTTTTCGTTTGGATCCGTAAGATTTTTCTACCGCCGCGTCCAAGACACGTCGGGCCGCCGCCCAGATGTCCGGGCCGGTACCGTCTCCTTCGATAAAAGGGATAATCGGATGATCTGGAACACGAAGTTCCCCGTTTTCGAGAGTAATCTTATCTCCGGTTTGTGGAGCCTCGTACCGTGCCATACAAACACTCCTTTTCCTGCTTTTATGGGTATAGAACCCTTTATCTGTTCTCCAGGGGGATATAAGACTGATGGACCGGTCCCGTATATTCAGCACGAGGACGAATCAGACGATTGTCCGCATACTGCTCCAGCACATGAGCCGTCCAACCGGAAACGCGGCTGATGGCAAAAATCGGAGTGAACAGATTCCGAGGGATGCCTAAATAATGATAAGTGGAAGCGGAATAGAAATCCACGTTGGGTTTCAACCCTTTTTCCCTCACTACCAACTCATCGATCTTTAATGACATCTCGTACCATTTTTTATCACCTGTCAACTCACTCAGTTGCCGGGACATCTCTCGCAGATGTTTGGCCCGGGGATCCCCATCTTTGTATACCCTGTGACCAAAGCCCATAATCTTCTCTTTGTTATCCAATTTGGTCCGGATCGCAGTTTCCACCTGGTCAGGAGACCCGATCTCCTCTAGCATCGCCATCACCCGTTCATTGGCGCCCCCGTGGAGGGGTCCTTTCAAGGTTCCAATGGCCGAAGTGATCGCGGAATACATGTCTGAGAGTGTCGCTGTCGTCACCCGAGCCGCAAAGGTGGAAGCGTTCAGTTCATGGTCGGCATGCAGAATGAGTGCCTTCTCAATCGCCTCCACCGCCGTCGCTTCCGGTTTTTCTCCGTGGAGCATGTACACGAAGTTTTCGGCATAGCCATAGGACGGATCTGGGGCTACTGGTTCCAGACCTTGACCGATCCGGAACAGAGCCGCCACAATCGTCGGCATCTTGGCCGCCAGACGGATCGCTTTCCGCTCGTTAGCTTCCTGACCGTTGTCATTCGCCTCGGGGTCATACATACCGAGAGCGGATACCGCCGTCCGCAGGGCAGCCATCGGATGGGTCTCCTTCGGATATGCTTTCAACTGTTCTAAAACCGTTTCCGGCAAAGCCGCTTCTGCTTTCAATTGTTTGCCCAGGCCAGTCAATTCCTCCTGATTGGGCAGATGTCCCTTCCACAGCAGGAAAATCACTTCTTCGTAATTGGCTTTCTCCGCCAAATCGTCGATGTTGATCCCGCGGTAGGTTAGTACACCGTCCACAATTGAGCTGATTCCGGATGTGAGGGCTACGACACCCTCCAATCCTTTTGCAACCGACATGGCATTTCGCTCCTTTGCTGAAAATGGTGCTTCGGGCACCTCACTAGGCTGAACCCCCCTCGCAGGGCAAGGGATTTCCTACTTTTATCACCACAAAGATAAAACATAGCACTTTTCCCCATGAAAAAACAAAGAACCGCCCGATCTATATGGGCCGACCGGTTCATCTACCCAAATGGTTTTCTGCCTTCGGTGCCCTGATACGCCTCCTTCAGTTTACCATAAAAAAAATACGTTATCATCACAGTCCACCTGCATAAAACATGATAAAGGCCCCACAGACTCCCAAAGGAATCCATCGATCCAACCTGAAACCAGAGTCTCATTTCCCATGTATCTGTTATAATTAGTATTCATTGTAAGCGTGGCTTAGGCCCCTTTCCTAAAGGGTAATATGAATACAATAGAAGGGAAATCGAGCAATGGAGGGGATCGATTTGAACCGCGAAGCGGTGACAGGCATCCTGCTGCGAACATTGTTGGCAATTGCGGCGATGGTCTCCGCATATTACTTATGTGTACTGGTCTTCCCGCTTACATATCCGTTTCTGATCGGTGGGCTGATCGCCATGACTGTGGAACCGGCGGTTCGCTGGCTGGAGAACCGGGCCCGGTTCCCTCGGTGGGCAGGAGTCACCCTGTCCTTGATTATACTGGTGGGCGGGTCCCTCAGTTTGCTGATCTACCTCGTTTCCAGGATTGTGATGGAATTAACAAACTTGGCGGAATATCTTCCCCAGTTTTTCAACCAGATGAATCAGTATTTGTTAGATACCTTCATCCGGGACAACGGTGAACTGATTGAAATGATCCACACCATTCAAAATTATATGGAGAACAACCCCCAGCAAAGTTCGGAAATCCTGACCAGTATTCGGGAAAATCTGAGCTTGGTCGCCAATAAAGGAACTCAGTTCATCACAGATATCCTGGCAGGGATCGGATCCTTTCTAGGAAATCTCCCTTATTATGCGACGGTTCTTATCTTCATTATTCTCGCCGCCTTCTTCATCGGGATCGATTGGCCTCGTCTCAAGGGAAGATTTCTCCCCCTGATCCCTGGACGGGTCAGCCAGACGGGTCACTTGGTGATCCGGGATCTCAAAAAAGCCCTGTTTGGGTTCCTTCGTGCTCAATTGACACTGATCAGCATCACCGGGGTTATCGTCTGGATCGGACTCAGTTTGCTGGGAGTGGAGTATGCCCTCACCCTGGCCTTGATCACCGGTGCTCTCGACCTCCTCCCCTACCTCGGGGTGGGCACCGTGATGGTACCCTGGGTCGCCTATCTGATGCTGACCGGCAACTTTCGCCTCGGTTTGGGCATCGCCGTCTTGTATGTGGTCATCCTGGTCGTTCGCCAAACGCTGGAACCCAAATTGGTCGCCACCAATATAGGTATCAGTCCACTCCTCACACTGGTAGCCCTGTTTATCGGTTTGAAGCTGTTCGGGGTATTCGGCCTGATACTGGGTCCTGTCATCACCGTTCTCCTGCTTGTCCTCTATCGCGTCGGTGTATTCCACGACCTTTGGAACTATATCGTCCATGGTAAATCCAAACTATCCACACCTGGAAGTGAGACCGAACAATAAAAAACAAATGGGAAATGGAACATACATCAGCATGGGGGGAGGTGAAGTCTACTATAAAAACAGACTCGTGATGACACGGCCCCATCTCAGTGAAGCTGTTGATAACAGAAAATAGACATCAGCCTGAATCCTATTAAAGGTAATAACCACGGCTCCGGGTCTTTAATATTTTCAAAACGATAATGTCAATCACCCAGAATAAAAATGAGCATTTGAGGCCAAGAAATAGTGACCCACTGTAATCTTCAAATCTTAACGTAGTAGATAAATAAGTTGCATTTATCCAAGCATATAAAAAAGGTAATGAAATCCCCCCAAAAAGGTGGAACAGGAGATAGGGCCAAAATTTTCTATGAGTGATTTTCTCTGCGATCACAGAACAACAGACCCGCAAAAATAGAACACTATAAATATCGATAGCACCATGGCCCAATGCGCTTCAGTAAAAAGGTAATAACCGAGCATCGTCAATAAGCTGGCAATTATAGATACGAACCCTTTTCTCAGGAACATCTCGATCAAAAAACTCACTCCCCTGTCAATTCGTTCTTATAATTGTTTGTGAAATACAAAGTTTACCCTATATGTTGTATTCTCTTTGTCGAAAAAAACTCCTATCAACATCTTCACAGAGAGATCGAACGCTTGTATTTGTTCAATATCCAACTCAAAAAAAATGCGGCCATGTGGCCGCAGGAAACACTAAATATGCTGCAATAAAATCACCTCAGAAGGAAGTGGGTAGGAACCCATCCTTCATTCTAACGACGAAGGTACCAACGGATGCGTCCTTCGTTCATCCATTGCATCAGTTTTCGTTGGAGCAACAGCTTGACCATTCCCCGGACATAAGGGATCAAGAGCAAAATCCCCAGAATATCGGTGAAAAATCCTGGCACAACAAGAAGCAAGCCTCCCGCCAGGATACAGATGCCATCTAACAGGGCATCCCCTGGCAATTCATTCTGGGAAAGCTGAATCTGAGCCAGCCGCAAAGTCTGCAGACCCTGCCTGCGGGCAAAGTACCAACCAGCCAAGCCCGTGGCGATGACCAAGAGAACTGTCGGGGTCGCCCCGATCCACTTGCCTGCAGTGACCAAGCCCCAAATCTCCACAGCAGGCACGATAATCATGAACAAAATCAACATACGAAACACAGGTCATTCCTCCGTTTGCCCGGAAATACGTTCGGACAATAACCGGAACAGCTGGGGCTCCTTCCTCTCCAGATTCAACCGCTTCAAGTTCCGATCCGTCCAAAAATGGATAGTCTCTCCCCGGGCCAGCAAGAGCTCATCATCCATCCGGTACACTTCGTAACAAAATGTGATCTTCGGTCCCCGCATCTCCCCGACCCACGTCCGTATAGACAAAGTGTCATCATACTGTGCAGGGGAGATATACCGGCAGTGGAGATCGACAACCGGCAACAGCAATCCCCGCTTTTCTAATTCGCCGTATGAGAGACCCACTTTCCGAATCCAATCGGTACGGCCCACCTCAAACCAAGTCGCGTAATTGCTGTGGTGAGCCACTCCCATCTGATCCGTCTCCTGATAGCGTACACGAAATTGACTTTGATCCCGACGGGGTTTCATTACGTTTTCGTTACACCTCCGATTTCATGGGCATTACATAAATTCGCACCTGAAAACACATAATGTGAATAACCAAACCCGTTGGTTCTATATAGAATAATCATAGACAAACCGATGAGGAAGTATGGCCGACATGGGGAAAGGGGGGATCTGAAGTGAAACTGCGACGGCGCAAGAAGCGGCGCAAAAAGCTTCGTTGGTGGATTTATCCCCGTCTGCGTACAAGTTGAAACCGTCCTCCTTCATTCAAAGGGATACCGTTTGTGAGCCAAAAAGCGCTGGAAATCCAGCGCTTTTTGCGGTTAGAGGACATTGGCCCGACCCGAATAAATATGCCCTCGCTCTGCATCCACCGTGATTTCCATTCCGTCTTCAAATAATCCGGTAGCACCTGAGACTCCCACCACCACCGGAATGCCCAGACTGAGACCCACCACCGCCGCATGAGAGGTAAGGCCTCCCTGTTCCACAATGACGGCCGCCGCCCGCTTAAAGGAGTCCATCATATCCTTATCTGTGTTCCGGGTGACTAAAATGGCATCGTCCTTCATCTTGGAACGCAACTCTTGGGCAGTCACACCGGAAACCACTTCACCGGTGAGCACCTTTTTTCCGATTCCTTGCCCTTTGGCCAGGATATCACCGACCACATGGACTTTCATCAGATTGGTAGTACCTGATTTTGCCACAGGAACCCCCGCCGTAATGACTACAAGTTCCCCATGGTGAACATAGCCGGACTGAATCGTGGATTGAATCGCTGTCCCCAACATCTCATCTGTGGTTTCCACCTTCTCCCCTTCGACGGAGACAATCCCCCAGACCAAAGCCAGGTGTCGCATCACCTGCTGATTCCGGGTAACAGCTACGATCGGAGCCCGGGGACGATACTTAGAGACCATGCGGGCGGTTTTTCCACTTTCAGTGGATGTGATAATCGCCGATGCTTTCAGAGTGTCAGCTGTATGTACCACAGCTTGGCTGATCGAATCGGGTATGCTCATGTCCAGTGCCCGAATCCGCTCTTGGAACAAATCCGCGTATTGAAGAGACTCCTCCGCCCGGGAAGAGATGATCGCCATGGTCTCCACCGCTTCTACCGGATATTTCCCACTGGCGGTCTCCCCGGAGAGCATCACCGCATCGGTTCCGTCAAAAATGGCGTTAGCCACATCGCTGGCTTCTGCTCGGGTCGGGCGCGGGTTACGCTGCATGGAGTCCAGCATTTGGGTGGCAGTGATCACCGGTTTTCCCTGGTGATTGCATTTGCAGATCATCTCTTTTTGTAGCACTGGAACTTCCTCTGCGGGAATCTCCACTCCCAGATCCCCCCGGGCCACCATGATTCCATCGGAGACATTCAAGATCCCATCCAGATTGTTGACGCCTTCCTCATTTTCGATCTTAGAGATAATATGGATATCGGCATTGTGTTCCTCCAGGATTTCTCGGATCTCCAGCACATCGTTGGGTTTTCGAACAAAGGAAGCCGCAATGAAATCTACCCCGTGTTGGACCCCGAACCGAATATCCTCCGCATCTTTCTCGGTGATTCCCGGCAATTGAAGGGAAACCCCGGGCAGGTTGACTCCTTTTCGATCCTTGAGTGGACCTCCGTTCTCAATACGGCAGGTGATTTCGGTTCCTTCCACCTTCTCCACCTGAAGGCTGATCAAGCCATCATCTACCAATATGATGGAGCCGGGTTGAACATCCTCTGTCATCCTCTTATAGGAGATCGACACCCGGGAAGCATCCCCCTCTACCTCCTCCGTGGTCAGGATGATCTGCTCCCCGGTCTTCAGTTCCACCTGTTCCTCTCTGAGGACACCGGTGCGAATCTCCGGTCCCTTGGTATCGAGGAGAATGGCAACAGTTTGACCCAGCTCCTTCTCCACTTGGCGAATCCGTTCAATCCGACGGAGGTGTTCCTCATGATTTCCGTGGGAAAAATTGAGCCGGGCCACATTCATTCCGGCTTGAACCAATTTTCGAAGTGTCTCCGGTTGTTCACTGGCCGGTCCGATAGTACATACGATCTTCGTCCTGCGCATCCAAAGCCTCCCTTTCTATATAGCCAAAATCCCCGCTAACTCGTAAATAGACACATCTGGTTTGTGCTTCATGGCAAAAACCTCTTGAAAATCGAGTCCCACCACCCGATTATTCTGCATCGCCACCATATGATGGCTCGTGCCTTCCAGCAAAAGATCCACCGCTTTGGCACCCATCCGGCTCGCCAAGACACGGTCCGAGGCGGTCGGAGAACCCCCTCGTTGAATATGGCCCAGCACGGTGACACGGGTTTCACGTCCGGTCTTCTCCTTGATTTGGTGCCCGATGTCCACCCCACTGCCCACTCCTTCAGCGACGATAATGATGCTGTGTCGCTTGCCCCGTCGGTTTCCCCGCTCCAACCGCTCCACAATCTCATCCAGATTGAACTCGGCCTCCGGGATCAGAATCGATTCCGCCCCGTCGGCTAATCCCGCCCACACAGCGATATCCCCAGCATTGCGTCCCATCACTTCCACCACATAGGTCCGTTCATGGGAAGTGGCGGTATCCCGGATGCGGTCAATACACTGGATCACTGTATTAATGGCTGTATCAAAGCCAATGGTAAAATCGGTCCCTGGAATGTCGTTGTCGATAGTTCCCGGAACTCCCACCGTCGTCAACCCTTTGGCAGCCAATTGCTGAGCTCCCCGGAAGCTTCCATCCCCGCCGATCACCACTAGGCCTTCCACCCCTTGTTTGCTCAGGTTCTCCAGAGCTTGGGCCTGTCCCTCCGGAGTTTTGAACTCTTCACTCCGGGCCGTGTGCAGAATCGTGCCTCCTCGGTGAATAATATCCCCAACGGAGCCCAGATTCATCGATTTAAAATCTCCTTGAATCAAGCCGGCGTAACCACGTTGGACTCCCACCACTTCCAAGCCGTGGTGATGACCTTTACGTACGACGGCACGAATGGCTGCATTCATTCCTGGGGAGTCTCCCCCACTGGTAAGAACCGCGATGCGTTTCATCCCTGTTCACCTCGTTTTTCAATTCTTCTCCCACCCCTCCGGGACAACATGAGTCCCAGCGAGACAAAAGAGAAACCGTGGCAAGCGCATTAATCCACGGTACGGTATACACCAATTTTCTCAAATTTCCGGTGCCGATCCAAAACCAGCTGATCCTCATCCATTTCGAGCAAGGGATACAAAGATTCCAGCAACGCTTCTTTAATTTGTCTGGCTTGGTTGGCAGGATCTTTATGGGCGCCTCCCTTGGGTTCCGGGATCACCCTTTCAACCACACCCAGTTTCTCCAAATCTTGAGCAGTGATTTTGAGGGCAGCTGCCGCTTCCTGTGCCTTGGCCGCATCCCTCCACAGGATCGCCGCCGCCCCTTCAGGTGAGATCACCGAATAATAGGCATGCTCCAGCATCAGCAGACGGTTGCCCACGCTGATCGCCAAGGCTCCACCACTGCCGCCCTCTCCGGTGACTACACAGAGGATAGGAACACGGAAACCCGCCATCTCCCTGAGATTTCTTGCAATCGCTTCACTTTGTCCTCGCTCTTCTGCCTCCACCCCAGGGTGGGCCCCTTGAGTATCGACAAAAGTGATAATGGGACGTCCAAATTTATCCGCCTGTTGCATCAGACGAAGGGCCTTGCGATAACCTTCTGGATGAGGAAGTCCAAAATTGCGGGCGATTTTATCTTTGGTATCTTTGCCCCGCTCATGACCGATCACCGTCACCGGTCGCCCATCCAGCTTGGCGATCCCCCCGATGATCGCAGGATCGTCCCCATAGAGCCGGTCTCCGTGAAGCTCCATAAAATCGGTGAAGATGAAACGGATATAATCGGTGGTTGTCGGGCGGGAAGGATGGCGAGCAATCTGCACCTTCTGCCAGGTCGTCAAATTCCCATAGATTTCCTCTTCCAACCGACGGGCCTTCTCTTCCAATGTCGAGATTTCTTTGGAGAGATCGATCGATTTCTCTTGCGTAAACTTCTGCAACTCCTCAATTTTCTCTCTCAGTTCCACCAATGGCTTCTCAAAAGGGAGTGGTCCGTTAGTGATTCCCATCTTGATCCCTCCCGCTGTGGAAATCCAAAATCCGGATGAGCGTCTCCCGCAACTCCCACCGGTGAACCACCTCATCCAGTTGCCCATGTTTCAAAAGAAACTCGGAGGTCTGGAAGTCTTCGGGCAATTTTTGACGAACGGTCTGCTCGATCACCCGCCGTCCGGCAAATCCGATCAGAGCACGGGGTTCTGCCAGATTGATATCCCCCAAAGAAGAAAAGCTGGCAGAAACCCCTCCAGTGGTGGGATGGGTCAGGACCGAGACGAATAAGACCCGCTCTCTGTGCATCCGTTCCAATGCGACACTCGTTTTGGCCATCTGCATCAGCGAGAGGACCCCTTCCTGCATGCGGGCGCCACCGGATGCGGAGAACAGGATGAAAGGATACCCTTTCGTGGCAGCCTGATCGGCGGCACGGGCGATTTTCTCTCCCACGACAGAACCCATGCTCCCCATGCGAAAGCGAGAATCCATCACACCGACAACAGAGGGATACCCGCCGATCGTCCCTTCTCCAGTCACCACAGCCTCGTTCAGCTCAGTCTTTTTCCGATCTGCCTCTAACTTTTCGGCATAATTTGGAAAGGAGAGGGGATCCTCGGAAATCAGATCCGTATCATATTCAAAAAAATGGCCTTCATCCACGATCATCCGAATCCTCTCGGGAACGGACAGTGAGTAGTGATGGTCACAGTTTCCGCAGACCTTCAAATTCTTTTCCAGTTCTTTGGCAATCATGATATGTCCGCAGTTGGGACATTTCTGCATGATTCCCTCCGGAATCTCCTTCTTCGCCTGCTCCGAAGGGATGGTTGCATATCGTTTCTGTTTGCGAAACAGATCTTTGAACACGCTCAAACACCTCATCCGTGTCTAAATCCGAACCTTTCCCCTCCCGGGGACCGGGGCTCCCCGGCGGCGCAAAAATTCATCCTCGTGTACCGGAGTCATCATAGCACAGAACAAAACATGATAGCAATGAGACGCCCGCTATGGGACGACGACTACAGATCCTGATAACTCTGACCCTCCACACGAAAAAAACCCGCCACGGACAGATGCATTTCTAGGCTCCGTTCCGCTTTGCGAGGGTTCCCTTCCCGGATCGCGTCCAAAATATCCCGGTGTTCTTGGAGGGCTTGTTGCAGGCCACCCCTGTGATGGAGAGAGTTTTCCCCTACGGTCTGCCCATATTGAATCAACGGATACCAAACCCGAAGTAAAAGATGGTTACAGGAGGACTGCATCATAAGCCGGTGAAATTCATAATCCTCTTCCACCGGCACTTCCCCTGCCATTACTTTTTTCTCCATGTCAGACCAGATCCCTTCCAGAGCCGATAGGTCCTCTTCACGGGCTCGGAGAGCCGCCAGCCGGACGGCCCCTGTCTCCAAAAGGATTCTCATCTCCAACAAATTGTTCTGAGTGGTCCCATCCCGGAGGATGTAATAAGCGAGCAGATCCACCAGACGATGTGACCGATAAGGTTGTAAAAATGTACCCAGTCCACGCCGTGTAGTGATAATCCCCAAAAACTCCAAGGCCCGTAGGGCTTCCCTCACCGTAGACCGTCCCACCTGAAGACGGGAGACAAGCTCCCGCTCCGAAGGGATTCGATCCCCGGGTTTCAAGTTGCTCTCATCGATCACTTCGTGGATGCGGAGCAAAATGGATTGAAATTTGGACGAACCAGCTTCTATTACCACGGTCTTTTGATCACACCTCGCTTGACAGACATCCTTTTCCCAGAATCAATCGGTGTTGGAGGAATTATGAATCAATTGCATCGTCCGTTCATAAATCTCCTTTGGATCCCTTTGCAGACGGGCCACGCCTGTTTCCATCGCCACTCGTGCCACCTCTGCTGCCACATTGGGAGCCACGTCCGGTTGAAAAGCAAAGGGAATCACATGGTCAAAGGCGAGTTGATCCTCATCGATCCGATCAGCGATCGCCCGGGCCGCTGCCACCTTCATCTCCTCATTGATGTTGCGGGCGCGAACATCCAAGGCCCCCCGGAAAATCCCAGGGAATGCCAGAACGTTATTTACCTGATTGGGAAAATCGGAACGCCCCGTACCCACCACTTTGGCTCCTGCCGCATAGGCCTCCTCGGGCATAATCTCGGGAACAGGATTGGCCATAGCGAAGATAATCGAATCCCGGTTCATGGATCGCACCATTTCTGGAGTGACCGCTCCCGCCACCGACACCCCGATAAAGACATCGGCTCCATTCATCGCATCAGACAGAGAGCCACGAATCCCCCTGGGGTTGGTCTCTTGCGCGATTTTCTCCTTCACGCTGTTCATGCCTTCGCTTCTTCCCTCATAGAGGGTACCCTTGCTATCACACATGATGATATCTTTCACCCCGAGAGAGAGCAACAGCTTGACAATCGCCATGCCAGCGGCGCCTGCTCCGTTGGCCACCACTCGGATCTCTTCCATTTTCTTGTCCACAATTTTCAACGCATTGATCAGGCCCGCGAGGGTCACGATCGCCGTTCCGTGTTGATCGTCGTGAAAGACAGGAATATCTACTTCTTTTTTCAATCGCTCTTCGATGACAAAACATTTGGGAGCGGCAATATCCTCCAGATTCACCCCTCCAAATGTGGGAGCGAGCAATTTTACCGTTTCCACGATTTTATCGATCTCTTGGGTATCGACACAGAGGGGAAAAGCATCTACTCCGGCAAATGCCTTGAACAGAACCGCTTTTCCTTCCATCACAGGCATCGCCGCGTGAGGCCCGATATTCCCCAGTCCCAGCACCGCCGTACCATCTGATACTACAGCCACCAGATTCCCCTTCATCGTATAATCAAACACTTTGCCCGGATCCGTATGGATCTCCTTGCAGGGCTCGGCCACACCCGGTGAATAGGCAAGACTGAGATCGTTGGAATTGCTGACAGGCACTTTAGAATGGACCGTCAATTTCCCTTGTTGTTCCAGGTGCAACTTTAGAGCTTCTTCTCGCAAAGAAGACAAAGACTTCAACCCCTTCGATTCTGGTGGCAGTGGTCAGACCACCCATGGAATATCCCCCATTATAGCAGAAGCTCTCTGTGGGAGAAAGCACACGAGTCGATGACCTCAAACGAAGGTGTCGGATAAACCCCAGGTCGGCGGGGATTGGGTTGACCGAAATCCCGACGCGATCATGGCACAAAAAAAAGACGAAACACCTCGGTTTCGTCTCCTCCTCTTGATCCCTTGCAAACCGATATCCGCGAATGGGGACATCCCATCATATGAATCCCGACGGGCACATCGAGATCCGCCTGATTATCCAAGTATTGCGCGATTCAGCGCATCACTTCCTTGGTCTCCACCAGGGCCAGATTGCTGTATTCAATCCGGTACAGCAGACAGCTTCGACTCATCAACGGGCAAGGATCCCCTCCTCCGGAAGCGGAACCTGATCACAGGGATCAGACTTCACCCCCCTCCGTCCACACTCAAATTCATAAATCTTCCGCAAGCAACATAAGAATTCCTTCTCATCCCTGCCTTCCCAGGATTCTGCCAATCGAAGCCGGAGTACCCGTTCCAGATTCGGATCACTGACGATACCGAGGATTCGTAATCCTTCTTCATAATGGAGGGTCGCTCCGGAAAAGTTCTTTCGCTCCCTTTCGCTGTCCCCCCAAGCCAAATACAACCGGGCCAGCAAATCAGGCCTGTTCGCTTCCTGTCCAAGATTTCGCGCCCTCTTAAAGGATGTGGAAGCCTCCCGCCATTCCCGGTTCCTGGTGTGGTACTGCCCGAGTAACGTCCACCCCTGGATCTGTGCCGCCGCGGGAACCGAATCCCCGATCCGCGCCAACAAACGAAGGTACCCTTCGGACCTCTGGGAATCCCCACTCATGAGAGAAGCTTCCGCCAGAACCCCAGCCAGTTCGTACATTTTGCCCACTTGACTTTCAGCCACTGCCCGCTTCAATCCCTCCTGGGCAAACTGAAGGGCCTTACCGTACTGATGCAATTCGAGATGGATCCGGGCCCGAAGCACAAAGAGGGAAAGAGCGCCCTCTGAAAAGGAGCTTCTGTCCACTGACGTCCATACGATCCGCAGAGTGGACAGGGCCTCCCACTGCCGTCCCATTTGCAAAAGATAATGTGCTCGATTCCGCCACAGGTTGAACAGGAGTCGACTCTCTCCTGTATCGGAATCCACTTTTTTCAGAGCGCTTTGGGTCAAGAGAAGTGCACGTTTCCACTCTCCCTTCTCTCCCTGAATCTCTCCCAATCCGCAGTAGGAGGCTGCTTCGATAGACTCCTCCGATTCAGAGGGTTTTCTTTGGGAGAGTCGGATCGCCAACTGAAAACAACGCTCCGCCCGGTTTAAGTTCCCTACGCTGAAGAAACATGCTCCCTTTAACAGATGATATTTGGAACTTTTCAGCCCTCCCGTTCCTCGGGTTCGCTCCAACTCCCGGAGTGCTTCCACCGGATGACCCGAACGCAGAAAAATTTCAGCTATCAAGAGGGGCTCCTCCCATCCACTCTCAACGGAAGATAATCTCCCCTTCCAATCCTTTTCTCCCAGCTGCAACTTGTTCAGAAGAAGAACAAATTTCTTCGGACGAACCCGGGGAACTCCCCTTTCAATATTGCTGATCGTGGCGACAGAAAGACCCGCTCCCGCCAAATCTTCCAGGCGGAGCCCCCGTTCTTTACGTTGTTGCCGAATCCACCTTCCCAGTTCGACAGGACTCAATCCCTGAAACCAGGGCTCCTCCCGCTGTTTTCCAAGGTTGTTCTCCATATCAATCATCTCCATTATAGAAGAGATATTCAACGGAAACCCCATAGTAGCGGGCCAGTTTCACCTTGATGTCATCCCGGGGAACCCGTTGCCCATTTTCATACATCTGTAATGCGCTCACACTAATTCCGATCTCATCAGCCACCTCCATCCGACTTCGATGCCCTCGCAGGGAAATCAACTTGTCCACCATATTGCCTTTATTCATCGCCACCACCTATGACACAATTTGTGCTACTTCTATTATAAATAACAATACGTGCCTTTTGAATACATATTGTGAAATTCACACGTTATGTGTTAAATTAAACAAAGAAGGAGGGGGGCGGACGACATGCGTATACTGGGACTACGGCTTCGCACCTTGCGATTGGAGAAAAAGATGCGCCAAGAAGATCTGGCCCGGGAAATCGGAATCAGCAAAAGCGCCGTCGGAATGTATGAACGGGGAGAACGGGAACCCTCTTTAAACTTGTTGACGGAAATCGCCGATTTCTTCCGGGTTTCTGCTGATTTCCTCCTGGGCCGCAGTGACAGAGCTTCGCTCCTCTCCCATCCGCGCCAAGATTCGGATCCTCCTGGCACCGATGGAAATCTAAAAAATTTCCTCACCCGCAAAGACCTTCATTGGGAGTACATCCCATTGGCCAATAAAGAATTGCGAGCTGTCAAGGAACTGATGGAAGTGGTGGTTCGTGAACGATCGGCTCACTATGAAGTGAATCCGAATCAAATGAGAAAAGCGGATCGAAAAGGGCTGAAAGAATGACCGGACGTATCATCCCACTAACCCGGAAACATCTGAGGGAGGTTGTCACCCTGTCCGACAAACTGGGCTGGGACTACTCTCTTAAAGAGTTGGAGTTGGCCCTACATACCGGCCGGTTGTTCGGATTTCATAAGGAAGACGGGAAAATCATCGCCACCAGCGCGATCTTTCCCTGGTCCGGTCTCTGCTCCCTCGGAATGGTGATGGTCCATCCGGGGTACCGCAAGATCGGACTGGGGCGACAGATGACCATCCATGCACTGAAAGTTGTAGCAAATACCCCCGTGATGCTCGTCGCCACAGAGGAAGGGAAGCCTCTCTATGAAAAGCTGGGTTTTCAAAGGGTAAGTCAACTGCACAAACTGGTGACCTCATCCTATCTTCGGGATGAAGCCCCTGCCGATGGATATACTCTCACCCCGATTATACCGGAGGATGCAGATCGCATTCTCGCCTTAGACCAACATGCTTTCAAGGGAGACCGTGGCTCTTTTCTGAAGCTGAGAATGGAACGATCAGCCCACGGATTCAAGCTGGAAACAAATCGTGGCGAAATCACGGGATATGCTCTCAGCTTTCAGAACCCCGCCATGCTGGTGATCGGACCTGTGGTCGCCCCCGGGCCTCTGTCCGCCTTGCGGCTGATCCATCACATCGCATCCTCTCATCAAGGCAGGATGCGGGTGGATCTGTTCCCTGACCCCCATCTAACAGTAGAATTGGAAAGGTCAGGTTTCCGAATCGACCGAAAACCGCCGGTGATGATGAAAAACGGAGACGCTCTCCCCACCCGCCCTCATCTGTATGCAGTGGCTGCCCAGGCCTACGGTTAGTAGCGTTGTCTCCTCCAACCCGTTTCCTTGTTTATAGAAGACGAAGGAGAATCATCATCCGCTCTTCGGATGGGGAGGATCACAACACACTCCAGATACTCCCGACCCGGGCTGTTGATGAACCCTAAAGTGGATGATGGGAACGAAACGACCCTTTCGCTCTTCCCATTGCCCCCATCGTATGGCTTAAGGGGACGGGGATGGTGGGAGGGCTACGATCTCTTGCAAAGAAAGCATAGCGAGACCCGGGAGCGGAAAGCGACCCTGGCGAGACTTGTGCCCTATGGGTGCAAAGGCTCTTCATCGTCCTACCTGATTTCCTACCTGAAATAGACCTGACTCCCGACGTGATCCATCGGACCCAAAACTGCTTTACAAAAAGAGGCGACCCTCCCGTCTGGATGGGAAGGTCGCCTCTGGGTCTCCGATGGGAAGCCATTTTCACTCTGGCTTCTGCTGAATCCTATGGACCACACTCAACAAGGCAAAAGAAATCAACAAAATCATTCCCACCCAATAAACGGCCATCCCCATCTCTCCTGACTCCACGGCAATGTAGATCGCTGTGGGCAAGGTTTGTGTCTGCCCCGGAATATTGCCGGCAAACATCAACGTCGCTCCAAATTCTCCAAGCGCACGAGCAAACCCTAGCGTATAGGCTGTAAGCAGAGAACGCCACGCAAGGGGGAGGGTGACAAACCATAACACCTGCACCTCCCCGGCCCCCATGGAGCGAGCCGCATCCTCCAAGTCTGGGTCGATGGATTCCAAACCGGTTTTAATCATCTGATATACCAAGGGAAAAGCAACCACGATCGCCGCAATCACAGCGGCCCACCAAGTGAACACCACCGGTTGGGAAAACACCCATTCGATCACTTGCCCCAGCCAACTGTTCCGCCCCAAAAGAATCAAAAGTCCAAATCCCACCACAGACGGCGGTAACACCAGCGGCAACATGCACAAGGTTTCCCATACCTGTTTCCCCGGAAAAGTCCGCCCTTTCATCCACCCGGCTATTCCTAAAGCCAGCATAAACACAATGACACTGGATACCGATGCAACCTCCAAGGACAGACGGACAGGGAACCAAAAACCGGACTCCATCATTTCTCTGCAGCATCCTGAAACCCGTATTTATGGAAAATCGCTCGCGCTTTTTTTCCATCCAGCCAATCATAGAATCGATCGGCCTCCTCCCGGTTTGGAGAGCCTTTCACTACACCCATGGGATACACGATCGGACGATGACTCCCAGCCGGTGCTGTTGCCGCCACAGTGACTCGATCCGATGTTTGCGCATCGGTCCGATATACCAAACCAGCATCCACATTCCCAGTCTCCACGTAAGTCAACACCTGCCGTACATCCCCAGCAAACACCATCCGGGATTGCAACGAGTCCCACAATTTCATGAACTGTAAAGTTTGTTTGGAGTACTCCCCCGCAGGCACCGTCTTCGGTTCGCCGACAGCAATCTTACTCGCCTGGGCCAAATCCTCAAACCCTTTGATTTTTTCCTCATTTCGAGACACAATCAGCACCAACTCATTATGTAAGAAAGATCGGTGATGATCTGATACGATCTGCCCTTCTTGGATCAAAACATCCATCTCTTTTTCGCCAGCGGAAATAAACAGATCTGCTGGTGCCCCCTGTTCAATCTGTTGTTGCAGTTTACCCGAGGATGCAAAACTGGGGACCAATTTCACATGACGGTGTTCCTGTTCGTATACCTTTTTTACTTCCTGAACCACATCTGTCAGACTGGCCGCAGCCAATAGATAAAGCTCGGTCTCTTCGTTATGGGATTCCGTCTGGGCTCCACTGCATGCAACCAATAAACTGATGATCAAAACTGGGATCCATGGAATCAGCTTGAATTTCAATGGGTCAGCCTCCTATAGCAAGGTGAAGGGTTGTCCTCCCAGTCATGTTGCTTAGCTTTTGGGCGGGGAGATCGTGTTCCTTCTCTTCATGGAATGGTCAGACATGCTTGAGTGCAGGGCCGGTCCTGAGCCCCAGTTCCTCCTTGGAAACCCCACCCTCCTTCGATGTCGGAGATCCCACTCTCTCCCTTCCCGTCACCCATTTCCTCTGACTTAACAGCCCTGACAAAAAAACTATACCATATCCACCCCGCTGTGATATTGTATAAAAGATCGGGCTTTTTGATTAGACGGATTTAGGTTTAAAGAAATACGTTAAATCTTAAGTATCATAATTCGCTCCGGTGGGCGCAAGTTGCATTACTTATCCCTCGATTCCCAGACCTTTTCCGTTAATCAACGCTCCTGACGATCCTCCCACTATTCAAGTGGATACTTCATTTTTACTGGAGGTGATCCATGAAAAAGAGAGGGGCATCTCCGTCCACCGGATGTCTGACCATGAAAGAAACAAAAAGTCGCCAAAGGGCGGTTTTTTTCATGATGAAAGGAGATTTACGGTTCATGAACATCAAGGACAGCATCGCCAGGGGGCGCCGCCGGTTGGAAGATCTGGTTCAACATCCTCTGTTTCACAAGATCATCATCGGGCTAATCCTCATGAATGCAGCGATGGTGGGATTGGAGGCATATCCATCCGTTTCGCTGAAATACGGAGATTTATTTTTGATATTGGACCAAATCTTACTCGGGATCTTTACTCTGGAATTAATTTTGCGTATACTCGGAAGTCGTTCTATTTCCGGATTTTTTCGTGATCCATGGAATCTATTTGATTTTTTATTGATCTCCGGAAGTATATTTTTCATCCACGCCCACTTTATCACGGTCCTGCGGGTACTGAGGGTATTGCGCGTCTTACGTGCCCTATCGGTGATTCCATCACTAAGAAGGCTAGTAGAGACCCTGTTGGTGACCATTCCTTCGATGGGAAACATCATGCTGTTGTTGGGCATCTTTTTTTACATATTTGCTGTCATCGGGACCTTTTTATTTCGTGAGTTGTCACCGGAGTATTTCGGCTCTCTCCATGTTACATTGCTAACCTTGTTTCAAGGAGTCACCCTCGATTCGTGGTCCAGTGTGGTGATGCGCCCTCTCATGAAGGAAGAACCTTGGGCCTGGATCTATTGTGTCACCTTTATCCTGATCGGTACCTTCGTCATCCTAAATCTGTTTATCGGAGTGATTGTAAACAAGGTAGAAAAAGTGGAAGAAGAGGAACAGGAGAAGAAAAAGGAAAAATTCAATGAACTGTTGCTACAGGAAATTAGAGACCTGCATCAAGAGGTACAAACATTAAAAGGGGTCCTCAGCGAATCGGAAAAGAAAAACCCTTCCCAAACCGATCGTGAGAGTCTTCCTGCCCATCGCAAGGATTCATTTCTTGAAACCTAAAAGGAATCGGATTTCCTCTCACCTCAAAAAAGGCATTTCCACATGGAAATGCCTTTTTTGTACTCCTTCTAATGACTCTTCTGCCCACTCCTGGAAATATTGTAAAAAAACAACGAAAGTGGAATGTGAAAACCCATCCCAACCCTCTGAATACTTCCAGTGTCTGATCCATCCAAAGCCAGGTGGGCCACATGTCGGCACCAAAGTTCTGGCTGGTGCCCCTCAAGGCAACTTTGATTTTGATTTTCAGCAAGGCGGAGGCAGGATGGTGGGGCGGCTCCGATCTCTTGCAAAGAGCGCAAAGGCGAATCAAATCCCCACCATCCTTACCTTTCTGTGATTTTCCACACAATATTCTCTGAGGGGGCACTAGTCCAAGTCCTTCCATGGGGTTCAACCCAGAATCCGGTACAACCGGTCCATATCGGTATAGGTTTTAACATGATCCGCCAGCCGATCCAAAGCGGCTTCCCTCAACTTTCGGTAATAAATGATCCCTTCCACCGGCTCCCATCCTTTCTCCCGGCGAATGTCGTTCAGCCATTCTCTGCGAAAGGAATCGTTGGCAAAAATCCCATGGAGGTCCACTCCCCAATGACGGCCATCGGGGGTGATCTGCCCTCCGTCATAAAGGGATTCCCCCTCGATCACCTGGAGGAAAGGATGGTTCATACTGCCGGAGATCCGTCGCATCCCCCCCGCCTGGATCTGATCTCCTTCCACAGGTAGTCCCGCCAGCCGCTCCGAAGTCACCACTCCCTTTACTCTAGCAGTTCTTTTTTTCGCAGAGACCAGAGTATTCACAGGGAAAAGATTTAAACCCGGAAGCCTCTGAGAGGTGGATTCAAGCGACTGCCCCAACATCTGATACCCTCCGCAGATTCCCACCACCCGCGCACCTTGCTTCATCCTGCACCGGAGTTCAGTGGATAACCCTCTTTTCTCCCAATGATGCCAGTCTTCCATCACATTCTGGCTGTCCGGCAGAATAATCACATCAGCAGAGGCAAGAGCGTCTGGACTCTCCACATAGTTGAGATAAACGTCCGGTTCCCGTTCCAAGGGATCCACATCAGTAAAATTGGCGATGCGGGGATGACGGATCACCGCGATCCGGAGAATTTCCCCATCCCCCTTTTCCCTTCGTGTCCGATGTTGAAGTGCTACGGAATCTTCTGCCTCAATGCCAAGATCAGGCAACCAAGGAATCAACCCCAACACGGGCTTGCCCGTCCTCTCTTCCAGCCAGCGGATTCCCGTCTCCATCAGGGAGGGGTCCCCTCGGAACTTGTTGATCAAAAAACCCGCCACCAACTCCCGCTCCGCAGGCTCCAACAGTTCCATCGTCCCCACCAACTGAGCGAAGACTCCACCCCGGTCGATATCTGCCACCAAGATGACCGGGGCATTCAGCCATCGGGCCACCCGCATATTGACGATTTCCCGCTCTTTCAGATTGATCTCTACCGGGCTACCCGCCCCTTCGATCACGATCAGATCCGCCTCTTGTTCCAAGCGACGATAGGATTGAGTCACGACTTTCCAGGCATATGTATGAAACTCGCCCCGGAAAGTGAAGGCATCCATATGAGAGTGGGGCTGACCCCGAAGAACAATCTGGGAGTGTCTCTCGCCGGTAGGTTTGAGCAGGATAGGATTCATATCCACCGTGGCATCCACCCCACAGGCTTCCGCCTGCACTCCCTGGGCCCGTCCGATCTCCCCACCGTCGCGGGTCACATAAGAATTGAGGGCCATATTTTGCGCCTTAAAGGGGGCCACCGCGTATCCCTCCCGCCGAAAAATCCGGCAAAAAGCCGTGGCCAGGACGCTTTTCCCCACATCGGAACCGGTTCCCTGAAACATTACACATCTCTTCACTCGCTTCAGCCCCTCTCTCCTTCCCGCTCAAAGGGAATTTCTTTTCCGCCGATATTCCATGCAGGCATGTACCCATCGCCGGGCCAGATCCCGATGGGACAAAAAATGAAGGTGCGTATAGGTGGCTAACAGGCTTCCCGTAGCAAACCCTTCCCAACCGGTCCCATACACTCCCTCCGTCTGCCAGGCCGGCTGCCATGTGGGCGACTCCAATAGACGCGAATAATGAAACTCATGCCCTCTTGCCGTCTCTCCCTTCGCCAACAGCAACGTGTCCGACGTTGCCCGAACTTCCCGATAGCCAAAGGCAGACAGCTGGGATCCCATTTCCATCCGGGCCGGGATCACCCCCACCATCGGGTATTGCCTCCTCTCGCGATCTTCCAGAAATTGACTCAGATACATGAAGCCGCCCCCTTCAGCATAAGTGGGGAGTCCTCTTTCGATCCCTTCCCGAATCGAGCGCTTCACTTCTTCGGCTCCGGCGAGCTCCTCTGCAAACGCCTCTGGAAACCCGCCCCCGAGATACAAACCCATTGCTTCTTCCGGGAGCTTCTCTCCAGCCAGAGGGCTGAAGAAGCGGAGACGGGCCCCCTCGGATTGAAGCAGTTCCAGGTTTTCCGGGTAATAAAGAAAAAAGGCCTCATCCCGAGCTACAGCAATCACCGGTCCCGAGGTGAGAGGGGAAGAAGGAGTGAACCGTGCAAATTCCGGCGGTTGCACCGAGTCCTTTGTCTCCCGGGCCAAAGCGAGCAAGGCCTTCAGATCGATGATTTCAGCCATCTCATCTGCCAACTGCTCCAGCCATTTCGGAAATTCCTGGGGGCTCAACATCGGGAGCAGCCCCAGGTTCCCTTCGGAGAGTTGATACGAGGAGTCTTGTGGAAGTCCACCCAGTACAGGCATGCCACAGGCCTCTTCAATCGCCGCTTTCAACATGCGATAGTGACCTTCGCTACCTACCCGATTCAGAATCACTCCGCCCACAGAGACGGCGGGATCAAACACTTGAAAACCCCGGACCATCGCCGCCACACTCCGGGCGGCGGCCCCTGCATCCACCACCAACACCACCGGGGCTTTCAACTCCACTGCGATTTCTGCGGTGCTTCCTTGATTACTGCGGGAGTCCTCGCCATCAAAAAGACCCATCATTCCCTCGATTAGACAGAGATCTGCCCCCTGGGCTCCTTTACAAAATACTTCTCGCATCCCATCGGTACCCAGCATCCAGGTATCCAAATTACGAGAGAGACGTCCCGTCGCCAACCGGTGCAACTCCGGATCCAGATAATCCGGTCCGGTTTTGAAAGGGTGAACCCGAATCCCCCGACGTGTCAGTGCAGACAACAGGCCCAGGGTGATCGTAGTTTTGCCTACACCGCTCCCCGTACCAGCAATCACAATCCGTGGCGGATCTACATCCATCTTTCTCCCCCCTCAACGGGAAACGCCGGGTTTCCCGATAAAATAAAAACCCCAGGGCTGTTGATTAACCAGAAAATGGGCGGCGGAAGGGAGTCGTGTGCTGCCAAAGCGAGACCTGGGAGCGGAAGCGACCCTGGCGAGACTTGTGCCCTGTGGGTGCAAAGCGACCTTTGCGCCACAGGCACTACAATCTCGATGGGCTGAAGCCCTGGAATAAAGGTAGCACCACAGGCACTACAATCTAAAGGAGCTGAAGCTCTAGAATAAGGGTTGCCATCCTACCCAGCGGAGAATCTGGAGGGAGGGCGTTTAGGGGCAACCTCTTCCCTGTGTTGCTTCCGTAAGGCTTTGCCCCTGCCCGATGGTCAGATTTGGAGCGGCCAGTTTTCACTTCCTTGCCGGATGGCAACGGTCGCGTGGGTGAACACGATCTCCCCACCCAAAATATGGCTGATCAACACGCCTGTAAAAACCCCTCTCCAAGGATGCGTACAGTCGGCATTCGCCTCTCCATACTCACGGTACCTGAATTGGCGCATCCGTTGGCTAGATCTTTTACTTCACTATAAGAGAACTGAAATGGCTCTGTCCACTCCGGTCTGGATTTGCAGGGAGACCGCCGAGTGAGAGCAAACATCCCAGGGGCTGCTTGGGACTGAAGGTCATTTTTGTATAGAGGAGAAAGGATGTGATACACTGTTAAAAGTAAAAGAAGAAGGAGGGATAGGAGTCTGATGCGTTTGTCCACCGTTCTGCAAAGGGTTTTTGGCTAATACGGGAGCAGTCTGCCCATTTTCAGGTATACGGCCAACCATTTGCAGAGCGTCGCAAACCCATCCGGCACCATCCCGGAGCATGAAGGGATCGCGACGATTCGCGATCCTTTTTTATATGGAGGGAGTCTGCACCTTGGGCAGATGGTTCGGCCGGTGAGCTGGTTTACAAGGAGGAACAAAGATGAGCTTAATTCACGTGGAAAACCTCACCCACCGCTTTGGGGACCGGACCCTTCTCGACGGGGTGGGATTCCGGTTGCTGCCAGGGGAGCATGCCGGGCTGGTGGGACCCAACGGAGTGGGAAAAACCACCTTTTTGCAGATTCTGGCGGGAACCTTGTTGCCAGACGAAGGCCGGATCCACCGTCTCCCGCGAATGCGTGTGGGGATCTTGGATCAACATTTGCATCTGAAACCAGGCGCAAGCATCCGCTCTTTTCTACAGACCGCTTTTGCCGACCTTTACAAAGCCGAGACAGAGTTGGAGAAGGTCACACATCAGATGGGGCAAGCCGCAGGAGAAGAGTTGGACCGACTGTGCAAACGGTACACCCAGCTATTGGAACAGATGGAACAAGGAGATTTTTACACGATCGACTCCCGGGTGGAAGAGACCGCCGCCGGTCTGGGGCTGACCTCCCTCGGGTTGGAAACCGACGTCAGCCGGTTATCCGGGGGACAACGGACCAAATTGCTCCTCGCCAAATTACTGTTGCAACAACCCGACTTGTTACTGTTAGATGAGCCGACCAATTACCTGGATCCGGCTCATATTGACTGGCTTGCTGAGACCCTGAAGAACTCTCCGGGGGCATTTCTACTCATTTCTCATGACCAGGAATTTATGAACCGGACTGCAGAGATTATCTTTCATCTGGAACATCGTCAAATCACCCGCTACCCCGGAGATTACACACAGTTTCTGGCCGCCTATGAACTCCGGAAACAGCAGGTGCATCAGGCATACCAGCGACAGCAAGAGGAAGTCAAGCGGTTGGAGGATTACATCCGGCGCAACAAAGCCCGGGCATCTACAGCCCGGCAAGCGAAAAGTCGGGAAAAGCGGCTGGAACGGATGGAACGGATTGATCCGCCACACTCCTCCCCTCCGCCTAAGTTTTCCTTTTCCGTCGCCATCGAGCCGGTGACGACGGTGGTGGAAGCGAAAGGATTGTCCGTCGGATACAGCAAGCCCTTATATACCGCCGTCGATTTGCAAATCAAGCGTGGCGAAAAGGTGGCCCTGGTCGGCCGCAACGGTGTGGGCAAAACGACCACCCTGCGCACGCTGCTTGGGCAAATACATCCTCTATCCGGACAAATCCGGTTGGGAGACCGGGTCCAACCCGCTTTCTTTGTCCAGGAAGAGCATGCCCCACCTCTCCATACCGCGATGGATGAGGTTTGGGCCGCTTTCCCGAATCAAACCCGCAAAGAAATCCGCCAAGCGCTGGCCCGTTGCGGAATCCGGGGGGAACATCTCATCCAGCCCCTCGCCTCCTTGAGCGGAGGAGAACAAAGCCGGGTCCGTCTCTGCAAGCTAATGCTCACCCCGGCCAATTGGCTGGTGCTGGATGAGCCTACCAACCATCTGGACGCCGCTGCCAAAGAGGTGCTACGGGAAGCTCTGCGAACTTACCCCGGCACCGTTCTCCTCGTATCTCACGAATCCGATTTCCATGAAGGCTGGGCCGATCAAGTATGGGATGTGGAACACTGGCGGCAAGAAGCCTCATTCTAGAGGCGTTGTGCATACCCTGCATTGCAGACGGTCGGGATAGGGTTTCACATTCCACAGTCAAAGACGCTCCATGGGAAACCCACCCCTCCTCCGTCCACTCCAAAAAGGATTTGGCAGATTATGAATCTCAAGGCTGTTTCCTAACTGATAAATGGGTGATAGAAGCAACAGTCTCTTTCTCTTCCCCACATCGTCAAATATGCTTCTAGAGACGGGGATGGTGGGACGGCTCCGATCTCTTGCAAAGAGCGTAAAGGCTCTTCATCGTTACAACATCCCAACCCTATTTCCTGCCTAAAACAGGGATCATCCACACACCTGCATGAATCCCTATTTTGCAGAATGAAAGAAGGGAGAAATATTATTGACTGAGCTACCGGAAGTGATCGAACGACAGCAGACCCCGCGGGGCGAATTGCAACTTCAACGCCGGGGGCATCATCTTGAATTGATCAGCAACGGGACATTTCTCATGGCTACTTACAACGGAGACTCGGAACGGGAGCTGATCCGCTCAGCCCTGCAGAACCATTCCTCACCGCGCAGGGTGTTGATCGGCGGACTGGGGGTCGGCTTCTCTTTGGCTGAAGCCCTCCTCGAGCCCCAGGTGGAACAAGTGACAGTGGTGGAGATCGAACCGCTGATCATCCGTTGGTATCAGGAATACTTCTACAAACACTCCTGCCATGCATTGGAAGATCCCCGGACGCGTCTGATCGAGGCGGACCTGGTAGAATGGATCCGCCAAGCGGAGGAACGCTTTGATGTTATCGGCCTCGATATTGACAACGGTCCGGATTGGACCGTGGTGGACTCCAACCAAGGGCTGTATACGGTGGAAGGGCTTCAGAACTTGAAGCGGCTACTGGCCCCCGACGGCATCATAACCTTTTGGAGTGCCTCCCCTGCGGAAGCATTTAAGAATCGACTGGAGTCTTTCTTCCAGGTGGAGAGGATGACCCTTCCCCATTTCAGCGGCTCCCCAGACTATCTCTTCTTGGCCCGAGCGTAGGGTGGGTTAGTAGAGGGTTCCAAATTCTGATGAGCCAAAGACACACCTGGATAAAACCTTTTCACCATCACCAGGGCTGTTGATTAACCAGAAAATAGGCAGCGGAAGGGTGTTTTGTGCAGCCATAGTGAGACCTAGGAGCGGAAGCGACCCTGGCGAGACTTGTGCCCTATGGGTGCAAAGCGACCTTTGTATCACGGGCACTACAATTTGAAATTAGGGATGCGCCATAGGCACTACAATTTGAAATTAGGGATGACTCACGCCTGCCTTTTCACAATAAAACGGCTCCAACCCCCAGAGGTTCGGGCCGTTTTCCTATTCACCCCCTCGCCGTGCCCCCAACTGCCAGACCTGAGCCAAACGAACAGCCCCTCTCTCCAGGAGATCCGGCCCCTGGCGGATCGCATCCTCCAGCAAGATCGGTCCCTCTGTGATGGGAAGCAGGACCGAAATTCCGGTTTCTTCCGCTTCACTCCAGTCCCCTTGTATCTGTCCGGCAAAAGCGACCACGGGTACCTGGTGCCGAGCGGCGATTCGAGCGATACCCACAGGGACCTTGCCATACAGGGACTGTCGATCCATCCGTCCTTCCCCAGTAATCACCAAATCCGCCTGTCGAATCTTCTCCTCCAGATCCCCCCAAGCGGCAATCCATTCCAGTCCGCTCTTCCATTCAACATGGAGTAACGAAAGCAGAGAAAAACCGAAGCCCCCGGCAGCTCCGCTACCTGGAGTCCACCGGTGATCCCTCCCAGTCACCCGCACCAGGCACTCCGCAAACCGATGCATTCCCTCCTCAAACCGGTCCAGTTCTTCCGGTGGAATCCCTTTTTGTGGACCGAAGACCTGGATGGCCCCCTCCGTTCCCAACAAGGGATGCGTCACATCCGAAGCAATGGTGATCTTAACTTTTTGCAACCGGGGATCCAGTCCGGATCTATCGATATGAGCGATCTTCCCCAAATTCCCCCCGACCGGTTCCAACAACTCCCTCTGTTGATCGTAAAAACGAACCCCCAGAGCGGCAAAAAAGCCGATTCCTGCATCCACTGTGGCACTACCTCCGAGACCGATCACCACTTCCTTCGCACCGTGGTCCAAAGCTTCCTTACATAACTGCCCCGTGCCATAAGTAGAAGCTCGGGCGGGATCCGGTTCCTCTAACAGAGCCAATCCCGAAGCCGCTGCCGTCTCAATCACAGCTAGACCTCTGTTTTCACAATACCCCCATACCGCCTCGATGCTCCTGCCGAGGGGATCCTTCACACTGGCTGTCTGCTTTCTCCCCCCAGTCCACGTCAAGATCGCCTCCACCGTCCCCTCCCCCCCGTCGGCCATCGGAACTACCGTCATCTCCCAATCGGGAAACACCTGGGCCAGACCCGCCTGAATCCGCTCCGCCGCTTCCCGGCTGCTCATGGAACCCTTGAAGGAATCCGGTGCAATCACCATATGCATTCCTCTTTTCTCCTTCCCAGTCGGTATGTATGGTCGTAAACAAAGACCAGGTGTGAAAAACCCCCCGTCAGCGGATCATACATTTTCATCCCGAAGTTTCGGCACATTTTTTGTCTTATGTTTTGGGAATAACTTCTGTACGGACAAACACTATGTTATATTCAACATTAAAGAGAAGAATTTATATCCTGTTCCTGTTGGTCGTGTTTATGCTTAATTAGGTTATTTATCATTTCTTGGGCTTGTTTTTGCATCTTGATTCTTTTTCGTGTTCGTTCCTTTTCACAAAGGGTTTCTAATAACTTCAACTTCCGAAGAGGGCCTTCTTTTAAACGAGACCATTGTATGACTTTTATTACGCTTACAACTGATATACCCTTGCCCATAGGCACGAATATAGGACCTATTCGCAACCATTCCCGAGCCTTTATCAGCCCATATAATTCTGATCTTAATTTTCGGTACAATGGCAAATGGTCAATTTCAATCCTACATAAAGTTAGAGGTATTAATATAGGTATGGCGAAAAAAGTTACAACAAAAGGCACCTCAGGGGGTAAGAGCTTATTTTTGTGTAATACATAAACTAATAAATAAAAAATTGTTATCAAGAAAACTTCGTCTTTATAAAGTGGCAGCAAGATTGGGCCTAATTTAGCTCTCCTGAAAAGCTCTTTAAGTTCATTTGAGGTCATTTTGATTAATCTTTTCATTTTGATCACCCGAGGTGGAGTTATTTTGAAAAAGATGTATTATTCTTTGTATTATTCTATCATATGCGTGCTATTTCTTCTATGTTTAATCATTGTTTCTTCATATTTTGATCTAACATGGAATTCTATACTTATTCAGGTTTTATTATTTCCTATTGTTTTGATTGCGATATTCTGGTCTTTCTTATCGCTGAGAATCTCTAAAAAGGGATTTCATAAAAAAAGTAATTTATATTTATCACAATGGGAGAGATTAGGCTTAATAATATTCTTTTTTATAACCTGCATCACAATAGCCGAATGCATGAGCCTTATTTTTTTAAGCAAAAAGATAAATTGGATGGAATTGATATCGAGAGCAATAGGAAATTTGCATTTTTTGTTTTCGTACTCTATTGAAGGAATGTCTTGGTGTTTATGGCAATTGGAAATTTGGTTGAATACATTTAATTGGAGTCAGTATTCTACAATAATAACGATGACAATTGGATTTATAACTATAATTATAAACTTAAGGATCAATAAAAAGAATCGTGTTCAAATGTACAGGCATGAAGTATACAAAAAAACATTGGAAGCGACCTTATGTGTAAAAAAAGAGGCGGATGAACTGTTGGATATTATGATAAAATATTATGATGATGAACTGAAGGAACGGGAATATATGCTTGATTCATCATCGATATTCATATTTGATAAAGGAGATTGTGAAGAAATTAAAGAAAAGGCAGAAAATAAATTTGAGAAATTAAAAAATGAAGTTCGAATGAATGGCTTATTTATTCCAGATAGAACATTTAATGAAATAAAAAGAGTCTCCGATTTATACATTGAGTTTACAAACCCGGAAGTGTTAGAACAGAATAATTCAACTGTTGATTCTAAAAGGCGATTGGTAATTGCAAGAAATCAATTATTAAAAGCCATAGTAAGCGACTTAGAGATTGATTTTAAACTAACAATGAAAGAGATATCCACTCGCTAAGAGTGATATCTGGCTTAACAAATAACGTCGCTATGCGACGTTGACTTACAGCTCTTTCTGCTCAATATAATGGTCTACGAAAACCGGACAAGTTGCTAAGTTAAGTCAGGGTACTCGACGGAAATTTTCCACCGAGCTGATAGCTCAAATCGTACTGGAAATCCTCTAATTATCTTCTGAACATAGGAACAATATACGGTTCCAACGCCATTTATGGCTGACCAACAGCACAGGGTACATCCTTATTCGTCAAGAAAGCGCCCATGACCCGCACTATAAAAAGACCGGTTACTCTGGTATTATCCCCATACGGTAGACAGTGAAAAAAGTCCATCTGGTAAGATGGACAAAAGCACTGAACTGCCGGAGGGGATTTTCTTATGGCGAAA